>JBFYOD010000192.1:0-5884 GCA_041303965.1 Candidatus Aminicenantota bacterium
CGTTCATCAACGCCTTTTGGTCCCGGCGCGACCATCTCCCCGTGACCGCGGCCAACGAGTTCAAGGACGAGCACTACCGCCGCCTAGACGAGGCGAAAAGCAAGTACGGCGTTCACACCGATCGTGGCCGCATATTCATCCTCCTCGGCCCCCCGGACACGATCGACAACGAGACCTCGGGCAAGATCGTCTTCCCCTGCGAGGTCTGGAACTACACGAACCTGAGCCTTCCCGGATTCCCGAACTCGCTGAGGCTGCTGTTCTTCAAGCAATGGGGCGTCGGGCCATTTCGGCTCTACAGCCCGCTCTTCGACGGTCTCGAGTACCTCGTCCCCCAGCGTCACTACGACTTCGGATCTGGCAACGACTCGCAGCTCCGGAACCTCATCCGCAGCTATATGGGCATCGATTTCCTCATGGCCACCCAGAGCGTCACGGCCGGCACGGACCAGCTTGAATCCGAGCGGATCTTGGCCACGCTCAGGGACCCGGCGGCCTTCGACGTCCTGCGTCCCTCCGAAAAACCCCGGGTGACGACCACCGTCTCATTGGAGAAGCTGCCCTTCGAGGCCGGCGGGTTCAACTCCGAGGACGGGCGGGGTAACTTCTACTACGACGTCGCTCTCAGCGTTTCCCCGGCGGACCTGACCTTCGAGAGGTCCGGAGAGAAGGTCTACGGCCGCGCCGACGTCTTCGTGACCGTCCGCGACCGTGAACGGAATGTCGTCGCCCAGTTCAACGACCAGCTCAGTCTCGAACTCACCGAAGCCGAAATGGAGGCCAAGAAGGGCTACGGCCTCGTCTACGCTTTCTCCCAGCTCCTCGTCCCCGGGGAATACACCGTCAACATCCTCCTCCGGGATTATGTCAGCAGCCGGGTCGGGGAAAAGGACATCCCCGTCTCTCTGCCGGGGACCGGGCGCTCGACGCCGCTGCTCCTGGCCGGACGGACCGTTCCCCTTTCCCTTGAAGCCGCGACCGGGAAATCCGACGCCGCGAGGATGCCTTTCACATTCGGAAAAAGCAAGGTGATCCCGAGGACGGACGGCGTCTTCGGCCCCGAGGATAACATCTACTTGTATTTCGAGATCTACCGTCAGCCCGCCGATTCCGGAGACTATCGCGTCGAGTACGCCATTCGCGACGCACGCCAGGCCCGGGTCAGGTCGGACAAAGAAACCCTTTCCCTTCCGGCCGGCGAACGGTCCCTTCCGGTCAATAAGGTCTTTTCGCCGAAGGGACTCGCGGAAGGAGTACATGCCCTTTCTGTCCGTGTCGAGGACGCGCTCAGCGGGACGCCGGTCCTCGAAAGTTCCGTCCCGTTCACCGTCTCAGCGGCCCCCAGGCCACCGGGCACATTTTCTTTCGAGCAGGATTACCGCCCTTCACCGGAGTCCCGCTATACGGAGCTCGGGCGCCAGTCGTTCTTCCGCCGGGACTTCGCCGGGGCCCGCCGGTTCTTCGGGATCGCGCTGAGCACGGCTCCCGGCTACGTACCGGCCAAAATCCTCTTGGCCAAGTGCCACGCCATCGAGGGCAACGACGGTCCGGCCCTCGATCTCCTTCTGCCCCTCGCAGAGGGGGGGGTGAACGACGGCGAGGTTTTCACCGTTCTCGGGAGCATTTATTACGGACGAAAGGACCTTGAGCGGACGGCCCGATATCTCGAGAGGGCCGCCGAGCTCTCCGTCGAGTCGGTCGAGGTCCTCAACTTCCTGGGCAGCGTCTATCTCGAAATGGACAAGAAAGACAAGGCCCGCGAGACCCTTGCCCGGTCACTCAAGATCAAGTCCGACCAGCCCCTCGTCAAATCCCTCCTCGAAAGCCTGGGCAAATAGCCTTTCGGACCCTATGACGCCTTGTCCCGCTTGCAGAAGCGGGAGATAAGGCCGTCGACCGCCTCTTTTTCAGCGGCGGAAAGCGCGCCGAAATGCGCCGTCTCCCTGTACTCTCTCCATCGGGCACAGGCCTTCAAGGCGTCGCCGGCCCGGAGATGGGCCAGGCCCAGATAATAGAGGGCCTCGGAGATCGCGGGATCGAGGGCCAGGGCCCCTTCCAGGTTCGCGACCGCCCCCGGGAAATCCCCCAACTGATAAAGCGTCGCTCCCAGGACATATCGGGCCGGGCCGCTGGCGGGGTCCAGGGCGGCCGACTTACGCAGGCTTCCAGCGGCCGGTTCGAGGCGCGAGCGGTCCCCGGTCGACTGAAAGAGGGAATAGTCGAGATTGCCCAGGTTGTACCACGAGATGGATGAATCGCCGTCGATGGCGATGGCCTTCTCGAAACACCCCCGGGCTTTCGTCTCGTCCCCCTTTTTCAGCCAGGAGAGCCCGGCATAGTTCCAGACGAGAGGATCGAATTCCACCTGGGGGGGCCTTTGGCCTTCAAAGACGCCGATCGCCGCGTCGAAGTCGCTCCCTTCATACAAACAGGTGACGTATTCGAGAAAGATATAGTAGTTCCCGGGAAGGGCTTCGAATCCCTGCCTGAGGACGGCCGCGGCCTCCGCCAGGCGGCCATCCTCCTTGTAGAAGTGGGCCAGATTGAGGTAGGCCGTGCTGATGTTCTTCCTCGTCCCGATGACGGCCTTGGCTTCCTCGACGGCCTCACCCGCCCTGCCCGCCTCATAGAGGCTCAGGGCGGCCATGGCCCTGTTATAGAACGGCATGAGAGCCTTGACATCGTCTTCCGGGCCGAACGTTGTCCGGACGGGTTTTCCACCTCCGGGGGATGCGGCTGCATAGCCGAGGCTCCGGAGTCGGTCAACCGTCTCTCTGTCTGAGCCTCGCACGGCGTTTTTCGCCTTCCCCGACGAGAGAGCGCGGACGAGCGCTCCGAGCTCCTCCCTTTTCGCTTCCACTGTGGCCGGACCCGCGAGGTTTGCGGCCTCGTCAGGGTCCTTTCCCAGATCGTAGATCTCCGGAATGGGAGAATCGATGAATTTCACGTCGCCGTCGACGAAGCCCGTGATCGGCGCCCAGCCCATGCTGTAAAACGGGGTGAGCGATTCGAAATAGATGGGCCGCGTCACCGCCGCACCCCCCCTCATGGCCTTCGCTAGGGACGTCCCCCGAGCTTGGCCGGGAGTATCGACACCCAGAAGCTCGCAGATCGTGGGGAAGATGTCCATATGAGAGACGGGGGCGTCGACGACCCTGTGGGCCAGTCCTGGATGGGAGATGATCAGCGGGACCTGGAGCGTCGCGTTATAAGCCAGGAAGCCGTGCGTCGCCTCGCCGTGCTCGCCCAGCGACTCGCCGTGGTCCCCGGTCAAGAGGACGAGCGAAGAGCGGTCGAGTCCGGTCCGATCGAGATAGCCGAAGAGCTTTCCGAGTTCGGCGTCGACGTAGGCCACCTCCCCGTCGTACGGGTTGTCCGCGAACCGAGACTTATACGGCTCCGGCGGTGCGTAGGGCTCGTGCGGATCCCAAAGATGGACCCACAGGAACCATGGCGATTTCCGGCCCTCGAGCCAGGCGAGCGCGGCCGCGATCACGGCCTCCGCACGCCTGGTCCAGCTGTCTCCCGGCGTCGGGCCGATCCGGTCGAGACGGTCGTCGTACGTGTCGAAGCCCTGGGCGAGCCCAAACCGGGATTCGAGGGGGAACCCGCCGATGAACGCCGCCGTCGCGTACCCCGAACCCTTGAGATGCTCGGCAAGCGTCAGGAATTCCTCCCCGACGACGAAATTGGCGTTGTCATGGACGCCGTGATAAAGGGGTGTCGTTCCGAGGAAGATATTCGTGTGGGCGGGCAGGGTGGTCGTACAATGGCCGAACGCCCGGGTAAAGACGACGCCTCTGGCGGCCAGCCCGTCCATGTTCGGCGTCCGGACATGCCGGTCGGAATAGACGCTGACCCGGTCGGCGCGGAGCGTGTCGACCGTTACGATAAGCAGGTTGGGCCGAACGGTCGAGCCCGACGGACCACCGCAACCAAAGAGCGGAACGAGCCCCAGGATCAGGGGGCCGAGAAGCCGCAGCCGCGGCCGTGTCGAAGGGCGCATGTTCGGTAGTCTATTTCAGCCCCATCTCTTTGATGATGTGCGTCGCGCCGGAGAACTTGTCGGTGACCCAGAGGACGTAGCGGACGTCGACGCTGATCGAGCGCTGCAGCTCGGGGATGATGTAATAGTCGCCGATGACGCTCTCGTAGGTCATGTCGAAGATGATGCCGATCTGTTCCCCCTTGGCGTTGAATGTCGGCGAGCCGGAGTTTCCGCCGGTGACGTTCGTCGTGTTCAAGAAACACGCCGGGACGTCCTTGAGCCGCGCGTCCGTGTAGGGTCCGAAATCCTTCGCTTTCCAAAGGTCCTTGATCTTGGCCGGCACGTTGAAAGGAAAGACGCCGGTGTCCTTTTCGACGACTCCCCCGACGGTCGTCTGGGGAAGGTAGGTGACCGCGTCCCGCGGCTGATAGCCCATGACGGGACCGTAAGTGAAGCGGATGGTCCCGTTGGCGTCGGGGGGATAGGTCCCCTTTTTCATTTCAATAATGGCCGCTTCGTAGGCCATCTTGAGGTCGGCCCCTTCGCGGCCCATGCCCTTGCCCTCCTCGCGGAGGACCTTGAGCTCCTTTTCCATCCCCGCGGCGAGCTTGAGGAAGGGGTCGTCGACGGCCGCCAGCTGGGCCGACTTTTGCCCGAGGAGCTCGAGCCTCTTGGCGGGATCGCCCAAGGCGGTTTGGGCGTACATCCCGTCAACACGCGCGGCGACCTCGGATTCCGTGCCGGCGGCCAAACCCTTCAGAGAGGCGGGCCATTTGGCCTCGTCCGGATGGGCGGCTTTGAGCCGTTTGAGGGTCCACTTGAGGAGTTCCTTGTCGGTCGCGAAGACATAGCCGCGCTCCGCCAGCTGGATGCCTTGTTTGAGCCGGGGCAGGTTCCGCTCCTGGAAGGCCTGCTCCCTGTCCTTGTCCGGCTTCTGGACCTCGTCCACGGCGCGGAGGATGTTGTAGGCTTGGGACAGGATGGTCGACCCACCGAGGACGCCGTTCAGGAGCTCCGTCCTGGCGCCGAAGGCTTTCTGTTTGGCCAGGAAGGCTTCGAGGGCGGCCGGGGCCCCCCCGAACTTCTTGGCCCGGGCGGGGTCGGCGTTGATCCAGTCCAGGAGTTCCTTCTCCTGCACGGCCTTCTTGGCGACGAGATCGTATTTCAAGAAGCCCTCGAGCTTCCCCTGCATATTCTTCAGACCGTTGTAGAGCCCCTTGACTTGCGCAGCATAACGGATCTCGACTTCCTTGTCGGCCTTTCCAGCGTCTTCATAGAAGCGGACGGTATCCTGAATATCCTTGATCCTCCTGGTCATGTTCTCCTGGTCGGCCTTGAGTTCGGGTAGCGCGTAATTGCGAAAGGTCCGGCCGGGATAGCCCATGACGAAAGTGAAGTCGCCCTCCTTGAAGCCGTCGAGCGAGACCTTCAGCCAGACCTTGGGCTTATAAGGGACGTTCGTCGGGCTGTAATCGGCGGCCGTGCCGTCCGGGGCGACGTAAGCGCGCAGGAAGGAGAAATCGCAGGTATGGCGAGGCCACATCCAGTTGTCCGTCTCCCCGCCGAAGTTGCCGAGGTCCTGCGGCGGAGCGAAGACGAGCCGGACGTCGCGGATCTGCTTGAACGTATAAAGATAATAGGAGTTGCCGCTGTACATCGCGGCCAGGGTGCAGCGCAGGTCTTTTCCGGCCTTCTCGCCCGCGGCGACGAGCTCCTTCTGGGCCTTGTCGTAGGCGTCGTACCGCTGACGTGATGTCATGCCGGGCTTGAAATAAGCGTTGACCTTGGCCGTCACGTCCTCGTAGCCGAGGAGCACCCCCGCCTGGTAACCCTGGGCCGGGATCTCATCGCCCCGGGCCACGGCCATGAAGCCGTTGTTGATATAGTCCTTGTCCT
>JBFYOD010000193.1:0-7908 GCA_041303965.1 Candidatus Aminicenantota bacterium
GCGGTTTGGCGAATTCCTCCGAAAATGGTATATTTTCCTCTGGGAAGAGGTCACCATGAACATCCAAATGACAAAGGAACAGTTGGCCTGCCTGGTCAAGCTTGTTTACCTCGGCAACCGGATGGCCAACGACTGGCGGACGGACGACGTCATCGAGGAATACGACGAGGTCGAGAGCCTCGTCCTGGCCGCCGCCCAGAAGCAAGGCCTCGGGGATTATGTCGATTTCGACGAGGAGACCAAGAAGGCCATCCCTTCCGGAGAGCTCGAGGAGAAGATGACCGAGACGGTCGATTTCTATAACGACAACTGCTTCTGGGATCAGCTCATCTACCGCATGGCCGACCGCGAGTACGTCCGCAAGTTCGGGGAGGCGGCCCTGGAGGAACTTTATACGGAGAAGGGGATGGAGCGGGAGCGGCCGCTCATCGAGAAGTACGAGAAGGAATTCAACGAGCACGGACTCGACCGGCTCGAGCTCCGTCGCGACAACTGAGAAAAAAAGGGAGCGGCTGAACCAGCCGCTCCCTTCGGTGAGGCGTGTTTGCGGGCCCGGCCGATCCCGGTCTTGCGAGGACCGGGACTGGTAAGCCCTGTCCCGGGGATCTTAGAACCGACGATTGGCGCCGAAACCGCCGGACCGCGGGGAGTCCGTGCGCGGCTTGGCCTCGTTGACCGTTGCCGTGCGGCCCTTCATGTCCTTGCCGTTCAGCATGGAGATGGCCTTTTCGGCCTCTTCCTTCTTCGGCATCTCGATGAAGCCGAAGCCGCGGGACTCGCCGCTGAACTTGTCCTTGATGACGGAGGTCGTCGTCACTTCGCCGAACGCCTGGAAGGTTTCCCTCAGGTCGCTCTCGTTGACTGTCCTGACCAGATTGCCTACGTAGATATTCATTTTCGTCTCCTTTTGACGAGGGAAAGACACTCCCGTGCCTTTCCGTTGCTTTGAGATCTTAGAACGTCATAAAGGAGAGGAGTATGTGACCGATCAGGGCCTCTGGCCCCTTCCTTTAGTCATTCAGGTGTTGATAGCTGGGGTTTCCCTTTGCTTATGAACATCGTCATTATACCACGGCTTTCGGGAGACGGGTACTTTCGGACGGTCCTTTTTTCCTAACCCGTTGATTCCGAAAGCACAAATAAATATAAAAGCCTCCTACCCAGGCTCGTTCGGATACATGGGTGACACCTTGACACTCCCGGCCACATCGGTTACCTTATCCTCCCCTCCAGGCGAAGGACCTGTTCGCTGTCCGAGCCGCCCCGCGTCGGGGCGCCGGCCCGACCGCCCGGCAGGGGATTCTTAACTTCGCGCATATCCAAGGAGGACACATGACTGCCCACAAGATCTACTGGACGGAGACCGACGAAGCGCCGTATCTGGCCACGTACTCCCTTCTCCCGATCATTCAAGGTTTCACCAAGGGGACGGGCGTGGAGGTCGAGGTGAGCGACATTTCGCTCGCCGGCCGCATCATCGCCAACTTCCCCGATTACCTGACCGAGGCCCAGCGCATCCCCGACCGGCTGGCCCAGCTCGGCGAGCTGGCCTTGAAGCCCGAGGCCAACATCATCAAGCTGCCCAACATCAGCGCTTCGATCCCCCAACTCCAGGAGGCCATCCTGGAGCTCCAGTCCCAGGGCTACAAACTTCCCGACTACCCCGAAAGCCCCAAGACAGACCTCGAGAAGGAGATCCAGGCCCGCTACGCCAAAGCCCTGGGCAGCGCCGTCAACCCTGTCCTCCGCGAGGGGAACTCCGACCGCCGGGCCCCGCTCTCGGTCAAGAACTTCTCCAAGAAGCACCCCCACAAGCTCGGCGCCTGGAAACCGGACAACAAAGCCCACATCGCCCACATGACGGGCGGCGACTTCTACGGCAACGAGAAGTCCGTGACTGTCGACAAGGGCGTCGATTTTAAGATCGAGCTCCAGGGCGCTGACGGCACGGTCAAGGTCCTCAAGGACAAGCTGACGGCCCTCGACGGCGAGATCCTCAGCGGCACATTCATGGGAGTCAAGGCCTTGCGCGCCTTTTACGCCGCCCAGATCGAAGACGCCAAAGCCAAGGGGCTGCTGCTGTCGCTCCACCTCAAGGCGACCATGATGAAGATCTCCGATCCGATCCTGTTCGGCCACGCCGTCTCGGTCTTCTTCCAGGAAGCGCTCGACAAGCACGCCGCGGTCCTCAAGGAGATCGGCTTCAATCCCAACAACGGCCTGGGCGATCTCTACGCCAAGATCAAGACCCTGCCCGATGCCAAGCGGGCCGAGATCGAGGCCGACATCAAGGCTGTCTACGCGAAGAGGCCGTCCCTGGCCATGGTCGACTCGGACAACGGAATCACCAACCTCCATGTCCCGAGCGACATTATCGTCGACGCCTCCATGCCTGTCGTCGTCCGCGAGTCGGGGCAGATGTGGGGCCCGGACGGGAAGCTCCACGAGACCAAGGCCATGATCCCCGACCGATGCTACGCGACGACCTACAAGACGATCATCGAGGACTGCCAGAAGCACGGCGCCTTCGACCCGGCCACGATGGGCAGCGTCCCAAACGTTGGCCTGATGGCCCAGAAGGCCGAGGAGTACGGTTCCCATCCGACGACGTTCGAGATCCCGTTCGACGGGACGGTCCGGGTGGTCGCGGCCGACGGCAAGGTCCTCATCGAGCATAAGGTCGAGGCCGGCGACGTCTGGCGCATGTCCCGGGTCCGGGACATCCCCATCCAGGACTGGGTCAAGCTGGCTGTCCGCCGGGTCAAGGCCACGGGCGCCCACGGCGTGTTCTGGCTCGACCGCAATCGGGCCCACGACACCCAGGTTATCGCCAAGGTCGAGAAGTACCTCAAGGCCCACGACACTGCTGGTCTGGAGATCAGGATCCTGGCCCCGATCGACGCGATGAAGTACTCCCTGGAGCGGATCCGCAAGGGACTCGACACGATCTCGGTGACAGGCAACGTCCTTCGTGACTACCTGACCGACCTCTTTCCCATTCTCGAGATCGGCACAAGCGCCAAGATGCTCTCCATCGTGCCCCTGCTGGCCGGCGGCGGCCTCTTCGAGACGGGCGCGGGCGGCTCGGCCCCCAAGCACGTCCAGCAGTTCGAGAAGGAGAACTATCTGCGTTGGGATTCCCTGGGCGAGTTCTCCGCCTTCGCCGCGTCGCTCGAGCACTTGGCCGGAGCATTCAAGAACGCCAAGGCCCAGGTCCTGGCCGAGACCCTCGACACGGCCATCGCCAAGTTCCTGGACAACAACAAGTCGCCGGCCCGCAAGGTCGGCCAGATCGACAACCGGGGCAGCCACTTCTACCTGGCCCTCTACTGGGCCGAGGCCCTGGCCGCTCAGGACAAGGACAAGGAGATCAAGGCGAGGTTCGCGGGAGTCGCCAAGGCCCTCGGCGAGAACGAGGCCAAGATCGCGGCCGACCTGCTCGCCGTTCAGGCCAAGCCCGTGGACATGGGCGGCTACTACCATCCCGACAGGAAGAAGGTCTCGGCGGCCATGCGGCCGTGCCCGACCCTGAACGCGATCATCGACGCGCTCTGAGGCGCTGCGGCCGGATCAAGTAAGGACATACGACGGCCCCGTCGGCCCGGTCTCGCGGCAGGGACTCTCCCTCTTGCGGAGACTGTGCGGCGGGGCCGTTTTTTTGTTCGCACATGACGGCAGGGGAAAAGTCTTGCATGAGAAAATGGCCGTTTTAGGGCGTCATCTTCTTATGGGACCGGAGAAAAAGGCTTGGATGAATGCGCTGAAAATGTTATACTATAGTGTAACTATCTGAGGAGGCACCTGATGCGTTATGCCGGTGTCAAAGAGCTCAAGCAAAAGACGATGGACCTTCTGAGGGAATCGGAGCGGGGGGACATCATTATCACCGCCTATGGCAAGCCCGCCGCGATCCTTCATCACGTCACTGAAGAAGACGTCGCCGATTATCTCATCGAGAACGATCCGGAGTTCCGGTCGAAGATCGAGGAAGCGTACTCGGAATACCTGGCCCTGGGTGGGATCGAGGCGGGCGAACTGCTTAGGAAGCTCGAAAAACGGGATGCGGGAAAAACGGCTTAAGGTCATCTTCAGTCCTGCCGCAGACAGGGACATCGAAGGCCTTGAAACGGCGGCGGCCATCCTGCTTGTCAAGGACATCCAGACCTATCTCGAAGTCCGCCCCATCCCGATCGGGAAGTCCCGTATCAAGAAACTCGCCGGTTTCGATCCGCCCCTGTTCAGGCTGAGGAGCGGCGACTTCAGGGCGTATTACAGGATCGGCGGCGACGAGGTCGTCATTCTGGCCATAACCCGGCGCAAGGACAGCGACAAGCGGCTGAAGCGGATCGCCGAAGATCGTCGGTCATATTAAGCATTTCCCTTGCCCCTTGCGTCATCCGTCACCCGGAGTCGACGTTTGTACGGATCTTGAGTTCTTGACACCCGTCCGGGGCCGGGGCACCCTTATTTTGTGAGGGAGAGGGGCAATTCTGAGCCCTAAGCGAGAGAGTCTCGCGCGGCGTGAAAAAGAAAATTGCTATAATTACCGGCTATTACTCGATCGCGAAGCCCTTTTCGACAGTGGCTTTCTTCGCCGAATGCATGTCCGAGACCTGAGTGATGACCTTATACTTTCCCTTCTCCAGCCCGCTGAGGGTGTAAGTGAAGGTCAGGGACATCTCGGTGCTGGCGTTCCAGGATTTGAAAGGCAAGGTTGCGAAATCGGTCTGCCCGCCGAGGACCGTCCCACCCTCATCGACAACCTGGAAGTCGACCTTGAACCCGAATTCGAAATAACCCGCCGGGTTCCCAGTCATGGCGTATCCGGCCGGCTCCATGTAAAGATAGATGGGCTCTCCGGCGGTGAAGACTTCGTTCTCCCTGGGCTCATAGATGCCGTAGCTGTTGTTCTCACCCTTGACGAACTTGGGATTCTCCAGGACGAGCGGGGCTTCTGCCCAGAAGGATCCCATGAGCGACCGCAGATTGGCCAGGGCCTTGCCGTAGTCTTTGGTCTCGAAAGCCGATTTGAACGCGGAGAAGGACGTGTCGAACGGACCCATGGACTCGGTGTTCGTTCCTGCCGCCTCGGTTTTTGCGGACTTAGAGCATCCGGCCAGTGTCACGGTCACAATAAGCCCTGCGAGAAATAATTTTTTCATAGTCCCCTCCTTGGTGAATGATGTTCACAGTATAGTCGACTCCGGTTCGATAATAAAGCAGTGTCCGCTTTCCCGGTCGTCCGGTCCGACAATTCGCCCGCGGAGGCTCCTGCCTATCGGCGTTCGGGTCATTGACATATGCCGGAGGCCGGGAATATCATGATTTCATGAGTGGAGGAGTTCATTCCGAGCCCGAAGCTGGCGATTCCCTATATATCAGGATCTAATCCATCACGGGGTAAATCACAATGACGAGAATGCGGATCTTCCTTATTTTGGTCTTGACGCTATTCACGGTTTCGCCGGCCTTTACGGAGCGCGATAGGGTTCAAGGAGGCGACCAGTTCCTTGACGGGATCGGCGAAACCGGCCTTATTGCCCGCTACATGTTCAACGGCAACGCGGAGGATTCGTCCAGGAACAACTTTCATGCGACGCTGCATGGAACCGGCGCCACCTTTGTCGAGGACGGCCGGTTCGGAAGAGCCCTTAACCTGCAGGGCGACGGCAGCTACGTCCAGCTCCCCGGGAACGCCTTGACCCATGAAGACGCGATCAGTGTCACGGGCTGGCTTTGGCTCAATTCCGCCGCCCCCGGGCAGCGGATCTTCGATTTCGGGCAGAGCGCCTCGAAGAACTTCGCCGCGTCCGCGACCGACTCCTTTCGGGCTTCCATCACCACCGGCGCCGGGGTGATCAGTGAAACAACGGGCACGGAGGTTCCTGTGAATCAGTGGGTCCACCTTGCCGTCGTACTCGATCCGGCCGGACACACTTTGACCAGCTATCTCAATGGCGCCCGAGCCGGCCAAGCTACGAACGTCGCCGCAAACGCCGCTCGGGTCATCAACCAGACCTCCGCGGACGCGAACCGCCTCTACATCGGCCGTTCGCAGAATGACGCCGCCGCCACGCTCAATGCCAGGCTGCGCGACGTCCGCGTCTACCGCGTCGCGCTGACCGACCAGCAGGTGGCCGCGATCCGCAACAACGCTTCGCCGGGCCGTCAAGGCGGCGGCCGCGGCAGGACTCCCGCGCCGGTCATTTCGACCGCCGCCATCCCGAAGGAATCCCCGCTGGCGTCCCGATTGGAAGCCGTTCCCGACATCAAGTCCGAATCGGTCGCGGGCCAGGTCCCCCGGCTGCCGTATACCATCCCCGCCGTGTATCGCGACAAAGCCAAGGGGCCGGATGTCCGCGTGGTCTGGCCGTCGCCCAAAGACAACGCTCAATTCATCAAGCCGGGTACGTACACCGTGACCGGCAAGGTGCCCGGCACCCCGTTCCAACCCAAGGCCGCGGTGACCGTGAAAGAGGCTTCGAAGACGGTGCCCATTCCGACGCGCGTAGTCGAGCCGTTTCCTCTCGGGCAGGTCGTTTTGGATCAGGACACCAAGGGGCGCGACACGCCGTTCATAAAAAATCGCGATAAGTTCATCCGCGGCTTGGCGGATTCCAATCCCGACAGCTTCCTCTACAATTTCAGGGACGCGTTCGGTGAGAAGCAGCCCGAAGGCGTCAAGCCGCTCGACGGCTGGGACAGTCAGACCACCCGCCTGCGCGGCCACGCCAGCGGCCACTACCTGTCGGCCATAGCCCAGGCCTATGCTGGAACGACCTACGATGAAGCTTTGCGGGCGAATTTCCTCAAGAAGATGAATTATCTCATCGACACCCTTTATGATCTTTCCCAGAGATCGGGCAGGCCCGCCCAGGAAGGAGGGCCATCCAACGCCGATCCGACCAACGTCCCGGCCGGCCCCGGCCGCAAGGGCTATGATTCCAATTTCCGGGCCGGCGGCATCAGGAACGATTACTGGAACTGGGGCAGGGGGTTCATCAGCGCCTATCCCCCCGATCAATTCATCATGCTCGAGCAAGGGGCCACGTACGGCACCCAGGACACCCAGATCTGGGCTCCTTATTACACACTCCACAAGATTCTCGCCGGCCTGCTCGATTGCTATGAGGTCGGCGGCAACACGAAAGCCCTGGAGATCGCCAAGAACATGGGCGCCTGGGTCTATGCCCGGCTCAAAGTCCTGCCGGTCCAGACGCGCATCAGCATGTGGAGCCGATATATCGCCGGCGAGTATGGCGGCATGAACGAAGTGATGGCGCGCCTCTCCCGGCTCACCGGCGACCGGCAATTCCTCGAATGCGCCAAGCTGTTCGACAACATCAACGTCTTCTATGGCAACGCCGATCACGAGCACGGCCTGGCCAAGAACGTCGATACGATCCGCGGCAAGCACGCCAACCAGCATATCCCGCAGATCACCGGGGCGCTGGAAACGTTCCGCGACACGCGGGAATTCCCATATTACCGGATCGCCGACAACTTCTGGAATATTGTGACCAACAGCTACATGTACAGCATCGGCGGCGTCGCCGGCGCCCGCAATCCTAACAACGCCGAATGCTTCACGGCCGAGCCCGACACGCTGTGGGAGAACGGATTCTCGAACGGCGGGCAGAACGAGACCTGTTGCACCTACAATCTCTTGAAGTTGGACCGACAGCTCTTCATGTTCGATCAGAACGCCAAGTACATGGACCACTACGAGCAGGGGCTCTACAACCACATCCTGGCCTCCGTCGCCGAGAACGATCCGGGAAACACCGACCATGTCCCGCTCAATCCCGGCGCGCAGAAACAATTCGGCAACGCCGACATGAGCGGCTTCAGCTGCTGCAACGGCACCGCCCTCGAAAGCAGCACCAAGCTCCAGGACTCCATTTACTT
>JBFYOD010000194.1:0-20262 GCA_041303965.1 Candidatus Aminicenantota bacterium
ACGATCATCATCAACAGCGACCGGCGGCCCGAGGATTTCCCCTTCCACGGCTAGTTCAAGGTCCGGACGGTCAACGCCACGGAGATCGCCGTCCAGAACAAGCTGGGCAGCATGGCCGCACCGATCGTCAACACGGCCATCGCCGGGGCGGTCGTCAAGATCCTCGGCCTGGCCAAGTTCGAGTCCCTGGCCGCGGCCATCCGCGACGGGGTCCCCACCAAGGCCGAGGACAACGTCAAGGCGGCCCGGGAAGCGTACGAAAGAGCCTGAAGGAGGGACGCCATGAGACCCAAGAAAGCCAATAAGATCGTCTTCAAGTCTGCGGAGGAGATGCCGCTGATGATCTGCTCGGTCGGCCATCAGACCCACAACCTGACGGGGGCCTGGCGGAACATCCGGCCCGAGATCGACCGGGCCAACTGCGTCCAGTGCGGCATCTGCTGGAAGTTCTGCCCCGAGCCGTCGATCGACGTCGTCGACGGATGGCCGGTCGTGGACTACGACTACTGCAAGGGCTGCGGCATCTGCGCCGAGGAATGCCCGCAGAAGTGCATCGTCATGGTGGAGGAGCGGAAATGAAGAAAGTCATGATGGGCAACCACGCGCTCTCCTACGGCGCCATGCTCTCCCGTTCGCAGGTCATCGCCGCCTACCCGATCACCCCCCAGACCCAGGTCGTCGAGCTCCTGTCCGAGATGTGCGCCGACGGGTCGCTTGACGCCAAGTTCATCAAGGTCGAGTCCGAGCATTCGGCCATGGCCGCGTGCATCGGTTCGTCGGTGGCCGGGGCCCGGTCGTTCACCGCGACCTCGGCCCAGGGCCTGGCCCTGATGCACGAGATGCTCCACTGGGCCTCGGGCGGCCGCCACCCCATCGTCATGGGCAACATCAACCGGTCCATGGCCCCGGGCTGGTCGATCTGGACCGACCAGAACGACAGCCTGTCCGAGCGGGACACGGGCTGGATGCAGTATTACTGCGCGTCGAACCAGGAAGTCCTGGACACGGTCATCCAGGCCTTCAAGGTCTCCGAGGCTTTGATGATCCCGGGCATGGTCATCCTCGACGCCTTCGCCCTGTCCCACACCTACGAGGTCGTGGACGTCCCGGACCAGGCCGCGGTCGACGCCTATCTGCCGCCTTTCAAGCCCGAGATCCGCTTGACGCCGACGGACCCCCGGGCTTTCGGCGGGCTGACCGGGTCGGAGCACTACATGGAGCTCCGCTACAAGCTCCAGAAGGACATGGAAAAGGCGCCGGCCCTGATCGAGGAAACCGGCCGGGAGTTCGAGCAGGCGTTCGGCCGCAACCTCGGCCTCATCGACGCTTACCGTTGCGACGACGCCGATTTCGTCTTCGTCACTTCCGGGACCGCGGGCTTCACGGCCCGGGCGGCGGTCGACGAGCTCCGCCAATCGGGCGTCAAGGCCGGCAACCTGAGGATCAAGGTCTTCCGCCCCTTCCCCTTCGCCAAGGTCCGCGAGGTCCTCGGGAAGGTCAAGAGAGCGGCCGTCGTCGACCGGAACTGCTCCTACGGCGCCCACGGCATCTTCTACCAGGAAGTGAAATCCGCCCTCTACGGCCAGGCCGGAGCGCCGCCCGTATTCGGCTATATCGCCGGGCTCGGCGGGCGCGACATCACCGTGGACTCGTTCAAGGAGGTCGCCGCCCACGCCCGGGCCAAGGACAGGGCCGACGAAGAGATCGTCTGGATCGGAGTCAAGAAATGAAACAAGAAAAAAAGATGACGCTGACGCTCCCGGCCGAAGAACTGATGGCCTGCGGCCACCTGGCCTGCCAGGGCTGCGGCGCGACGCTGGCCATGCGCTACATGCTTAAGGCGCTCGGTCAGAAGACGGCCCTCTGCATTCCCGCCTGTTGCTGGGCGGTCATCGACGGGCCTTATCCCTACTCCTCAATGGACGTTCCCATCTACCACTGCGCCTTCGAGACGGCCGCGGCGACGGCAACGGGCGTCAAGGCCGGGCTGGAGATGACGGGCGACAAGGAGACGACGGTCGTCGCCTGGGCCGGCGACGGCGGCACGTTCGACATCGGGCTTCAGGCCCTGTCCGGGGCGGCCGAGCGGAACGAGGATATCATTTACGTCTGCTACGACAACGAAGCTTACATGAACACGGGCATCCAGCGCTCGTCCGCGACCCCCTACGGGGCCTGGACGACGACGACGCCGGTCAAGCACTTCAAGAACCGGCCGAAAAAGGACATCGTCGCCATCATGGCCGCGCACAGGATCCCCTACATCGCCACGGCCAGCATTTCGCATCCCGAGGATTTCTTCAAGAAGATGAAGAAAGCCAAGGATATCAAGGGGACGCGCTTTTTCCATGTTTACGCGCCGTGCCCGACGGGCTGGAAAAGCCGGCCCGAGGACACCGTGAAGCTCGCCCGGATGGCCGTTCAAAACGCCTATTTCCCGCTCTACGAGATCGAGGACGGGGACAAGGTCACCCTGAATCTGAAGCTCAAGGACAAGAAGCCGGTCAACGACTACATCCGGATCCAGGGCAGGTTCCGGCACCTGACCGAGGCCCAGGTCGCCTCGATCCAGGCCGAAGTCGATGCCCGCTGGGAACGCCTGCTCAAGAGCTGTTAGGGGTCGGACATGAACAGGTTTTCACGAGCGCACTTGGCTGCAACTCTCGTCCTGGTTCTCGCTGTCGGAGGGGCCGCCTGCGTCCAGGCCAAGAACGGAGCGGAAGCCGTCCCGGCCCCGGAATTTTCGCTCAAGGACCTCCAAGGCAACGCCTTGTCCCTGGCATCTTACAAGGGCAAGGTCCTCATCCTCAATTTCTGGGCGACCTGGTGCCCCCCCTGCCGCCGCGAGATCCCCGATTTCATCGAGGCTTACAAGGAGTTCAAGGACAAAGGGCTCGAGATCCTGGGGGTCTCGGTCGACGAGCTCTCCGCGGATGCCCTCCGCGAGTGGACTCAAAAAGCCGGCATGAACTACCCCGTGGCCATGGCCACGCCTGAGATCATCGCGGACTACCGGCCGGGCGAGTACATCCCGGCTACGATCGTCGTCGACCGCCGCGGCAGCATCCGTTATCGCCAGTCGAGCCTCATGGACAAGGAAACGCTCCTCCGTCTTTTCGAAGAGTTCTCGAAATAGCGCGCCCCGGGGTGGTTGACAAATCCGCCCCCCTTGAAATACAAGAGGGATGGAGATCCGTCAAAACGGGATGATCGAACTTCCCCTCGCACAATCGCCCCTTCAAGCCCTGGAGCCCGCCGAGGCAGCGAGAGCGCTCCCCTTCTGGATGCTCTGGCTCCTTCTCTGCGTCATCTTGCTCCTCGTCGTCTTCATCTTTCTCAGGGACAAGGACCTGCGCCGGAGGATAAGCTTGTTCCTGTCGGGAGCCCGCCGCCACATGATCCGTCTCCGGCTCCAGGTCAAGCTGAAAAAGGAACGGGAGAAGAAGGCCGCGCTCTGGAGGGAGCTCGGAAAGCTCGCCTGGAGCGAGGACGTGCAGGCGGCCTGCATCGATGAGGACTGCGGCAAGCTCGCCGGGCTCGAAGAGGAGATCGGCCGTCTCCGGAAGACCTGGCATGATGTCTATTCGCGGATCGAAGTCCTCGGCCGCGAACACGACGCCGCGCTCAAGCGGTTCCGAGAGCTCATCGCCGAGCAGGAAGAGGGCCGGCGGCCGCACCAGGAGCAGATGCTCGCCCTGGCCAACCGGAAAAAGGAGGTCCTGGAAGCCCTCGAGGCTTCGCTCCGCGAAGCCGAGGCCGCCGAAGCCCAGATCAAGGCGGTCGAAAAGGAGGTCCGCCAGGTCGAGGAGAATCCGAGGCTGAGCGCGGCCGACAGGACGGCCCGAGTCGCTAAGGCCCGGGAAAAAGCGACGTCCCTGGCCGGCCTCGTCCGCTCGCTCCGGGAGAAGTCGCCCCTGCTCCAGGAGGAACGCTACCGGCTGGACCTCAAGCTCGAGGGGATCGAGGGCCAGGTCCGTGTGTTCAACGCGGCCATCCGCCGGATCGAAGAAGAGTACCGCGAACGCCTCCAGGCCCGGGAAAAGGATATCCGGGAATGGCAGAAGGCGAAAGAGCGCACCCAGGACAAGATCGTCGACATCAAGCGGCTCATGGAGCCCCTGTTCGAGGACATCGGCCTCATCCTCGACAAGACCCGGCTCCCCAACGAGGACCTGGCCGTTCTCTACTTCCAGATCGACGGCGTCGATAGGACGATCGCCGACCTCGAATCCCGCCTCGAACATTTGAAATAGGCCTAGGTTCGTGGTATTCCCGCCGTCGGCCGCGGAGGGTCCTCGGGGATCATCTTCATTCGCTGCGGTGATTTTTCACGCCGGTCAGCGCACCGGACTCGGCACCAAAACAACTCGCTCGGCGTGCGCTACGCCGAGCTCAAACACGTTTTGGCGGTTTCCCCTGAAACTGCCCTCGTCCGTCACGCTGACCGACTAAATCACCGCTCATGCTCATTCAGACGATCCCCTCGGCCCCTTCCGGTGCGGCCTCCATGGGCGTCCCCCTTGTCAAGGTTCTTTTCCGCGCTTTCGAAAATCCGATCAACCTCGTTTAATGAGGATGCCCGCCCTACTTGTTCACGTAGCGAAGTACCGTTAGAATATACGCATGCCGAAGTCCCGAATCCTCGTCCACGTCTGCTGCGCCCCCGACGCCCTGTTCGTCTTCGGACTCCTCAAGGAGGATTACGAGGTGGTCGGCTTCTTCTCCAACTCCAACGTCCACCCCCGCGAGGAATACGACCTCCGCCTCGAAGAGGCCAGGAAGGTCGCCCGGACGCACGGCGTCCCCCTCATCGAGGACGACTACGACCCGGACGGCTGGCTTCTTCTCACCCGGAAGTTCAAGGATGAGCCGGAGAAGGGACGCCGCTGCGATGTCTGCTACGCCGCGAGGCTCGGCCGGACCGCGGAACGCGCCTCCCGGGAAGGCTTCGACGCCTTCGCCACGGTCATGAGCCTTAGCCCGTGGAAAAAGGCCGCGGTCATGAACCGGATCGGCCGTCAATTCGCCGCCCGCTTCGGCCTCGCCTTCCTCGAAGCGGACTTCAAGAAGAAGGATGGCTTCAAAAAAAGCGTCGATCTCAGCCGGGTCCACGGGCTCTACCGCCAGGGCTACTGCGGCTGCCTCTACAGCCGGGCCGCCGCCGAGAAGAGATCCCCATGAGTCACGGGACGGTCGGAAGCGGACCGCGGCGCCCCGTCCGCCACGGCCGCCGCCGGAAAACCGCGGCGCGGCTGACCGTTTTCGGCGTCGTCCAAGGCGTCGGGTTCCGGCCCTGCGTCTACCGCCTCGCCCTCCGCCTCGGGCTCGACGGCTGGGTCGAGAACGCCGGCTCGGGGGTCGAGATCCATATCGAAGGGCCGTCCGCCGCCGTCCTCAAACGATTCCCCGCCTCCCTCCGCGCCGGTCTGCCGCCCCTGGCCGCCATCGAGAAGCTCGACGTTCGCGCCGCGGCGGTCGAGGGCTTCCGGGGCTTCGAGATCCGGAAAACCAGGGATACCGGTGGGTTCGTCTTCATCTCGCCCGACATCGCCACGTGCCCCGCGTGCCTCAAGGAGGTCTCGACGCCCGGGGAGCGCCGCTACCGTTATGCCTTCACCAACTGCACCGACTGCGGGCCGCGTTACACGATCGTCCGGAACTTGCCCTACGACCGGCCCCGGACGACCATGGCCGGTTTCGCGATGTGCCCGGACTGCCGGCGGGAGTACGAGGACCCCCTCGACCGCAGGCATCACGCCCAGCCCATCGCCTGCCCGGTCTGCGGGCCGCGCCTGAGGCTCTACGACGCACGAACGGGACGCACGCTCGACGACGCGCTCTCCAAGACCGTCGAACTCATCCTCAAGGGCAAGATCCTAGCCGTCAAGGGACTCGGCGGGTTCCACCTCGTCTGCAACCCCTTCGACCGGAAGGCCGTCGCCCGGCTGCGCCGGACGAAGGCCCGGCAGACCAAGCCGCTGGCCCTCATGGCCCGCGACCTCGGCGTCGTCGAGCGCTTCGCCGCCGTCGGCCCGGCCGAACGGCTCCTTCTCCGATCGCCCCGCCGGCCGATCGTGCTGCTCAAAAAAACAAAGGACATCGCCTTGATCGCTCCCAATCTCGACGAAGTCGGCTTCATGCTGCCTTACACACCGCTCCACCATCTCCTCCTCGAACGGCTCGAGCTCATCGTGGCTACGAGTTCCAACGTTAAGGACGCCCCTATCATGAAGGACGAGGAGGAAGGCATCCGCAGGCTCTGCGACGCCGTCCTCACTCACGACCGCCCGATCGCCATGCGGGCCGACGATTCGGTGGTCAAGACCGCGCGCGGCCGGCCTCTCTTCGTCCGCCGGGCCAGGGGCTACGTCCCCTACCCTCAGCCCGTCCCCGGGGGGCTCCGGATCGACGCCACGCTCGTCGCCCTCGGCGGCGAGCTCAAGAACACCATCTCGTTGTATAAGAACGGCTACGTCGTCACCAGCCAGTTCCTGGGAGACCTCGACGACTACCGGAATTTCGGCTATTTCGAAGAGACCCTGACCCATCTGCTCCGGCTCTTCGACGCCAAGCCCGCGGCCGTCGTCACCGACCTTCACCCCGACTTCAGGACGACGCGCTACGCCGAAAAGATGGGCCTGCCCCACTTTCGCGTCCAGCACCATTTCGCCCATGTCCTCGCCCCGCTCCTCGAGCACGGGCACGAGCCGGGCCGCCGTGTTCTCGGGGTGGCCCTCGACGGCTACGGCTACGGCGAGGACGGTACGGCATGGGGCGGCGAGTTCCTGTTGGCCGGCTACGACGGCTACGAGCGTTTCGCCCGGTTCAAGCCCGTCCCTCTGCCCGGGGGGGACCTGGCCGCGCTCGAGCCGTGGCGGATGGCCCTGGCCTACCTCGACGAGGCCTTCGGCGCGTCCCTGCCCGACCTCGCCGCCATCCGTAAGGTCGGCAGACGGCGCGCGGAGGCCGTCTTGAAGATGGTCCGCGCCGGCGTCCGGAGCCCGCTCGCCTCGAGCTGCGGCCGTCTCTTCGACGCCGCCTCTTTCCTCGCCGGCACCGCGCCCGAGCGGATGGAATTCGAGGCCGAGGCGGCCATGAGATTCGAGTCCGCGGCCGACAGGGCGTACCACGGCGTCTATCCCGTTCCCATTTCCAGCCCGGGGCCCGGCCGGCCCATGGACATATCGTTCGGCCCGCTCATCAAGGCCCTCGTCCGCGACATCGAAAAGGGGACGCCCGTATCAGCCGTATCGGCCAGATTCCATGATTCTCTGGCCGGACTCGTCCTCCGCGTCGCCGAGCGGGCGCGGCGCGCCCACGGGACCGACACGGTTTCGCTCGCGGGCGGGGTCTTCCTCAATAGAAGGCTTCTCGAACGGACGGAAAAACGGCTCGATGCCAAGGGCTTCCGGGTTTTCCGGCCCGTGCTTTATTCGCCCAACGACGAGTCGTTATCGCTCGGCCAGATCGCCCACGGCCTGGCCAGGCTCAAGAACGGCGGATCCTGACGCCGCCGACGAGCGACAGGATGCCGTTCGAAACGACGGCCGCGGCGGCCCCTGCCGCCCCGCCGATGCCGAAGCCGGCAATCCCGCCGAGGATCGAAAAAACGAGCCCGCCCAAAAGATCGCCTTGGTGGTCCACGAAGAACCCGGGCAAGCCGGCGACGAAACCGGCGAACAGGCTGGTCACGCCGGCGAGGAGGCCCAGCAGGATCCCGGCGAACATCCCCAGGACGGCGAAGAACCAGAAAAAAGAGACCGGGTGAAGCGAGCGAATGACGATCTCGCCTCCCGCTTGGGTCCAAGTCAACTCCTCCGGCGCCGCCGGGCCCGCCGTGTCGGACGCAGCCGGCTTTTTGGGCACCTCGTCGTCGCTCCGGCTGCCGCAGCGGGCGCAGAATTCGGCCACGAGGTCGTTCTCGAAGCCGCAGGCAATGCAGATCGCCTTCCGCTCCATCTGGGACGGCGGCTTGGCCTCGACCCACTCGCCGCACTCGAAGGCGTACCACTTGCCGCTCTGGGCCCCGATGACCCAGAAACGGCCCTCGTCGTCCTTGATCCTAAGCTGTTTCAGGGAATCGACGAACTCCCTCTGGGAGATCCTCCTGTCGTTGAATTTCTCCCGCAGAAGGGCAAAAGCTTCCTCGGTTTCCCGGAACTGGTCAACCATGCGAGCCTCCTTTGGCCCTTCTTTATTTTAACGCTACAACATCAATCTTTTCAATGAGTTATTAAACAATTGAAAACACAACGATTGCGTCCGTGACGAATTCTTGTGCAATCCGACTTATGTTCAAGCAGGACTGGAGATTGCCTTTTCAAAAGACTTCCTTTTCCACAACTTTTCCACAAATCCTGTGAATAAATCCGGGCCCTTCGTCGGCCGGCGAGATTCATCGGCCGCCCCCGGCTAAGCCCTTGAAAAGGCTAAGTAGGTCGTACCCTTTGACCGGGTCGGGAATGAAGGACAGGATGAAAATGACTACGACAAGAACGCTCAGGAACCGCCTTTTCGGGTCGAGCGGGGCATCTTCGTCCAGGACGGGGGGGTGTCGCAAGCGGAGTTTGGACTTGAATTCGAAAAAAAGGATGACGGCGGCCCAGAGGAACCAGCCGACCCAGAAAAAAACGCCCATGACGATGAAGATCGCGACGACACCCTTCGAAACAAGCCGCGCCTTTCGCCCTAGGAGGGCGTAGGCGATATGCCCGCCGTCGAGCTGGCCAAACGGGATGAGGTTGAAGGACGTGACAAGGATGCCCACCCAGCCGGCGAAGCCGACCGGATGAAGGACCAGGGCCGACCCCTCCGGCGTATGGCCGAAGAAGAGAGCGCTCAGGAGTTTGAACAGGAGCGGCTCGCCGAAAATGATGGAATCCGCCGTGGGGACATAGGCCGTCACCCTCGAAAAGGCCAGGCCGACGACGAGCGCGGGCAGGGCCAATGAGAATCCGATAAGCGGACCGTTGGCGCCGATATCGAAAAGGTGGCGCTTGAAGTTGATGGGCGACTTGATGCGGATGAACGCCCCGAAGGTCCCGATGAACGGAGGGCCAGGGATGAAGAAGGGCAGGGTCGCCGCCACGCCGTAGCGGCGGCAGGTCAAGTAGTGGCCGAGCTCATGGCCGACGAGGATGGTCATCAGGACGGCAGCATAGAGAGCGCTCAGCGGGAAGACGCGGGGGTCGTTGAGCGCGCGCCCCGCCTCGGCGATGGGGTTCGCCCCGGACTCGAAAAAGAGGTAGCTCGCGCTCCAGCCGAGCCCGGCGAAGCAAGTCGACAGGACGGTCAGGACGAAGAGGAGCCCGTTGAGCCAGGTCTTGTCGCGGGGCACAGGGTCATTCATGGTCGCATGAAAAAAAAAGAGGAGCGAAACACGTTCACTCCTCTTTCAAGACAAGCCCGGTCGGCGGGGGATCACTTCCCCGATAGCTTGTGGTACTTGCCCATCAACTGGTCCTTGGTCTCCTTGTGCTCGGGGTCCTGGACGCAGGCGTCGACGGGACAGACGGCCGCGCACTGGGACGCGTCGAAATGGCCGACGCACTCCGTGCACTTGGCCGGGTCGATGACATAGCGCTCTTCGCCCACGGTGATGGCCTGGTTGGGGCACTCGGGCTCGCAGGCACCGCAGTTGATGCATTCTTCGGTGATGATGAAAGCCATGGAATTCCTCCTCGGGTTATTTGGGAGATATTATATCATACTATTTCTGGAGACCCAGGCGCCCGGCCTTGAGGGACGCCTCGTAGCCGTAGTAGGACTGGGGGTATTCCTCCTGGAGCTTCTTGTAGATCGCCAGGGCCTCTTTCGTCTCGCCCTTGAGCTCGCGGCTCTCTGCCAGCCGGAAAAGGACGGCGTCGAGCGGATAGGCCTTGGGTTTTTCGTCGCTGACCTTCTGGTAGATGGCGATGGCCTTGTCGAAGTCCTTCCTGCCGAGGGCGACCTGAGCTTTAAGGTCCTCGGTCTGGTAGTAGAGGAGGTCCTTGGGCGCGCCGGAGATGCGGCCCAGGTAGGATTCCGCCTTGGCCCAATCGCTCCTCTCCGCCCAATACTTGGCCAGCTCCAGGTTGGCCAGCCGGGAGGTGCGCCGCTCACCCGCGAGCTTTTCGAGCTCGGCCAGCTTCTCCGGTTTCAGGGCCGCCTCGGCGGCGACATCGCCGACCTGGCCGATGATCGCGCTCTGGACGCTCCGGTTGTGGGACCGGACGAGGACGAGGGCGACAAAGACGACGGCCGCGAAGGCCAACGCTCCGGCGACGATCGAGAACTCCCTCTTCCACTTTTTAATGTAATCGATGAGCCAGCTCAGGCCATGGGCCATCTGGTCTTCCTGGAGGTGGTGCCTCTCCGTTCTCTTCATGTCTCTCTCCCGCAGCGCGAATCGACAGTTCCCTTTTGTAGCACAATCGGCTTGAGGGGTCAAATAACAAGCCCCTCTTGACATCGTCAGCCGGGAGAAATGATTGCCGCTGATCACTGAATATGGAGATCTGCCGCCGAAGCCGGGTGCTGGGAGTGTTCCCCTCGGTCGAAAGCTACGTCCGGCTGATAATCTGTTATCTTGTCGAATTCTCGGAGGATTGGGGAAGTGAGCAGGCTGTCAAGCGGCGCATAGATTTACGAGGTAAATCAGCATGTAGTTTTACGAGCTGATGGCTCAAGCTGCTAACTTAAGAGGTTTCAGATGGCCCCGTAGTTGCGAACGTCAGTTGATACGATCCGTCTTCAAAGGGAGAATAACCAGTTGCTACGTAGTTAGAAGCATTGCATTCGCCACGAAGAATTCCATCATCAGAATAAAGCCGCAAGACCAGCAGATCCGGCCACCATCCCAAATATGATTTCCCCTCAGGATCCGGAGAATAGATCGTCCAAATACACCTATCGTCCATTTCAGCTTATGGATGCTATCTCAGGATTTCGCCAAAAATCTATCATCGAACTTTTTTGTAATTAGGCTTTTAAGATAATTATAAACCTCAGTGTGTTTGTATTGTAATGCGATATCGACTGCATTATTCCCAGCGTTATTCCTCTTGTTGAGATCAGCTCCCCGTCCAGCCAGCAATTCGATGCACTTAAAACGGCCCTCTTTGGCAGCCACCATAAGCGCTGTCCAACCGTTCTTGGCCTGGGCTTCTATTTCTGCTCCATTTTCAAGAAGTAGCTTCGCAACTTCCGCATTTCCAGAATGGCATGCTACCATCAGGGGTGTTTCTCCATCATTGTCAGTATCGCTAATAACCGCTCCGCTTTGTAGGAAGAGCTTTACGACTTTAACATTTCCTGCCCAAGCTGCTTTCATTAATGGGCTCTGCCCCCTTGAGTTTTTCAGATGTATGCTTCCTCCTTTCTTGATTAAATAGTTAAGAATCAAAAGCTTTTCTAGTTGGTCTTTGGGAGAACTAGCTAATAATGTGAAAATCGTGTCGCCGGAGTTGTTTTGTTTATTAATATCTAGGCCGCATTCTGTGAGAATTTTTATCATTTCTAGAGAACCGGATTGCCCATACATCAATAAGCTGTTTCCTAACCGGTCTCGTATGCTAATATTAGCGCCTTTGCTGAGCAAATATCTCACTACATTGATATGACCTCTGATAACGGCCGCCTTAAGAGCTGAGTTTTCCGCAATTGGGCCTGAATAGTCCAAGTTAGCCCCGCTATCAAGAAGGAACTCAACCATCGGCAGATGGCCTTTCTGAGCTGCCGCTAGTAATGGAGTGAACTCATCAATGCTTGTCTGATTTACCTTTGCCCCTCGCTGCAAGAAAAACTGAGCCATTTTGATGTTTCCATTTATTGAGGCCCAAAGCAGAGGGCTCATATTCCCATCTTCATCTGCAGCATTGGCGTAGCTCACTGCATTAACGTCAGCACCTCTCTCACAAAGCAGCCGAGCAATATCAAAATGATTATACTTTACGGCTGCAATTAGGGGAGTCATCTGTTTTCTATTGCGGCAGTTCACGTCTAGACCCTGGCTAAGCAATTGTTGCACTTTTAGGATGTCCCCTTGACCTATTGCTTCGTAAACCATATCGCTCAGATCTTGCGGATTCCCACAAAAACAATTAATACATAGCCCAAGAAACAACAGAAACATAACAAATTCTCCTATTATTCTACACGCTTTGTTACTTTGCCGGTTCTTTTTCTTCATAGCGATACCATGTTACATTACCAGAGAACCATTCAATGGTAGAATAAGTAAAATTATTATGTTCAGTTGCTGAATAAACAAATATTTCAGTTTTGCCATCCGCTTTCTTTTCTTCACAAAATATGACCATGTGGCCGTCTAAAAGCCCGATATCGCCTGCTTGGGGGCTTGATTGATCCTCGACTTTTTTAAATAGCCCAAAATTTGCGCCCCCTTCTTCAATGCTGTCTACGAAGCTTTTATTAGCCTGTTTATAGCTATATCCAAACTCTGCTTCTCCATAAATTTTCCAGACCGAACCTGAACAATCAGCGCCCTCCTGCTTCGTTGCAATTCTTCCTCCAAATCCGGGAATATCCCTATTATATGGTGTGCCAACCCATTCTTTTGCAACTTCAACAATATGCTGCCCTTTCTGGGCATTAATCCCTTCTGCCCCATTGGGATCAACCAGCGTTAACGGATTATTTTCGCAATAGGCATAGAGATTCCATTTTTGGTGATTCTCGTTAGTTGATTTTCTATAAATCGGGTCCACAGAAATAAACCTATACTGTGCCCTGTCATAATACCTCGCCCCAGAGTAGCGGAGTAGACGTCACATATTTGCCCCCGCAGGCGGTTGCTCTACTCTGATTTACGTCTTGCCTTTTGCGCCAGCCACCAATCGAGCGTTCGATAAGAAATTACCCAGCCAAGTGCTATTAATGAGCCCAGGGGTTTACTAATAACGCTAGAACGGAAATCTCTGGACATTATTAAAAAAAGCATAGGTGCGGATAAATGAACGGCGATAGGGACTAGAAGAGAGGATAATTTGCGTATCCTGGAGGACTTTATGACCCGAATAAAAAAAGTCGTTATTACGCATAAGCCGGCTAAATATAAGAAATGTAAAATAAAAAAAGACCCGAATTCCAAGAAATCGGGGACAATCACATTGGGCACAAGGTCGCGCAGCTTGCTTGCATACATAAGCCATGAAAAGAGTAATACTACTGGCCCGCCATCTGCAAAATCGTTCCGCATTCCGTATGCAAGAAATATGAATGAGACAATTACGTAAAGAATTATCAGAAGAATACGTATAAATAATGGGGTGCGTATCTTACAAAATATCGAATGATGATGATCTAAAGAACTATATATATTTTCGTTCATCACACTATCTCCTCATTGCCATTTCCAACGATCTGAGACCTGATTGGGCCTTTCTTCTCAGAAATCAAGAGAGCTATCCGATTGAATTCATCTTTTTCAAAATAACAGTATTAGTCCGCTTACAGCGGTTGCAACTGCCGTTACGAGCACCGTAATTGGGTCTGAGTTCGTTATTGCGGCTACAGCGCAGAGGTCTTTGTCAATCGTCACTGTTCCCGGTTCCTTGTTATTGCATACTAAAAAAAAGTCCAATATTTCTTGCTCCACGCGCAATGCTTTATCGACATCAGTGCTTGTTTTATCGCACCCAAATGAATGTGCAACTGCATCGCCAATTAAACCCCAGGGGGTGTTCGGATGGAGGCCAAGATGAGCGCCATGTGAATCCCCAATGGAATGGGCCACCATGCCGATGAGCGTTGGATCATCCGATTCCTCTGCCCTGCTTTTCATGGCATTCAGGACTTCGTCATCAACGAAATGCCAGTCCGTATTCGATTTTGTAAAAATACCTGACTTGGTGGTTGAAAACTCATCAACGGCTTGGCAGGACTCTGCAATTATAAACGCGTTTTCCCTTGAAAATCCTGCCTTCAATGCCAGATAGACCATCGTATTAAAATGAAAGTTCTTACTATACTTTCCTGTCGGATCACTATATTTGACAGGATTGTTGCAAGAAAATGTATATCGATTCCAAAGTTGCGGATCTGAAAGAGAAGGTACCATGGTGATTACGGGATCCACAGAAACAAATCTATACTGCGCCCGGTCATAATACCTCGCCCCGAAGTAATCGAGCTGCGATTCCGAATCTCTTTCTTTCCCTGAGAATTTCGGCGTCGGGTCGTAGGTGTTCACCCAGATCTGCTGGATCCCGCCATAGGGATCGTGGGCGGCGGAATAAACAACCGTCCCCGTTTCGTCGGTCACGACACGGGTCGAGTTGATCTGGTCCGGCGTATAGAAATACATCCTGCTTTCCTGGGGCTTATACTCCGCGAGCAAGCGGTTGCCGACATAGATGTAATCCTTCACGGAGTGGTCAAGCCTGTCGTACTCGACAAGGAGCACTCCGGTAATGGAGTAGACATAGAAGCTCCCGCCGTTAGTCGACGCTGAGAGTGTCCGTGTTGTGGCGTCAATCCCAGCGCCGGCCTGGGTCTTAGTGGTTTGAGCGGATTTTGACTTGAAGGTGGTGGATTTCTCACTTGAAGTGCTCTTTGCGGCCTTTTGCCGACGAGCCAGCCGCTCTTGGCGACGCTCCCTATCCCTGGACCTTGCGCCAGAGGTCTTTTCATGTGATTCGGCGGCGGTGATGCTCTTTGCGAAGACTTGGGCTTCGTTCGCGATAGCAAATGTGCCGTCGCTCGCGTCGAAGGGAAATCTCTCCGGAAGAGCGAACCTCTTGGAGATGAGGGACCCCCGTCCGTCCCCGCTGCCGAGCCTCAGGGATTGCATACCCGAAGCATACTCGTACTTGTCGACGATAGGAAGAGCCGCGTCTTCGGCTAGGAGCTCTTGGCTTGTGAGCCAGCCCCCATAGAGGGGGAACTCCTCGCTCTTGTAGCCCTCGAACCCATCCTTGGCCACCGCGAGGAGGAGGAGTGTCGCGCCGCTTTTATCTTCCGGGCTGAACCCCGCGTCCTGGAGCTTGAACTCGAGGTCGTCAATCCAAACCGCGGCGGCAACGTCCTTGTCGCAGGAGATCGAAACTTCGGCCAGCGAACTTACCCAAGGGCTGAGCTGGAGCGGCAGATCCTTGAGGATGACCTGTCCGTCAAGAAGAAGGGTCCCGGCATAGACATTGAGATCGTAGAGGACCTGCAATCGATGCCAGGTCGCGAGATAGTCCTTGAGACTACCGCATTTCGCCGGAGTCTGGTTGAAGACGACGCTCTCTGTGCCTTCAAGCGAATCCGGGAGGAAGGATATCTCGGCAAAACGGAAGCTCTGGCTCTTGAGGTCCGGTATCCCGAGCCGCAGCCGAAGATGCGCGCCTGGGAACACGGCATCTATTGGGCTCTCGACCTTGAACTTGAGCTCGTAAGAGACAATCTCCGGCCTGAGCAGAGACCCATCGGCGTTATTGACTCGGACAAGGCACGTCGGCGAGAGGACGAAGGGTATCTGCCAAGGATAGGAGCCGTTGTTCTCCGCCCTTTCGGCCAAGGACATGTAGCTTGTGCCGTTATCGAACGAATATTCGAGCTTCAGAGCCTTGACGGTCTCCTCGGCTGACCAGGTGACGGCTTGTGAAGAGCCCGGCTTCAACACCTCCTCGCCGTTGGGCGAAGTAACGGACAGGCCCAGGGAGCGGGATTCCGACTCGCCGTAACCTGTGATCGTTATTTCGTAGGGATCTTCGTCGGCGTCATTTGAGGAGATCCGGAGAAGGGCTGTTTTTTGACCGGGTGCTTTCGGCTCGAAGCGGACCTCGAACTGCGCGTAGCCGCCTGCGGCGATCTCGGCTGTTCCCGGCTGGCTGTCGATATGGAACTGGCCGGCGTCCTGGCCCAAAAGTTCGACGATGGGATCGTGGTCAAGGTAGAGGGGAGCGTCGCCGACATTTTCGATGGTGAAGGTCTCGACGATATATTCGCCCACGGTGCATGTCCCGAAATCATAGGTCCCGCCGTCCGGCGCTTCCCAGATGTCAATCTCCGGCGGGCCGTTGTAGCCGTTGAGCGTGATCTCGTAGGAGCCTTCGTCGCAGTCGTTCGAGGCGATTGATATATATACCGTTTTCTCGCCTGCCGTTTGGGGATCGAACTGGATGATGAAATTTGTCGTCCCGCCGAAGGGCGCGACGGGCGAGTTCGGCTGCTGGAGGACGTCGAAGTCACCTGCATCTTGCCCGGTGATGGTGATGATTGGCGTTCCGCCGAGGATGAGGTTGGCGTCCCCGGTATTAGTGATGGTGAAGGTCCGCGAATCCTGAGAGCCGACCCCGGCATAGAAGTCAACGAAGCCCTCTCCATCAATAATTAGCTTCCCTCCCTCTGTGACGGCGATCTCTGGCTCGGCCGGCATCGCGGAGAGCCTAAGTCCGCTATCGTCGTAGAGGTATTTGCCGAGGATCTCACCCGAAATATTGGTTAAGGAATTTAAGCGGTTCTGGTTGTCCCAGATGTTGATATTTCCGCCGGCCGAGACGAGGTTGCCTCGAGCATCATAGCTCGAGCCGACGATCCTGTTCCCGGAGTCGTAGGTTTTGCTGAAAACTGGATTTCCATTCTCCCGCACGGTCCTCATGTTACCGTATTCGTCGTATTCATAGGCGTAGGAGGCAACGCGGCCCGAGGAATAGGCGGCCGAAGTCAGGCGGTTGAGTGAGTCGTAACCGAAGGTGGCGTTAAGCGCGGGAGCAGTGCTCGAGATTCCGGTGATATTGCCCACACCATCATATGAGTATGTCGAGTTATAAAGTGTCGCGGCGCCCTTGACGAGGGAGACTGTTGTCGGCATCCCGGCCGCATTGTAGGCGGCAGAATACGTCGTTCCGTTTCCAACGATGGTCATGTTCGTCGCCGCCTTGCCGGGTCCGTAGGACATGTCGCTCACAAGAGACGTGCCGTTGAAAGTTACTGATTCCGGAGCGTTGAGACCGTTAGAGGAATACAGAGCTACCCTTCCGTCCGGATAGATAATTTCAAGAGGGTTGTTGTTGCCGTCGTAGGTGTAATGGATCGACTTGGAGGTGGGAAGTCCGGGAATCGTCAAGATCTCCGCGAGCAACGAGCCCAAACCGTTATAGGTGAGGCCGGTACGGCTCCAGCCCTTCGAGCTTGTTATGGAAATCACTTTTCCAGCGCCGTAGGCATAAATAGTTGTCTCTTGGCCGTCGTTTTTCTCGACCATCCGCGCTTGGACGTCATAGCCATAGCTTATAGAGGTTCCTCCCCATGACCGCCCCGAAATCTTGTTCGCTTCATTATAGGTGTAGGAAATCGTGCCGGTTTCGGGGTGGGTTTCGGAGGTGATATTATCCAGGTAGTCGTATTGGTAACTCTGCGTCCTCGCCCCGTTGAAGACGACCGTTGTCAGGCGTCCGGCGGCGTCGTATGTGTAGTCGGCGATTTTCCCCTGGGCGTCCGTGAACTTCGTGATGAGCCCCGGCAAGTCGTTATATTCATGGGACGTCGTATGGCTCTCCGCATCGGTTATGGTTCTCGTTATACCGGAATATGAAATGTTCGTGATTTCTGACAGGGGGTCGGTGATGCGGGTGACCTGGCCCGCGGCATTATAGAGATAGGCATACTTATGGTCGGGATTGATGCTGGCCCGGTTCTCTTCCTTAATCCGGCCTTCGGCGTTGAGGGCTTTCCGGAAATAAAGAGTCGTGTCGTCGCCCGTTTCCGTCGAGCCCGTGTCCCGGCCCATCCCGTCCCAGTACTTAGTAATGGTGTTTAAGCCCTGGGTGATGACCACCTTGTTCTCGCCGTTCGGACGCCAGCTATAACTGACGTCATTAAACGGATCGGGCATGTTGACCCCCAAGACCCTGCCCAGATCATCATAAGTGTAGAATTGTTCGTGCCCAAAAGCGTTTTTTTCTGAAAGCACCGAGCTGTCATATTGAGAGACTTGGCGCTCCGAGGCGGTGTAACCGGGCTCGTCGACTTTGTCTGCCATGCCGAACGAATAATTTACAGATGAACTGTCTTCACTGTTTGCCGGCGGCGGGTCAGGAGGATTGACAGAGATGCCATAGACGCTAGGGTGATAGATGGTATAGCCGTAGTCCCAGACAAGATAGTTGCTTGGCGGAGTTGTTAGCCTCATGACCCGCTGTAGGGCGCCCCATTTCCCGGTCTCCTGACAGTAATCGGTTAATGTCTTCCCAAGCAGAGTGCCCGAACCCGACCACCGGGATTCTTCATGGACGAAAGCCAGCATGTAGCGGTCTAGGAAGCCTTGGCAGGCCGGATACTCAAAACAGTAGATCAGTTCCTTATAGCTCTTGGGAGTGCCGGCGCCATTCACATAGAGTTTAATCTTCGTCGGAAGGCCGTACTTTTTCGGCCAGTTCGGATCAGCCCGTTCGTAAAGATACTCCTGTTTGCTCGTGGCGTCGCCGAGAGGCGTGCTGATGACGGAGGAGATAAGCGGCCCCTTGGCCGTGCCCATGTTCGTGCCCAGCACCATCCAGTTCGAGTTTGAGAGTTCCTGAAAGGTCCAGTCATAGGTCTCCGAGAGGCTCCCGTCGCTTACAGCCCGCGAGCTCATCAGTCCGATTTTCCAGGGGCAGGCGGCGTCATAGGCGTAATTTGCAACGGAGGTCGTGTATTCCGGACCCTCGACTGTGGCTGTGCCGGTGGGGACGCCGCTGTAGTTAGGGTAGGTGAAGTTCCAGACGGCCTGCTCGCCGGGATTGAAGGTGATTTTCTTCTGGCTCGCTACCCGGGAGTCGAGCGTCGTGCCGTTGAAGACGAAATTATGGTTGACATAGGAAAACTCGAGCACCCCGCCATATCCCATCGTGACCTTGGTCAGTTCATAGCGGTAGTTTGTTCCATCGTAATATTCGAATGTCGTAGCCGGGATAAGGGAAGGGGGAGGCGCGAAGCTCGTCAGCTTATGATATCCGTTCGGAAACGCGCTCACCGTATAGGTGTAGACGACCTCTCCGCCCTCGAAGTTCTTGACCTTCATCTGCGTGAGCTTAGTATTGTTATAGGTTGTCCCGGTCGAGACAAAATCGATCACCCGGCCGCAAGCGTCGGTGATCGTGTCGATCGAGGGTCTATTCGAGTCATAGGCGATGATGATCGACTGGCCGTAGGTGTTTTTGATCTCGGTCACAAGACGGACCTGTTCGGTCGACGAGTCGCCCTTTGTTATGGTGCGCTCTGCGCCGAACGTCCAGACCGTCCCATCCTGGAAGTAGAGCTTATAGGCGGCGCGGTCATATCTGAGGAAGTCCCGAGTGATGTTCTTTCCGACGCCGTAGTTATCGGGCCAAGCCGTCTCGAAACGGCCATCCGGGAACTCGATGATAGGCGTGGTCGTGCTGAAGTTATGGACCCGGCCCATGTGCATGGTCCAGCCGATGCCGACCCAGGACCTGCGCTCGGCCTGAAGAGAAGGATTGCCCGATTGCCGGTCCTTGAGGATCTTCGAGTTATAAACACGCCAGATCTTGACATCCAGGCCGTTGGGGCCGGGGAGGGAGTAGTCGAGATACCGAAGCGTCACATTGCCGGTAAAGAGGTCAACGCTCTCCTCAGGAACTGAGCTGGAGGAGCCGTGCCCGGGGATGACCCCGGTGCGGTCGAAGATGCCGCTCTGGGCGAAGAGGCTACGGCTGATGATCAGAATAAATACAAAGAACAAAAATCGGCGGAGAAATAGTTCCTTTTTCATTGTGGTTCCCCCATCGACGCATATCGCTTAGGTCCCAATTTTCTAAGTTGACATAAATATCGTGCTGAAGGGGGTGCTTGTCAAGTCAATTGGCCATTGATTGGAAGGATAACGAAAAGCTAAAGAGGAATGGCGCTCTCGGTCGCGGCCTCGAGAAGCTCGCCGATCGTCGTCACGGCCAGGCCGACCGTCGTGTCGGCCGCGCCGTAGTAGACCTTGACCGGGCTCGATGCGAGGGCGAACCCTTCCGCGTCGAACTTCTCGACGATCATGCCCGAGGGGAAGACGACGTTCGGGACCTGGCCGGAAAGCTCGTACGGCTCCCGCGGTTCGAGGATGTTGCCGCGGCACCGGCCGATGACCCGGACCGGGTCGTCGAGGTCGAGGAGGGCGACTCCCGCCTGGTAGATATTGGCGGAGCCGAAATGGGTGGCCACGCCGTGATAGATGTGAAGCCAGCCCCGGCGGGTCTTCACCGGCGGCGGCCCCGACCCGATGTATTCGTCCCAGAAGTGAAAGCGGCCGTCAAGGACCGGACCGCGCCCCTTCCAATGGATGAGGTC
>JBFYOD010000195.1:0-19955 GCA_041303965.1 Candidatus Aminicenantota bacterium
TGACGGTCGGGCCGGTGACCGGGCTGTGGAAATCGAGGTCGGTCCCGACGGCTTCGATGCCCTCGAGGATGCGGCCCAGGTTCCCGGAGATCGTGACCTCGGAGACGGGATAGGCGATCTCGCCGGCCTCGACCCACAGGCCGAACGCCCCGCGCGAGATGTCGCCGGTCACAGAGTTCAAACCGTGGCCGAGCGTCCGGATGAGGATGAGGCCCTTCTTCGTCCCGGCGACGATGTCCTTGGGCGACACCGTCCCCGGCTCGAGGTAGAAGTTGTTCGGCCCGACGCCGTTGCCGTCGGCGTTCCCGGTCGAATTGAGGCGGAGCTTCCGGGCCGCGTAATAATTACAGAGGTAGTTCTTCAGGACGCCCCGCTCGACGACGACGGTCCGCCGCGACGGCAGGCCGTCCGAGTCGAAGGGATGAGAGCCGAGCTCTCCCGGGATGAGACCGTCGTCGACGACCGTGACCAGCCGGTTGCCGATCCGTTGGCCGAGCTTGCCTTCTAGGAACGTGGCTTTCTGATAGACCGCCGTCCCGGTGACGCAGCCGAACAGGAATCCCATCAGCCACGCCGTCTGGGTCGGTTCGAAGATGACCGGCACGTTCTGGGTCTTGACCTTCCGCGGTTTGAGCTGGCGGACCGTCCGCTCCACGGCCTTGCGGGCGATCGCCTCGGGACTCTCGAGGTCCCTGAAATGGCGCTTCGACGACGACCAGGAGTCCTCGACCCGGTTGTCGGTATCGCCCGCCTGGAGACCGACGCCGAGGCCGCAGTAGGTCTGGGCGTACTCTCCGACGAAGCCGTTCGTCATGGCCAGGACCGAGCGGATCTCGTTCGAGGCGAAAGTCGCCCCGTAGGAGTTGGTGATGCGCTTGTCTTGGAGAGCGGCCTTCTCGGTCGCGAGGGCCAGGCCGATCTTCGTCTTGGAGTCCAGGCCGGCGATGGCCGGGTCGTAGAGCCTGAGCGATGCCGCGTCCACGGTTTCTTGCGAGAGCGGGGCAAAGCCCGCGAACTCGTCCGGGTTGCCGAGCTCGGCCCGCCGCACGGCGTTCCTGACGAGGCGCTTGAGCGTCCCGGGGTCGAGGTCGGAGGAGCTGGCGAACGCGGTCTTCTTGTCTTTGATGATGCGCAGGCCGCAGACGCGAGACCCGGCTTCGACGAGCGTCTCGATCCTGCCTTTGCGGACGTCGACGTTGAACTCGTAGCCGTCGGAGACGGAGACCTCGGCCTCGTCCGCGCCGCACGCGCGGGCGAAGTCGACGAGCGATCCGGCCAGGTCGCGAAGGGCCGGCGCCTTTTTCTTCACGAGGTGCCTCCGACAGTCATTTTCTCGATCCTGAGCGTCGGGCAGCCGTCGGTGACCGGGACATCCTGGCCGTCCTTGCTGCACGTTCCCGTCTGCAAGCCGAATTCGAGGTCCGAACCGACCCTGTCGATCTTCTTCAAGATGTCGATGTTCGTGCCGATGAGGGTGGCCTGCTTGACAGGGGCCGTCAGCTTGCCGTCCTCGATGAGGTAGCCGAGGCTCACGGAGAAGGTGAACTTGCCCGAGTCCTCGACCTGGCCGCCGGAGAGGCTGGCGACATAGAAGCCTTTCTTGACCGAGCGGAGGATGTCTTCGGGCGCGTCGTCGCCCGCCGCGATGTAGGTGTTGGCCATCCTCGGGATGGGCGCGCAACTGTAGTCCTGCCGCCGGCCGTGCCCGGTCAAGCGGCCGCGCATCAGCTGGCTCGAGAGCTTGTCCTGGAGCAGTCCGCGGACGACGCCCTTCTCGATGAGCAGTGTTTTCCGGGGCGGCGTGCCCTCGTCGTCGATGTTGTAGGAGCCGCGGAAAGAAGGGATGGTCGGGTCGTCGTAGATCGTCACGAGCGGCGAGCCGACCATCTTTCCCATCTTGTTCCAAAAGACCGAGGTCTTCTTCCGGCTGAAGTCGGCCTCGAGCAGGTGCCCGACGGCCTCGTGGATGAGGACGCCGCTGTGGCCCGGGGCGAGGACGATGGGCATCTCGCCCGCAGGGGCGGCGGCCGCTTCGAGGAGGAGGACGGCTTCGCGGGCCGCTTCTTCGCCGATGCGGCGCGGCGTCAGGGTATCACGAAAGTACTCCAGGCCGACCCGGCCGCCGCCGCCCCAGTAACCGGACTCGCGCTTGCCGCCCTTTTCGGAGATGGCGACGCAGACGAGCTTGATCATGGGCCGGGTGTCGCGGACGAGGAGGCCCTCGGAGTTGGCGACGCACATGTGCTTGAGGCTGTCGGAGTAATGGGCCTTGACCTTGGCGATGCGCTTATCGAAGCCTTGGGCCGCGGCGTAAGCCTCCCGGACGAGGGCCATCTTGGCGGCGAGGGAGGCCTTGTGGGCGGGGCGGCCGACGAAGTAGCGGCTCGTCGCCCGGGTCCGGTCGCGCAGGGCCGGGGGCGGCGCGCCTGCGGCCTTGCCCCGGGCGATAGCCGAGGCCGTTTGGGCGGCCTTGCGGACCTTGTCGAGGGAGAGGTCGTTCGTGTAGCCGAAGCCCGTCCTGTCGCCGCGAATGACGCGGATGCCCAGGCCGACGCTCACCGCCTCGGCCGTCTCCTTGATGATGTCCTCCTCCATGTTGATGAAGTCGTAGGTCCGGTACTCCATGAAGATCTCGGCGAAGTCGCCGCCGCTCGCGAGGGCGAGCTGGAGGACGCCGCGGAGGTCGGCCGGGGAGAGCCCGAAGTGGTCGACATAGGGGAGGGGGGCGTTGAGCGTTTTCACGGCGCCGCAATAATGGCATAATTCGCCCAGCGAGGCAAACTTCGGGCTTCGCGTTTGGTTGCAGGACGCCGCCCGTTTTGGCAGCGATGGGAGACATGCATATCCCCCGGACCCCCGGGAACCAGTCCCGGCGGTTCCCCCGCCTTCGGCGGGCCCCCCTCCGCTACGGGGTCTATGCATGTCCCCCATCACAGCCCGGGCAGCGTCAAGGCTGGCTAAAGTCGGAGGATAACGCATCTAGTTTGACGGGTATCAGGGGAAAGGCCTATAATTCGCCCTGCCATGGAAGCAATAGAGTTCGACGCCATCATCGACGCGGCGCTCCGCGAGGACATGCCCGGGGGGGACATCACTTCGGAAGGCCTCGTCCCGGCCGACGCCTGTTCCGAAGCCATTTTACTGGCCAAGGAAGACGGGATCCTGGCCGGTCTGGCGATCGCCCGGCGCGTCTACGAGAAAATAGACCCAGCCGTCGAGTTCGCCGAGAAGTTCGAGGACGGCGCCGCTATTCGTAAATTCGATATCTTGGCGGCTATCGAGGGACCGACGATGGCCCTCCTCAAGGGCGAGCGGACCGCCCTCAACTTCCTCCAGCATCTCTCCGGCGTGGCCACGGCCACGCGCAGTTTCGTCGACGCCGTAGCGGGGACCAAAGCCAAGATCCTCGACACCCGCAAGACGACACCCGGCCTGCGCCTCCTCGAGAAATGCGCCGTCAAGGCAGGCGGAGGGACGAACCACCGTCTGAGCCTCTCCGACATGATATTGATCAAGGACAATCATCTGCGCTACGTCGGGAGCGTCGCCGAGGCCGTCCGCCGGGCCCGCGCCGCCGCGAAGCCCGGGATCCGCATCGAAGTCGAAGCCGCCGACATCGCTCAAGTCCGCGACGCCTTGGCCGCCGGCGCCGACATGATCATGCTCGATAACATGACCCTCGAGACGATGCGCGAAGCCGTCAATATCGCCGCCGGCCGCGTCCCCCTCGAGGCTTCCGGGAACATGAGCCTCGACCGCGTCCGCGCCGTCGCCGAGACGGGAGTCGATTTCATCTCCGTAGGCGCCTTGACCCATTCGGCCCGGGCCATCGACATCAGCCTGGAGTTCCTGAATTGAGGCGATCATGAGCGAACGCGACATCCGGGCCGACGTCCTGGTCATCGGCTGCGGCATCGCCGGCGCGGCCGCCGCCCTCGAAGCGGCCAAGGCCGGGCTCCGGACGGTCGTCATCACCAAGGAGGCGCACGCCCAGGAGACCAATACGCTTTACGCCCAGGGCGGCATCGTTTCCTTCGCTCCAGGCGACCAACCCGAGCTCCTCAAAAACGACATCCTCGAAGCGGGCGATCATGTCGGCGACCCCGCGGCCGTTGACGTCCTGGTCGCCGAAGGGCCCCGCCTCGTCCAGGAAACGCTCATCGACAAGCTCAAGATCCCCTTCACGCGGAGCTCGCCCGACGTCCTCGACTTCGCCCAAGAAGCCGGCCATTCGCGCCGTCGTATCCTCCACGTCACGGACTCCACCGGCCGGACGATCGAGGACCGTTTCCTCCGGGCTCTCAAGAAGCATCCGCGCGTCACGCTTCTTCCCGGGCACACGGCCGTCGACCTTCTGACCGTGCCCCACCACTCGAAAAATCCGGTCGCTTACTACCATGAACCGCGGACGATCGGCGCCTACGTCCTCGATAACAGGTCGGGCGAAGTCGGCCGTATCTTCGCTCCGTTCACCGTCCTGGCCACGGGCGGCTGCGGCGCCGTCTTCCTCCACACGTCGAATCCGGACGGGGCCGACGGCTCAGGCTACGCCATGGCCCTGCGCGCCGGCGCCCGGATCGGCAACATGGAGTACGTCCAGTTCCACCCGACGGTCTTCAGGCGCGAGAACGGCGACGGCTTCCTCATCTCGGAAGCGGTCCGCGGCGAAGGGGCGCGCCTGAAAACCCGCGACGGCAAGACCTTCATGGAAAAATATTCGGTCAAGCGCGACCTGGCGCCGCGCGACGAGGTCGCCCGGGCCATCTATGAAGAGATGATCGTCACCAATTCGAATTACGTCCTCCTCGACCTGGCTTCCTATTCCAAGATCGCGGACATCCGCGATAGGTTCCCGACGATCTACAAGACCTGTCTCGAGGACGGCGTCGACATCACGCGCATGCCCATTCCGGTCGTTCCGGCCGCCCATTACAGCTGCGGCGGGGTGCTCGCTGACAGCTGGGGCCGGACCTCACTCGCCGGGCTCTATGCCGCGGGAGAGGTCTCCTGCACGGGCGTCCACGGCGCCAATCGCCTGGCCTCGACATCTCTCCTCGAGGGACTCGTCTGGGGGACGCGGGCGGCCCGCGACATCGCCGCGCGGTTCGACGGCTCGCGGCCCTACAAGGCCTCCGAGATCCACCGTTGGTACCACCCGAAGAAGGAAGATGTCGTCGACCCGGCCCTGGTCAACCAGGATTGGCTGACAATACGCTCGACGATGTGGAACTATGCCGGCATCATCCGGACGTGCAAGCGCCTCGAGCGGGCCAAGTCCGACCTCGAGTACCTCAGCCATCGCATCGAGAAATTCTACCGCGAGGCGCGCCTCGACCCGGCCCTCATTGGCCTGCGGCACGGCATCCTGGTCGCCCTGATGATCACCCGGGCCGCCCTGGCCAACCCGAACTCCCGCGGCGCCCACTTCATCAAGAAGTAGATACAAGGATGGCCGTGGAGGGGCCTCGGGCATCATCCTCGTTCGCTGCCGTGATTTTTCACGCCGATCAGCGCGCCGGACTCAGCACCAAAACAACTCGCTCGGCGTTCGCTACGCCTCGCTCAAACACGTTTTGGCGGTTTCCCCTGAAACTCCCCTCGTCCGGCTTCTGATCGACTAAATCACGGCTTATGCTCTCTCTGATGTTGCCCTCGGCCCCCAATTCCACGGCCTTTTCCGAAGCGAACGGAGATGACCCCCGAGGTCCCTGCGGCCTCCGGACTAGCGGGCGACCCCAACTTGGCTTATAATGGCGCATTAGATTCCGAAGATTGGAGCTCCGATGGCCGACAAGTCAGATGTGAAGAGCACGCTGAACCTGCCCCAGACCGCCTTCGCCATGAAGGCCTCCCTGGCCCAGAAGGAGCCGGAAACCATCAAGAAGTGGGAGGCGGAGAAGCTCTACCAGCGCATCCTCGAGAAGCGCGCCGCCGACGGCCGGCCGCCCTTCATCCTCCATGACGGCCCGCCCTACGCCAACGGCCACATCCACATGGGGACGGCCCTCAACAAGATCCTCAAGGACTTTATCGTCAAGTCGCGCTCCATGCTCGGGCATTACGCTCCCTACGTCCCCGGCTGGGATTGCCACGGCCTGCCCATCGAGATCCACGTCGACAAACATCTCGGCGAGAAGAAAAAGGGCATGCCCGTGACGGCCGTCCGCGAGGAATGCCGGAAATACGCCGAGAAGTTCATCGGCATCCAGCGTGAGGAATTCAAGCGCCTCGGCGTCCTTGGCGCTTGGGACACGCCTTACCTGACCATGCATCCGGCCTACGAGGCCAAGATCCTCGAGTACCTGGGCGCCTTCTTCGGGAACGGCGAGGTCTACAAGGGCAAGCGTCCCGTCCACTGGTGCATCCACTGCCGGACCGCCCTGGCCGAGGCCGAGATCGAGTACCGGGACAAGACCTCGCCCTCGATCTACGTCCGCTTCCCGGTCGTCTCCGACCTGGGCGCCAAGTTCCCGGCCCTCGCCGGCCGCCGGGCCTCCGTCCTCATCTGGACGACGACCCCTTGGACGCTCCCGGCCAACATGGCTATCGCCTTCCATCCCGACCACGAGTACGTCGCCGCCGACGTCAACGGCGAAGTCTATATCCTGGCCAAGAAGCTCCTTCCGATCGTCGCCGAGGAGCTTGGTTGGGCGGCGCCTAAACCGCTGGTCACCTTCCCGGGCCGCGAGATCGAGGGCTTCAAGGCCCGCCACCCCTTCATCGACCGCGAGTCGCTCTTCGTCTTGGGCGAGTACGTCACCCTCGAGGACGGGACCGGCGCGGTCCACACCGCTCCCGGGCACGGGCACGACGACTATCTGACGGGCGTCTCCTACGGCATCGACATCTACACGCCCGTCGACGACGACGGCCGCTTCACGCCCGAAGTGCCGCGCTACGCCGGGCTCCGGGTCTTCGAGGCCAACCCGCGCATCACGGCCGACATGAAGAACGACGGCACACTGCTCAAGGAAACAGAGATCTCCCATTCCTATCCGCACTGCTGGCGGTGCAAGAAGCCGGTCATCTTCCGGGCGACCGAGCAGTGGTTCATTTCCATGGAGAAGAACGGCCTCCGGGCCAAGTCGCGCGAGGCCATCGGCCGCGTCCGCTGGATACCCGAGTGGGGCCGGGAGCGGATTGACGGCATGGTCGCCGGCCGCCCCGACTGGTGCATCTCGCGCCAGCGGTCCTGGGGCGTGCCCATCCCGGCCTTCAAGTGCCGGTCCTGCGGCGTGCCGTACGCCGACGCCGGCGTCTGCCGCCACGTCGCCGGCATCTTCGCCGCCGAGGGCTCCAACGCCTGGTTCGTCCGCGACGCCGCCGCGCTCGTCCCGCCGGGCTCCGTCTGCCCCGCCTGCGGCGGAAAAGAGTTCGACAAGGAATTCAACATTCTCGACGTCTGGTTCGAATCCGGCGCCTCGCAGAACGTCCTCGAACGGGAGGCCGGCCACGCCTGGCCCGCCGACGTCTATATTGAAGGCCACGACCAGCACCGCGGCTGGTTCAACAGCTCCCTCATCATCGGCGTCGGGGCCAAGGGCGGCAGTCCGTTCCGGACCTGCATCACCCACGGCTTCATCCTCGACGACCAGGGCCGGGCGATGTCGAAGTCCCTGGGCAACGTCATCGACCCCGGCGAGGTCATCAAAAGGAGCGGCGCCGAGATCGTCCGGCTCTGGGCGTCCATGCTCAACTATAAAGAGGACGCCCGCTTCGGAACGGAGATCGAGCAGAGGCTCGTCGAGGCCTACCGCAAGTTCCGCAACACCTGGCGCTTCCTCCTCGGGAACCTCTCCGACTTCGAGCCCGGCCGCGACACTGTCGCCGCCGCGGACCTCCTCGACCTCGACCGCTACATCCTCCTCCGCTTCGAAGAGGTCCGCGCCCGCGTCGTCAAGGCTTATGAGGACTACGAGTTCCACCCCATCATTCACGCCGTCCTCGACTTCTTCACGGTCGACCTGAGCGCCTTCTATCTCGACGTGGTCAAGGACCGGGCCTACTGTTCGGGCCGGGGCTCTCTCGAGAGGCGTTCGGCCCAAACGGCCATGTTCACGATCCTCCGCGACAGCCTGCTCCTCATGGCCCCCATCCTTTCGTTCACCGCGGACGAGGCCTGGGCCCACGTCCCCGCCTTCGCCGGCAAGGGCGACTCCGTCCACCTGGGAGAATTCCCCAAGGCCCAGGACTGGCTCGGGGCCCGGGGCGGCGCGTTCGTCGCCGACATGGAGAGACTCCTCGGCTTCCGCGAAAAGGTCCTCAAGGAGCTGGAGAAGTCCCGCGAGGCCAAGCTCATCGGCAATTCGCTCGAGGCCGCGGTCGTCCTCAAAGCTCCGGCCGCCGATGCCGCCTTCCTCGCTGCCCGCAAGGAGGACCTGGCCGCGCTCTTCATCGTCTCCGCCGTGACGGTCGAAAAGTGCGCCGGAGACGATCTGGCCATCGAGATTGCGAAAGCCCCCGGCGGGAAGTGCGAGCGGTGCTGGAACTTCTCGACCCATGTCGGGACGAGCCCGGACCATCCGACCTTCTGCGCCCGCTGCGAAAAAGTGGTCAAGGCGGCCCGGCCATGAAGAAGAACGCCCCGTATCTCCTCCTCATGGCCGCCCTGGTCGCCCTGGACCAGGCGACCAAATACCTCATCGCCCGGAGCGTCGACCTCTATGAATCGGTCCCGGTCATCCCCGGGTTCTTCAACATCACCCGCATCCACAACAAGGGCGCGATCTTCGGGACGTTCTCCCAGACGAACAACAAGCTCGTCTTCGCGCTTTTGACGGCGGCCTCGCTCGCCGCCCTGAGCTTCGTCGTCTACTACTTCTTCAAGACGCCGTCCGGCGACAAGCTGATGAAGGTCTCGCTGACCCTGATCGCGGCCGGGGCCCTCGGCAACCAGTTCGACCGACTCATCCGCGGCCACGTCATCGACTTCCTCGACTTCTACGTCGGCCAGGCCCACTGGCCATTCTTCAACGCGGCGGACTCGTGCATCACCATCGGCGCCTGCCTGATGCTCGTCATCCTGTTCAGGAGGAAACCCGCATGTTCCCCATCCTCGTGAAGATCGGCCCCCTGACCATCCACACCTACGGCTTCATGATGGCCGTCGGCGTCGCCCTGGGCCTCTGGTTCATCTATACCCAGGCCAAGAAAGCCGGCCTCGACGCCAACCGCATCATGGACGCGGCGTTCTACACCATCATCGTCTCGCTCATCGGCGCCAAGCTCATCCTGTTCATCAGCAACATCTCTTACTACATCAACTACCCCCGGGAGCTCTTCGCGCTGGCCCGCTCGGGCGGTGTCTTCCAGGGCGGGCTGACTTTCGGCGTCATCTACGCGCTGTGGTATTTCCGGCGCAAGAAGATCCCGACCTGGCAGACGGCCGACCTCATCGCTCCGGCCCTGGCCTTGGGTCACGGTTTCGGCCGGATCGGCTGTTTCAGCGCCGGCTGCTGCTACGGCAGCGAGTGCGCGCTGCCCTGGGCGGCGGTCTTCAAGAACGAGTACGCCTCCGAGCTGACCGGGGTCCACCTCAACACGCCTCTCCATCCCGTCCAGCTTTACGAGGCCGTCCTCAACTTCCTCAATTTCGGCATCCTCTTCCTTATCTTGAAAAAGAAAAAGTTCGACGGTCAGGTCTTCGCCTTCTACATCGTCAACTACTCGGTCATCCGGTTCATCACGGAGTACTTCCGCGGCGACCATTCGGATAAGATCTTTTTCATCCGCGGCGGGACACCCCTGTCCAGCCTGTCCTATCCGCAGCTTTTCTGCCTCCTCGGCCTCATCGCCGGGGGCGTGCTGGCCCTCGTTCTTAAGCGGCGCAAAATTGCCTAAAATGGATTTCGTCGTCACACCCGACGCGGGCGGCGGAGGGAGGCTAGACGTCTTCCTCGCCGACAAGCTCCCCGGCCTAAGTAGGGCCCAGGTCCAAAAGGTCATCGCCGGGGGAGGGGTGCGCGTCGGCTCTTTCGCCAGGAAGGCGGGCTACAAGCTCAAGGCCGGCGACCGTGTCGCCGTCGAGTACGAGGCCCCGCCCCCCGAAGAGGGTCTGCGGCCCGAGGATATCCCGCTCAAGATCATCTACCTGGACGCCGACATCATCGTCATCGACAAGCCCCCGGGTCTGGTCGTCCATCCGGGGGCCGGCCATCCTTCGGGGACGCTGGCTAACGCCCTGATCCACCATTTTCCGGAGGTGGCGCTCATCGGCAATGAAGAGCGGCCGGGCATCGTTCATCGGTTGGACAAGGACACCTCGGGCGTCATGGTCGTGGCCCGGAGCCCGCTGGCCTACACGGACCTCGTCGGTCAATTCAAGAGGCGCGTCGTCTGGAAGACCTACCTCGGACTGGTCTGGGGGCGGGTCTCGGCGCCCGAGGGCAAGTTCAACTGGCCACTCGGCCGGCATCCGAAGGAAGGGCAAAGGATCTCGGTCACGGCCCGTAGCCCCAAGAAGGCCGAGACCTTTTTCCAGGTCCAACGGATGTTCGCCGAGACGACCCTCCTCGAGCTCCGGCCCGTCACCGGGCGGACCCATCAGATCCGGGTCCACATGGCCACGGCCGGCCACCCCATCGTCGGCGACCCCATTTACGGGCGCAGGAAGGAGCCCCGGGAGTTCCCCCGCATCTTCCTCCACGCCCAGACGCTGTCCTTCATCCACCCCTCGACCGGCGAGCGCCTGGCCTTCGCCTCGCCCCTGCCGCCCGACCTGGAAGCCGTCCTCGAGGCTGAGAGAAACCTTTCGGCCTAGGATTCGTTGAAAAAGTTCAAGGTCCCCGCTTGAGGCGGGGGCTCATCCGTCCCGGACGAGGAGCTTGTAGCCGCGGCCGTGGACGTTGACGATCTCGACCTTCTCGTCGCCGCCGAGGTATTTCCTGAGCCTGGAGATGAAGACGTCCATGCTCCTGGCGTTGAAGATGGAGTCGCTGCCCCAGACGAGCTGGAGGGCCAGGCGTCGCTCGAGCACGGTATTCGCATGAAGGCATAGGAGGCGCAACAATTCGGCCTCCTTGGTCGTCAGCTTGCGGGTTCGATTCTTGATTCTCAATGTCTGCATCTCGTAGTCGAAGATGTACGCCCCCAAGACGTAGGCCTGATGTTTCTTTTCTTCTCGATCCCCCATCCGGCCTCTCCGGAGAACCGCCTGAACCCGGAGCACGAGCTCCTCGAGGTTGAACGGCTTCGTGATGTAGTCGTCTCCGCCGATTTTAAAACCCTCGATCCGGTCTTCCTGGAGGGATTTCGCCGTTAGAAAGATAAACGGGACGCTCGAATGAAGACCGCGGATGTCGCGGCCGAGAGAGAACCCGTCTTTTTTGGGCAGCATGACGTCGATGAGGCAGAGGTCGAACGTCAGGCTGTGGAAGACGCGGAGCGCCTCCTCACCGTCGCGGCAGAGCGTCACGTCGAATCCGTGCAGGCCGAGCGATTCCTGGAGGAGGAGGCCGAGGTTGCGGTCGTCCTCGACCAGAAGGATCCTGGGGAGAAGGGCCTTCGTGCCGCCGTTTTTTCGGGAGGTCATTTCCGCGCCTCGATCCTCATTTCATCCTTTTTGCTTTGACCCGGAAGGGAAGGTCGACCTCAAAGGCCGATCCCCGGCCGGCTTCGCTCCGGACCCGGACCTTCCCGCCGTGGGCCTCGACGATCCGCTTGACGTAGCTCAGGCCCAGGCCGAAGCCCTTGACGTCCTGGACGTTCCCGCGGGCGACCCGGTAATATTTATCGAAGACACGCTTTATCTCGGCCGGCCGGAGGCCGATGCCGTTGTCCTCGACCGTAATCCGGATTCCTTTCTTCGTGCCCTCGGCGCGGACGCGGATTTCCGGCCCCCTGAGGTTGTACTTGAGGGCGTTGTCGATCAGGTTATGGAGGACGTTCTGGAGATGGATCTCGTCCCCCTCGATATCAGGGATTCCCGGCTCCGCCTGGATTTCGAGACGGCCTCCCCGCTTCCCGATTTCGGACAGGAACGGTTCGGCGGCTTGACGAATTAGGGCGGCCATGTCGAGAGCCGCGGCCGAAAGCCCCGGGTCCTTTTTCTCCAGCACGGTCATCTCGAGGGCCTTGTCCACCTGGTGGCGCATCCGGCGGCTCTCCTCCTGGATGATCCGGCCGTAACGGGCCGGCCTGTCCGTGTCGGGAAGGGCTTCCGGATTGGAGAGGGTCTCGCCGGCCAAAGAAATGGTTGAGAGGGGAGTCTTGAACTCGTGGGTCATGTTGTTGACGAATTCCGTGAGGAGGCGCGAAAAGCGCTTCTGGGCGAAGAGCGTGCCGAGAACGGCGATGAAACATCCCGTCGTCATCAGGATGAAGAGCAGGGACAGGAAGGCCGGGAGCTTCATCTGTTTCAGGAACGCCTCTTTTTCGGAGGGGAAAAAGAGGGCCAGGTCGTCCCGCCCGACGCTGACGTCATGCGGAAAGAGCCTCGTCCGGAGCGGAGACAGGGCCAGCTCCCGCTTCAGCCGTTCCGGCCGAGCCAGGACTGGCGGCGAGCCTTCGCCGGAGAGGATGCCGAAGGCGAAGTCCAGGCCGATCCCGCTCTCAGTCAGGGTTTCCCGGATCGTCTTCTCGAGGAGTCCGATATCCAGCCGTTCGAGGATCGGGATCGGCTCATACTCGAGATGCTGTTCGAGGACCCGGTCGATGAGGGCCATTCGGGCTTGGTCGAGGGTCGGAGAGAAGGCGACGTTGTCGACGGAGCCGTTGCTCGCGCCGATGGCGTGCGAGATGTCATCGAGAAAGAGAAGGTAGAAGCGCCTCGGTGTCGAACGGATATTCGGCAGAGGAATGATATGCGTCCCGGCCGGCTTGACCTCGTCGAGAAGGAGGGTGCCCTTGGCCAGGTTGTCCTGGTTGGACGATCCCAGCCTGATGGTGAAAACGAGGCTTCTGTTTTGGACGAAATCGAAAAGCCGTATCCGCCTGGCCTCGCTCAGATGCACGGCCACGGTTTCGCCGCGCGGCTCGATCCTCGGGCGGAAGCCCGGCAACGCCCGGATGAACTCTCCGTCGACGACGCTGTCCGCGTCCTTCTTCAGGACGTTGAGAAAGGCGAACGCGGCTTCGCCGCGTGTCCCGACGTCAATGGACAGCCGGGCGACCCGGCTCAAGGTCTCCTGCGTTTCGAGCTTTTCGACGACGCTCGCCAGGGCTTTCGCGGCGTTCTGCCGGAACGCCTGGTGCTTCAAGTCATAGGCCTGGTCCAGGAAGAAGAGCTGGACGCCGATGAGCCCCAGCAGCGCGGCCGTGACAAGGATGGGGGCAAGCAGGAGGACCGTCTTCTTCGGCTTCATGGCCTTAGCTTACAAGGACGGGCGGGAAAAAGCCCGAACCTTAACATTTTTTAACATTCTATAACGTTTCTTAACTCCCGCTCAAGCGTGACCGCGTGCTACGATCAGGGTCGGGAGGAAAACCATGACCAGCATCAACAAACTCGGATGGATCGTCCTGGCGGCCGTCCTGGCGCTGGGCCCGTCCTTATGGGCCGATGAGATCCACGAAGCCGCAAGACAGGGAAATTTGGAAAAGGTCCGCTCGCTCGTCGATAAGGACCCGGCGCTCGTCGCGGCCAAGGACAAGGACGGCGAAACACCCCTTCATTGGGCCGCCTACAGCGGAAATCCCGACCTCGTCCGGTTTTTACTGGACAAAGGGGCCGCGGTCGATGCCAAGAACGCCCGCGGCCTTGCGCCGCTCGCTATTACCGCGCTCCAAGACCGGACCCAGGCGGCCGCCGCGTTGATCGAACGAGGAGCCGACGTCAACGTCCGCGGTCCTCTCGATGTGACGCCCCTGATCCTCACCGCCGAACAAGGAGCGGTGGAACTCGCCAAGACATTGATCGCCGCCGGGGCGGATGTCGGCATTGAAAGCCGGATCGGGACCGCCCTCCATCGCGCCGCTTTTAAGGGACGGACGGAGATCATCCGGATTCTCTTGAAAGCCGGGGCGAAGACCGAAGTCATGTCCCGGGGACATTTTCCGTTACATCTCGCGGCCATGGCCGGCAAAACGGAAGCCGTATCGGCCCTGATCAAGGGCGGGGCCGACATAAACAGCCTTGACAAGGGGAGGCGGACACCGCTGCACCGGGCCTTGGCTTCATCGAATCCCCATGTTCCCGAGATCGCCGGATTTTTCATCGACAGCGGGGCGAAGGTCGACACGACCGACGAGGATGGAGAAACGCCCCTGATGACCGCGGTCCGGGAGGGATACACGGGGGTGGTCCGGAGCCTTCTCGAGAAGGGAGTCCGAACCGATGTCAGAGACAGGAATTTCGATCGGACTCTGCTCCATATCGCGGCCATCCGGGGCTACGGGGATATCGTGGAAAGCCTGCTTTCCCGGGGGATGGACGCAAATGCCCGGGACGTTCACGGCGCCCCGCCGGTCCAATATGCGCTCGTCCATGGCAACGCCGCCATGATCCCGCCGCTTGAGCGTGCCCTGGACAAGCCTAGCGTGATCAAGCTCAAGGATTTCGACCCGAGTGCCGCGGCCGGGGAGACGGGCATGGGACAGGCGATGATCTGGTGGCTTAAAACCCGGGGCTGGGCGATCAAGACGAAGGATCATGTGTTCGTCATCGACCAGGAGGAAAGCGGACGAAAACCGGACCTGCCGGTTCTTGCCAACGGTCACGTGTCCGCCGGTGAGCTCGCCGGCCGGGACGTTGTCGCCCTCTACACCTGTTATCACGCCGAGCCCGGAACGCTCGAGTTCATCCACGCGCTGGAGGGGTCGATCGATCACGTAACGTACGTCCACAGGAAAGCCGATGAGTACCGGGGAGGCAAGAATTCCGTTTACATGGACGGTCAGGAGACAAAGACCTTCGGCGACGTGGAGATCTCCGCCGCCGAGGTGGACGACTCGGCATTCTCTTTGGACTATCTCATCACGGCGGACGGGCTGACGATCTTCTACGCCGGCTACTACCCCGAGGATATTGAGGCCTTCAAGAAGGAGATCGACTTCCTGGCCGCGCGCGGAAAAGGGTGCGACATCGCCTTCCTCCATACGACGGACGGGGATGACCACGCCTGTGCCGCCTACGTCATGGAAAAGCTCCACCCCAAGGCCGTTTTGCCGATGGACCCAGACCAACGGATCATGGACTACAAGAAAATGGCCGAGTGGTTGTCGAAGAATTTCCCGGGAGTCCGGACAGGTTGCGTGGAGAACCCCGGCGACGCCCACCTCTATGATCAGGGCAAGTCCAGCCTCCGCCGGGCATTCTATCTAACGCCTCGCATGGGGGCGCTCTTGCACGAAAATCCGTCTCGAAAGGACGGGTGAACGAGCCAGACCCGTCCTTCGCGCGCGACGGGATGATCCATTAGGTCTCGGCTAAGATCGTCCAGGCGGTCCTGGCCCGGGAACCAAATTTGCAGGGCTGGCATCTAATCCTTGAGTCCGGAAACGGGTGCTCGATTCCGCCCGGCGTCCGGTGAAGGCTTGAACTGGACAAGCCCCTGATGGAAGGTGGAAGCACGATCCATCCTGATCAGGAGGGGAACATGAGAACGCGCAACGTTTTCCGAGCCATCGCTTCGATAGGCCTATGTATGCAGGCCCTGGTCGGGATGGTTCCCGGCTTCACGGCGGAACAAGCTGTGGCCCGGCTGGACAGGGACCTCTTTTTCCCTCGTCCGGATATTGCCATCATCCCCGTCGCTCCGGCCTTCCAAAGGGACGGCCAGGACATTAAGGGGACAAGAAATGTCTCTTGTCAACAGGCGCTCAAGATCGTCCAGGAGCATCAGCGGGACCCGGATTTCGCTGTCCTGGACTTCCGGACGGAAGACAAGTTCGCCGGATCGCATGTTTCGGGAGCGATCTGCCATGACGTGTTCTCGACCGATATCGACGACTGGCTCGGATCATTGGATAAACAGAAGGTCTATCTCATCTATTGCACGGCCGGCTGGCGAAGCGAGATCGCCTTGACGAAAATGAAGGAAATGGGATTCGTCAACGTCCTCCATATGCACGAGGGATTGAGGCAGTGGATATCCTTGGGATACGAGACCGTTTCCGGAAAAGACGCTCCCTGATAAAAGAACACCTTCGATTTGCCGCTTGAGGAAAAGCCGGAAATTAGGTAGAATGGCCTTTCCGTTTTTCCGAGAATCCCAGGAGGCTCGAGGATGAAAGACTACGCTGTCGATAAGATCCGGAATATCGCCCTGGTCGGGCACGGCTCGTCGGGGAAGACGTCGCTCACGTCCGCGTTCCTGTTCGACACGGGGGCGACGGGCCGCCTGACCAAGGTCGACAAGGGAAACTCCATCACGGACTACGACCCCGACGAGATCGAGCGGAAGATCTCGATCAACGTCTCCGTCTGTTTCTGCGAGTGGAAGGACCACAAGGTCAATATCGTCGACACTCCCGGCTACAGCAACTTCCTCTGGGACACCAAGGCCTCCCTCCGCGCCGTGGACGCGGCGACGGTGGTCGTCTGCGGCGTTGCCGGCGTCGAAGTCGGCACGGAAAAGGTCTGGAATATGCTCGAGGAACACCGCTTGCCCCGGACGATCGTCATCAACAAGCTCGACCGCGAGAATTCGAATTTCGTCCGGGCTTTGGAGGCCGTCCAGCAGTTCTTCGGCCGCCAGGCGATCCCCGTCCAGCTGCCGATCGGCGAGGAGAAGAACTTCGGCGGCGTCGTCGACGTCGTCTCCGGCAAGGCTTTCATTTACGATAAGGACGAAAGCGGCAAGTTCAAGGAAGTCGCGGTGCCCGCCGACATGCAGGCCGACGTCGAGAAACGTCGGCGCGAGCTCATCGAAATGGTCGCAGAAAGCGACGAGAAGCTCATGGAGAAATACCTCGAACAGGGCGAGCTCACGCCCGAGGAGTTCGGCGAAGGCCTGAAGCGGGCCATCTTCGGCCGGCAGCTTTTTCCCGTCTTCGCGGCCTCGGGGCTGACCAATATCGGAGCCCAGCAGCTCCTCGACGGCATGATCGCCTATCTGCCGTCGCCGGTCGAACGGGAAACCGTCAAAGCCATGGTCAAAGGACAAGAGCAGGCGATCCAGCCGTCGCCGGATGCGCCCTTCTCGGCCCTCGTCTTCAAGACCATCTCCGACCCCTACACCGGCCGGATCTCCCTGATGAGGATCTTCTCGGGCCGGATGAACCCCGACGGGAGCGTCACCAACGCGACCCGAGACACCGACGAGAAGTTCGTCGGGCTGTTCTATCTCCAGGGCAAGGAACAGATATCCGCGGGCCAGGCCAAGGCGGGGGACATCGCCGCCACGGCCAAGCTCAAGGTCACTTCGACCGGTGATTCGCTGTGCGCCAAGGGCGCCGGGATCGCCTTCGCCCCGATCAAGTTCCCCGAACCGTCCATCTCGTTCGCCATCGAGCCCAAGACCCGGGCCGACGAGGACCGGATCTCCCAGGCGACGCACCGGATCATCGAGGAGGACCCGACGGTCCGGTTCGACCGCGACCCGGACACGGCCCAGCTCCTCATCTCCGGGAACGGCGAGCTCCACGTCCGGATCATCGCCGAGCGGCTCAAGAAGCGCTACAACGTCGACGTCGACCTCAAGCCGCCGAAGATCTCCTACAAGGAGACGATCAAGGGCAAGGCCGACGTTCAGGGCCGGCACAAGAAGCAGACCGGCGGCCGCGGCCAGTTCGGCGACGTCTGGATCAAGATGGAGCCGCTCGCCCGAGGCAAGGACTTCGAGTTCGAGGACAAGGTTTTCGGCGGCGCCATCCCGCGCAACTTCATCCCGTCCGTCGAAAAGGGCATCCTCGAGGCGAGGAAGAAGGGCGTCCTGGCCGGCTACCCGGCCGTGGACTTCAAGGTCATCCTCTACGACGGGTCCTACCACGACGTCGACTCCTCGGACATCGCTTTCAAGATCGCCGCCACCAAGGCCTACAAGAAGGCCATGAAAGAGGCTAAGCCGACGATCCTCGAGCCCGTCATGAGCGTCGAGATCTACACGCCCGAAGCCTACATGGGCGACATCATGGGCAACCTCAACGGCCGCCGCGGCAAGGTCCAGGGGATGGAGCAGAAAGGGACGTCGCGCGTCCTCAAGGCCCAGGTGCCGATGTCGGAAATGCTCGACTTCGAGCCCACGCTGACCTCGATCACCGGAGGCCGCGGCTCCTACCTGATGGAATTCTCCCACTACGAGGAAGCGCCCGCTCTCGTCCAGCAGAAGATCATCGCCGACGCCGTCAGGGAAGGCCGGGTCAAGCCCGAAGAAGAAGACTGATCAGACCCGGCCCGGGTTCTCCCGGGGCCTTTCTTTAACAAAGCTAAGCAATAGGGCGGCGACGCCCGTCAATCCCAACGATAGATAGAAGGGCACCTGTTTGCCCGCCTTGTCCCAAAGGAAGCCGGCCATGAGCGAGGCGGGGAAGGCGCATAATCCGATGACCATCTGGAACCCGCCGAGGACGCTCGCCCGGAAGGGCTTCGGCGCGAGCTCGGCGACGATGGCCTTTTGGACCGGGTCGAGGGCGGCCTTATGGACGCCGTAGAGGACGAAGAGGAAGGCGATGGCGGCCAGGCCGCGAGCGAAGATGATCCCGGCGCAGACGGCCGCCCAGGCGGCGTAGGCCATGAAAAGAACGGGCTTCCGGCCGATCCTGTCCGAAAGGCGGCCGAAGGGGTAGGAGAGAAAAGCCGCCGAGGCCGAGAAAACAAGATAGAGGACGGGTATGAACCCCGCTTTGAAACCGGCCGCCTTGGCGTAGAGAAGAAGGAACGAATAAGTGAACGCCCCCAGGGCGAAGATCGCGTTGAGACCTATGTAGAGGGCGAGGTTCCTGTCGATGTCCTTGAACGAAAGGCCCTTGAAGACGCGGCGGCCGGTCTCCTTCGGCTCCTTGATGGATTTGAGAATAAGCAGGGCGCCGATGACCGAGGGTATGGCGGCCAGTGCGAAGAGGAGGCGGTAGCCGAGGATGTCGAACAGAGCGATGGCGATGAGGATGCCGGCCGTGGCCCCGAAGTTGTCCGTGGCCCGGAGAAGGCCGAAATGGCGGCCCCTGTTCTCGTCGGTCGAGATGTCGGCCACCAGGGCGTCGCGCGGGGCGCTCCGGATCTTGCCGGCCCGGTCGAGGATGCGGAAAGGGATGAGGTGCTGCCAGACGGAGGAAGCGGCGTAGCCGAGGCGCGAAAAACCGCCGCAGAGGTAGCCGATCCAGATGAAGACCTTGCGTTTCCTGATCCTGTCGGAAATAAGCCCCGAGGCGGCCGAGGAGAGCGAAACGAGAGCCTCACCCAGCCCGTCGAGAAAGCCCAGAGCGGCCATGTTGGCCTTGAGGACCTGGGTGACGAAGAGCGGCCAGAGGGGATAGATGATGTCCGAGCCCATGTCGTTGAGGAACGAGGCGATGGCGAACGTCCGGATGGTTTTCTTGGTCTCGGTTCTTTCTTCGGCCATGGTCTTCTCTTCGGCGCGCCGGCCCATGATTGTACTGTTTTTTGACCGCTGAAAAAAGGATTGATATGATACGGGCGGAATTCACGAACGGAGGACGTCATGACCATGACCACGCGCGGTGTTTTAAGCATCGTTATTCTCGCTTCGTTCGCCGCGGCGGCCGGCGCGCAGGGCCAAACCCAACCGCCGAACCAGGCGTCGGCGGCCCAGGTCCAGGCTCCGGCCCCGGCCGCCGACAAGACTGACCCGACGCTGACGCTCCAGATCGGCGATCCCAAGCTCAAGGGCAAGACCATGGATGTCGGCCCCGGCGCCATCCTCTCCGGCCAAACGGGCGCGGCCATCGATTTCGAGCGCATGATCAGGGACATGATGACGAGCCGCATCGTCCACGTCGGCGAGACCCACGACTCGCTGCCCATGCACGAGCTCCAGTTCCAGGTCATCCGGGCCCTCTACGCCCGGGACAAGCACCTGGCCGTCGGCTTGGAGATGCTGCCGGTGACCGTCCAGGAGTCG
>JBFYOD010000196.1:0-35407 GCA_041303965.1 Candidatus Aminicenantota bacterium
TTCTCTCGAAGCGGGACGGGGGAACCGCCGGGACTGGTTCCCGGGGGGCCGGGGGAAATGCATGACCCCCATCAGTGACAAAAAGGGGGCAGCGTCCTGCGTTCAGAATTGGAACCGGTTCCCCGGATCTCAGTCGCTGAGCTTGCCGAGCTTGGCCAGCTCGTCGTTGTAGTACTTCCGGTAGAGGATCTCGTACTCCCGGCTGCCTTCGTCGATGGCCTTTTTCTGGGACTTGATCTTCTCGATGGCCTTCTTGTCGAGGGACTCGTAGAGCTTCATTTCCTCTTCGATGGACTTGACGATGATCAAGCGGATCTCGTTCGGGTCGTCCAGGAAATCGACCTGTTCGACCTTCTCGAGGAAGTTGAGGATCTGGCGGGACAGGTAGTTGATCTTTTCCCGCGACAGTCTGTTGCTCACAGGACGATCCCCTTTTCCCGGGCCAGCTTGGCCTTGATGAGCTTGAACATCTGCTGGTATTCGATGTTATCTTTGCGGATCTTCTCGATGTGCTTGCTGAGCAGTTCGCGAACCTCCTGGTCGAGGTGTTCTTCTTTCTGGAACTCCTCAATAAGCAGGTTGGTCACCTCTTCGAGCAGACGGGACTTGTCCTCGAAGATGATCTTGCCTTCCTTGGTAAGGTTGCGCAGGATCAACGATCCGAGATGCTCGATCTGGTTCTTGTTCAGGCGCATAACCACAATACAATACATTACCCCCGCCCAAAATTCAAGGAGTTGTCGAAAAGGTCATTTTCCCGGAATTCCGGAGGGATAAGAAGTCTTCAGGTGATGACGAGGAAGGGGTGGAGACTCTCTCCGTCGGGGGAAGGCCGGGCCAGGGCGAGGAGCTTGCCTGACCCCCCGGACAGCCGCAGGACCCGCGCTTCCCGGGGGAAAGGCGGAGCGCCCGGGGGAGGAGGGCCAAGATGCTCCGGCCCCAGGGCGGCTCCGTTGCGGATACGCAATTCGGCTTCCGGCAGGACGGCCACCCCGGGCATCCCGGGGAGGAGCTGCTCGAGCGGCAGGATGCGCGCCGCGGCCTCGTCTTTCCCTCCCGGCGCATCCAACGCGTCGAGGGGCACCGCATCGCCCAGGGCATAGGGGCCGACGGACGTCCTTCGGAGGGCGCTGAGATGGGCGCCGCAGCCCAGGCGCAGACCGAGGTCGTGGGCCAGCGACCTGATATAGGTCCCGGTCGAACATTTCGCTTCGAAATCGGCGAAAGGCGGTCTGTAATCGCCAAGCCTGAACCATTCGACCGTTACGACGGAAGGCTTCAGGGTGAATTCTTTGTGGGCCCGGGCCAGTTTGTAGACCGGCTTTCCACCCAGCTTTTTGGCCGAATAGGACGGGGGGGTCTGGTGGATCGTGCCTTCGAAGTGTTTCATGGCTTCGGCCAGGCCTTCGCGGCCTGGGAATTCGTACGATTCCTCCGTGGCCGGACGCCCGGAGGCGTCATACGTGTCCGTCGCGAAGCCGAGCCGGATCGTGCCTTCGTAGACCTTGTCTTCCTTGGAGAGATAGGGAAAAAAACGCGTCGCCTGGCCGATGGCGACGAGGAGGACGCCCGTGGCGTCCGGGTCGAGCGTGCCGCCGTGGCCGACCCGGCGCACTCCCAGGAGTCGGCGGACCCGGGCCACGACGTCGTGCGAGGTGAGCCCGGCGGGCTTGTCGATGATGAGCAGACCGTCGAAGGGCATTCCGGATCGTCCGGGGCCTCTATTCCGACGGACCGGAAGGATCCTTCGCGGCCCCGTCGAGGAGCGTCTCGACGATCGCCGGGACCTCCCGGATGAGACGCTCATAGGGGCCGTAAACGGTGAAGCCGGAGGCGTGGATGTGCCCGCCGCCGCCGAAATGTTCGGCCACACGGGCCGCGTTGGCGCTGCCCTTGGACCTCAGGCTGACCCGGAAGGTCTCATGGCCCATCTCCTTGAAGAACATGACCATCTCGACGCCCTTGATGGTGCGGGCCAGCGTCGTCATGTCCTCGGTGTCGATCTCCTTGAGGCCGAGGGACTCGGTGTCGCGCAGGAACATGCTGATGACGGCGATCGTGCCCTTGCCGTTCATGGTCAGGGAGGAGAGGACGCGGCCGAGGAGCTGGATCTTCTCCGGACGGTTGTTGTTGTAGAGCTTTTCCGTGACGCGGATGGGGCTGGCGCCGAGCCGGGCGAGTTCGGTCGCGGCCGCGAGGGCGCGGGGCGTCGTGTTGGAGAACTGGAACGAGCCGGTGTCGGAGACGATGGCGCAATAGAGGTGCTCCGCGATCTCGGCCGTCAAGGAGATGCCGAGGAAACGGCTCAGGTCGAAGACCATCTCCCCGACGGCGGGGGCCTCGGGATCGATCCAGTTGATGTCGGCGTAGGGCGTATTCGAATAATGGTGGTCGATGTTGATCTTGTAGGCCCCGGCCAGGCCTTCCTGCCCGGAGCGGGAGACGTCGGCGCATTCGAGGAGGATGACCGTGTCGAAGTCCGCCGCCCGGATCTGACCGATGCGGATCCCGGCGAGCTCGGGGAAGCCGGAGAACGGCACGGGTGTCGGGTCATGGTTGACGACGGTGACTTCCTTGCCCAGGAGTCTGCCCATCAGGCAGAGGGCCATGGCCGTCGAGAGGGAGTCTCCGTCCGGCCGCAGGTGGGACGTTACGGCGATCTTCCCCGACGCCTTGATCCGGGCCGCGATCTGTTCTCTGGGTTCAGTGGCCATGTTTCTTCGTCTCTTCGATCAATCTGTCGATCCTCTCCTGATGGTCAGGGCCCGGATCCAAGGCGAAAAATAGTTCGGGATTATACTTCAACCTGACCCGAGAGGCAAGCGTCCGCCGGATGCGCCCCTTGCTCTTCTCGATGCGGGCGAGGAGTTCCTGGGGATCGGCCGTCCCGAAAACGCTGAAGTGGACTCTGGCCGCATGGAGGTCCGGGGTCATTTCCACCCTGGTAACGGTCAGGAGCCCCGAAGCGGGATCCTGGAATTCGGATATCAGGAGCCGGCTGATCTCCGCCTGCACGAGCTCGGCCACGCGGCGCGGCCGGATCCCCTTTTCAGACATAACGGATCTCCTGGCCTGCGACCTCCGCCTCCTGGAGGTTTAGGGCGTCGGCCAGGACGTGACCGAGGACCTCTTCGACGATCGTCTGCTGGCTGTTGAGGCTGACGATCCCGAGCAAGGCCCGCTGCCACTTGTCCTGGAAGTCGACCTCGGCCAGGGCGACGTTGTAGCGCTTGCGGACCCGGTCCTTGAAGCCGTGGAGGATGCGCCGCTTGTCCTTGAGCGAATGGGAGTAGGGGAAGAAAAGATCGAGCTTCAGGACGCCGATGACCATCGGAAGCCTCCCGCGCCGTTAGACGGCCTTGACTTTTTCCCGGGTGAAGACCTCGATCGTGTCGCCCGGCTGGAAATCGCCGAAGCCGCCGACGCCGATGCCGCACTCGTAGTCCTTCTTGACCTCGGTGACGTTCTCTTTGAGGTGCTTCAGGGAGGAGATCCTACCCTGGTGGATGACCTCGCGGCCGCGGAGGACGCGGGCCTCGGCGTTGCGCGTGATCCGTCCGTCCTGGACGTAACAGCCGGCGATCGTCCCGGCCTTGGGGATCTGGAAGACCTTGCGGACCTCGGCGCGTCCCTGGAAGGTCTCCTTGATGACCGGGTCGAGCAGGCCGATGACGGCCTTCTTGATGTCGTCCGTGAGCTGGTAGATGATCTTATACGCGCGGATCTCGACGCCTTCCTTTTTGGCCAGCCCGAGGATGTTGGGGTTCGGTTTGACGTTATAGCCGATGACGATGGCCTTGGACGCCGAGGCCAGGAGGACGTCGGCCTCGGAGACGCCGCCGGTGGCGGCGTGGATGATCTTGATCTTGACCTTGTCCGTGCTGAGCGGCAGGACGACGTCCGACAGGACCTCGATCGAGCCCTGGACGTCGGCCTTGAGGACGAGGGCCAGCTCCTTGGCCTGACCGCCTTCGATCTTTTTGAACATCTCGTCGAGCGTGGCGCCGCTGTCGCGGGGCGATTCCTTCCCCTTGACCCGGGATCTCCTGAACTCGACGACGTGTTTGGCCGCCGTGGGATCGTCCATGACCTGGAAGAAATCGCCGGCGACGGGCACTTCCGAAAAGCCCATGATCTCGACGGGCATGGACGGCCCGGCGCTCTTGAGGACCTTGCCGTGCTCGTCGAACATGGCCCGGACCTTGCCCATGGCCAGGCCCGAGACGAAGGCCTGGCCTTGCAGGAGGGTGCCCTGCTGGATGATGACGGTGGCGACGGGCCCTTTCTGGCTGTCGAGGCGGGCCTCGAGGACGACGCCCTGGGCGGGGACCTTGGGGTTGGCCTTGATCTCGAGGATGTCGCTGAGGAGGAGGATCATTTCGAGCAGGTCGCCGACGTTCTTCTTCTCCTTGGCCGAGACCTCGACGCTGATCGTCTTGCCGCCCCAGTCCTCGACGAGGATGTTCTCTTTCGAGAGCTGCTGCTTGACGCGTTCGACGTTGGCATCGGGCTTGTCGACCTTGTTGATGGCCACGATGATCGGCACGTTGGCGGCCTTGGCGTGGTCGATGGCTTCTTTCGTCTGGGGCATGACGCCGTCGTCGGCGGCGACGACCAGGACGACGATGTCCGTGGCTTTGGCGCCGCGGGCCCGGAGCTGGGTGAAGGCCTCGTGACCCGGCGTGTCGATGAAGGTGATGGTGCGGTTCTTGGCGGCGACGCGGTAGGCGCCGATGTGCTGGGTGATGCCGCCCGATTCCTTGTCGACGAGGTTCGAGGAGCGAATGGCGTCGAGGAGGGTCGTCTTGCCGTGGTCGACGTGGCCCATGATGGTGACGACGGGCGACCTCGGCGCGAGCTCGGCCGTCCGGCCCTCGGCCTTGCGGCGCATGGCCAGGTCGAGGGTGATGAATTCGGCGTCGAAGTTCGTGACCTTGGTGATGACCGCGGCGAGCTCGGCGTCGATGAATTCTTCGAGGTCGGCCTTGAAACCCTTGGCGGCGAGCTTGTCCAAAAGGTCTTTAGGCCTGACCTTCATCGCCTCGGCGGCCTCCTTCAGCAGCCAGCCCTCCCGGAGTTCGACCTTGTGCCGCGGCTTGGGCGGCGCGGGGGGCGGCGTCGGCGGTTTGGGCGGCGCCGGCGGGGGAGGGGTCGGTCTGACGGGGACCGCGACAGGAGGGGCTGTTGGCTTAGGCGGCGCCGGCTTGGGAGGGGCAGGAGCGGGCGCCGCGGGCTTCGGAACGGAAGGCGCGGGAGCGACCGGCTTCGGAGGTACCACGGCCGGTTTAGGAGCCGGCGGTGCCGGTTTGGGGGGCGCCGGCTTATGGACCGCGGGTTTGGAGGGAACGGGCGCGGGGGCGGCCGGTTTATGGACCGCGGGCTTGGAGGGAACAGGCGCGGGGGCGGCCGGCTTGTGCGCCGCCGGCTTAGGAACGGCGGGCGCAGGCGCAGGCGGCTTGGCCGGAGCTTCTTTGGTTATTTTCTTCACAACGGGTTTCTTGGTTGGTTCATTCATTCGCGTCTTCTTGTTTTATGGAAATTTTCCAGCCGACGAGCCGGGAGGCCAGCTTGACGTTGATCCCCTTCTTTCCGATGGCCAGCGAAAGCTGGTCGGGGGGGACGATGGCCAGCATGGCCTTCTCCGTCCGGCTCACGACCTGGAGCCGGTCGACCTTGGCCGGGCTCAGCGCGGACTTGGCGTAGCTGACGAGGTCGGACGACCACTCGATGATATCGACCTTTTCGCCTTGGAGCTCTTTGGATATGGCCAGGATCCTGTTCCCCTTGACGCCGATGCAGGCGCCGATGGGATCGACGTCGCGCTCGCGGCTGGCCACGGCGACCTTGGCCCTTTCTCCGGGCTGGCGGACGATGTCCTTGATCTCGATCGCCCCGTTGGCGATCTCTGGGATCTCGGTCTCGAGGAGCCGGGCCAGGAAGCGCGGGTTCGCCCGCGAGACGATGATCTGGGGTCCCTGGTAGCCCTTGAGGACCTGGATAATGACCGCCTTGACCAGGTCGCCCCGCCGGTGCTCCTCGTTGGGCAGCGTCTCGCGCAGGGGAAAGGAAACTTCGATCCTATTGACCTCGAGGATGATGACGCTGTCTTCGATCCTGCGGACGACGCCGGTGACGATCTCCCCGATCCTGGGGGCGAAATCGCCGTAGATCTTATCCTGTTCGGCGTCGCGGACCTTCTGGAAGATGACCTTTTTCGCGGCCTGGGCGGCGATGCGGCCCAAAGTGTCGGAGGGAAGGTCGACCTCGACCGTCTCGCCTTCCTGGGCATCGGGGCGGATGGCCCGGGCCTCGTCGAGGGAGACCTCGAGGGCGGTGTTCTTAGGGCTCTCCGTCACCCGCTTGATGACAAAAACGCGGAGCTCCCCCTTCTCGGGCTTGAACAGGATCTGGACGTTCTCCTTCTGGGAGAAATATTGAGAGGAAGCGACCCTAAGGGATTCTTCGATCGCCTGGATGATGAGGCGCGGCTCGACGGATCGCTCCTTGCTGAGCTGCATGATCGTATTCCAGACGTTGACTTTCATCCGTTTTCTCTAATTCCCGACGGAGCGAGTCCAAGGGATGAGTGATTATATCGGAATTCGTCCCAAAAGGCAACGCGCCCGCTGGCCCGGGGAAACGGACCTAGCTCTCAAGGACATCTTGGCCAGGACCTTGCCATTCCGCTGGCCGCGGATGGGCCTCGGGCATCGTCTTCGTTCGCTGCGGTGATTCTTAACGCCGGCCCAGTCCGGATTCGATGGGGGACGCGGCGTATCCGGCCCGGGCCGACTAAATCCCCGCTTCATGCTCCCTTCGACGATACCCTCCCCCCATATTCCCGCGGCCTCAGGTTGCCCATGCCTCTGGGCCATCGCTCTTTCAGCACAGAACTAGGATATCCCTGGATGGGCAACACAGTTGGGGCCTGAGTACTTCGGGATGATTTCCTTGGGGGAGGGAGAAGGTCTAAAGCGACGTGCCATGGAGGCTGTAGGGGCCGGAGCCGGTGACGCGGACGGTGACGAAGCGCCCGGTCTGGTCCGAGGCGGAACTGAAGTTGACGACCTGGCCGCCTTCGGTCCGTCCGGCAAAGCGGCCCCCGCCTTTGACGCTCGGCCCTGTGCAGAGCACGCGGACGTCCCGGCCGACGAACGACCCGTTGAGCTCGACCTGGATCGTCCTCTGGAGCTTCTGGAGGGCGACGAGGCGCCGCCTCTTGACCTCGAGGGGGACGTCGTCGGGGATGCGGGCCGACTCGGTCAGGGGGCGGGGCGAGTAGCGGAAGGAGAAGATGTTGGCGAACCGGACCTCGCGCAGGAGGCCGCAGGTCGCCTCGAAATCCTCCTCCGTCTCGCCCGGGAAACCGACGATAATATCGGTGCTGAGGAGGATGCCCGGCAGGCCCGCCTTGATGCGGCCGGCCAGGGCGAGATAGCCATCCCGGGTGTATCCCCGGTTCATCCGCTCGAGGACGCGGGAAGAGCCGGATTGGAGCGGGAGGTGCAGGCCCCGGCAGACCTTGGCGTTCCGGGACATGGCCTCGATGATCTCGTCGCCGAAGTTTTTCGGGTGGGAGCTGATAAAACGGACCCATTCGACCCCTGGCTCGGCGCAGACCCGGTCGAGGAGTCCGGCCAACCCGAGCCCCGACCCGGGGTCCTTGTAGGAATTGACGTTCTGTCCCAGCAGCTGGATTTCCAGCGTGCCCGCCGCGGCCGCCAAGCGGACCTCTTCGGCGATGTTCGGGAGGGGCCTGTACTTCTCCCGGCCGCGGCTGAAGGGGACGATGCAGTAGGCGCAGAAATTGTCGCAGCCTTCCATCACCGGGACAAAGGCGCTCCACCCGTTCTCCCGGGCCGTTGCCTCCGGCCCCACTTCCATCCAGCCCCGGCCCCAATCCGTCAGGACGGCGGGGGCTCCGGCCGCGTTCCTGACCATCGCCGGGAGTTCGAGGTAATTGTCCGGCCCGACGACGAAGTCCACGAACGGCCTCTTCTTGAGAAGGTCGGCCTTCCGGACTTGGGCGACACATCCGGCGACGCCGAGAAGAAAGCGCTTCTTCCTCTTCAGGCCGGACAGTCGCCCGAGATAGGAATAAAGCTTTTCCTCCGATTTTTCCCGGACGGCGCAGGTGTTGACGACGACGATGTCGGCGTCTTCCGGCCCGGCCGCCCTGGCGGCCCCGGCCTGGGTGAGGATGCCGGCGATATGTTCGGAATCATTCTCGTTCATCTGACAGCCGAACGTCCGGACGAAAAACTTCAGACCGCTCAGGCTGTCGTTCATACGCGGGTCTTATAAGATCTCTTCGAGGATGGCAATGGCGTCCCGGATGTAATCCTCGCAGCGCGTTTTGTGGAGGTTCATCTCCTCCGCCTGCTTCTGTCCTTCGGGCGTCCCGATATCGCAGCCGAGGAGGTCCTTGCACCGGACATGGCCGTGGCGGGCCGTGAACCGGCCGATGAATTCCTGGACGAGGGCGTAGGTCCGGTCACGCGCGGAGGTGTCCTCGGCCCGGATCCGGCCGTGCTTGAGCCCGATCGCCATAAAAGCGCCGGTGACGGCGCCGCACCAGTCCGCCCTCCGGGCGATGCCGCCGCCGAAGGGCTGGGAGACGCGGAGCGCCGTGTCCCTGTCGAGGCCGAAATCCCCGGCGAAAGCGGCGGCGACCGCCTGGGAACAGCTGAAACCCTGACGGAAAAGCGAGAGGGCGTCGTCGGCTCGGCTCATGGCATCATTCTCCTTCGCGATCGGCGTCGAGCATCTCCCGCGCGGTTTGCCGGGAGGCCGCCGTCAGCCGGCTGCCCGCGACGAGACGGGCGATCTCCTCGACCCGCTCCTCGCGGCCGAGCTTGCGGGCGCTCGTGTAGGTCCGGTCCTTTTCGACTCTCTTCTCGACATGGAAGTGGTGGGCGGCGGAAGAGGCGATCTGTGGCAGGTGGGTGATGCAGATCACCTGGTGACGGGCGGACAAGTGGCGAAGCTTCCGGGCGATGAACTCGGCCGTCTTGCCCCCGATCCCAGAGTCGATCTCGTCGAAGACCAATGTCTTGAGGACCTCCCTGTCCTTGCCCACGGACTTGAGCGCCAGCATCATCCTCGACAGCTCGCCGCCCGAGGCTATCCTCCTCAGGGGCCGGAGCTCCTCGCCCGGGTTGGGGGAGAGCAGGAACTCGGCGTCCTGGGCGCCCAGGTCGCGGATCGTCGCGCCGTCGTCGAGCGCGGGGGGAACGTCCGTCAACCGGACCTCGAAGCGGGCCTTCTTCATGCCGAGTCCGGCGATCTCCTTTTCGATGAGGCGGCCGAGCTTTCCGGCCGCCTTGGTTCGTTCGGCGCCGAGCCGGGAAGCGAAGTCCTGGTACTCGCCGAATTTCGAGCGGATGGAGGATTCGAGCTCCTGGAGCCGCTCCCGGCCGGCCTCGAGCGAAGAGCGTTCGTTCCGGAGGTCATCGCCATGCCCGACGACCGCTTCGATCGTCCCGCCGTACTTGCGCTTGAGCTTCTCGATGACGCTCAGCCGCTCTTCGATCGTCTCCGGGTTCTCAGGGATCTCGGCCCTCCTGTCTTTGAAACGGACGAGCGCGTCGGAGGCGTCCTGGAGCAGGATGGAGGCCTCCTCGAGACCCTGGGGGAACTCGCCGAAAGCGGCGTCGTAGACGGAAAGTTCGCCGAGGACCGACCGGAGCCTGGCGAGCCGGGGCATGAGGGAGTCCTCGCCGAGGTAGGCCAGGTCGAGGGCTTTGTCCACCAGTCCGGCGATCTTTCCGGCGTTCTTCAGGATCTCGCGTTCCCGGAGGAGTTCCTCGTCCTCGCCGGGCCGGAGCCGCGCGGCCTCGATCTCCTTCAACTGGTAGTCGATGAAATCGAGCCTCTGCGCGCGCTCCTTCTCCCTGGCCTCGAGGTCGCGTTTCTCCTGGATGAGACGCCTGAGGTCCCGGGCCGACCTGGCCGTGTCCAGGAGGAGGCCGGGGGCGTCGACGACGTCGTCGAGATAGCCGAGGTGGTTCTCAAGATGGAGGAGGAAGACGTGGTCGTTCTGGCCGTAGATGTCGATGAGCCGGCCGCCGAGCTCCCGCAGCCGGCGGACGGGCACGAGGACGCCGTTGACGAAGGCCTTGCCTGTCCCTTGGCAGGTGATCGAGCGTTGGATGAGGAGTTCGCCGTCCTCGGGTTCCGGGAGGCCGTCCAGGTCGATGGGCTGCCGGGAAACGTCGAAGACGGCCTCGATGAACGCTTCTTTCCGGCCCGTGCGGACGAGGTCGGGCGAACCCTTGTCGCCCAGGATGAGCCGGATGGCGTCGATGATGATGGATTTTCCGGCGCCCGTCTCCCCGGTCAGGATGGAGAAACCCCGGTCGAAGTGGACCTCGAGGTCCTCGATCGTGGCCAGATCCCTGACCCGCAGGAACTTGATCATGGTTTCCCGGAGGCTACTTGAGGATGTAGGGGACGAGGGCCCTTTCCATATTGATCCGGCCGTAGCCGATATGGTTGTCGCGGCCGCGGTCGACCGACGCGTTGACGTCGTCGGCCGTGTAACGGATGATCTTCATGATATCGGCGGGCTCGAGCTCGGGCTTGAGGCTCTTGATCAGGGCGGCCATCCCGGAGACGTGCGGCGCCGCCTGGGAGGTCCCCGAAGCGAAAACGTAGGGGAGGTACCCTTCACCGACGTACCATTGGGGCGCCGGGCCGAGGATGTAGACGCCGGGAGCCCCGACGTCCACCTGCGGGCCGGAGCTTGAAAAATCGGCCGTCTGGTCGTTGAAATCGGTGGCGACGACGGCGAGGACGTAACCGTCGTAAGCGGCGGGATAGACGACGGAAGCCCCGTAGTCGTTTCCGGCCGCGGCGACGACGACGACCCCCCGGTCGAAGGCGTACTCACAGGCGTCCTCGAGGAAGGGGTCGTCGAAATCCCCGCCCAGGCTGAGGTTGATGACGTCGGCCCCATTGTCGGTGGCCCAGATGATGCCGTCGATGATCCAGCTGTAATAGCCGTTGCCGTCGTCGGCCGTGACCTTGACGGGCAGGATCTTGCAGTTCCTGGCGACGCCGGCAATGCCTTCGGTATTGTCGCTGTCGGCGGCGGCGATCCCGGCGACATGCGTGCCGTGCCAGTTGTCGTCGGTCGCGTCGTCGTCGTCGTTGGCGAAGTCGCGGCCGGGGGAAACGATCTTGGCGGCGAGGTCGGGGTGCGTCATGTCGACGCCCGAATCGAGGATGGCGATGACCACTTCGGGATCGCCCATGGCCGCGTCCCATGCGGGCGCGGCTTTGATGTCGGCGCCGGCGGTCATCGGGAACTGGAGGCCCGGGCTGATGTCGAGGATGCCGCCGCGGTTGCGGAGGTTGTATTGATACCGGACGAAGAACTCGTCGTTGGGCGTATCAGTCAGTCGGGCCCGGTAGTCGGGCCGGGCTTGCTCGATGTCGCCGTTGCGGCGGAGCATGGCCAGGGTCTCGGCGACGGAGGCGCCGGGCGACGTCCGGACGCTATAGACGCCGATCCGAGGGATCAGCCTGACCGAGGTGAACCCGTAGGATCGGAGCAGTCCCTCGGCGTAGGCATCGGTCACATCGGGCTTGAAACGGACGAGGACGCGGTCGGCGGCGTAGCGGGGGCCGCGCCGGAGGGCCGGCCTCTCGAAACGCTGGACGCGGGCGGGGCGCCGGAAGGAACGGCCGCCGAGCTTCGTCTGCTTGATCCAGCCGGCGTCCGTGGTGCCCAGTCCGGCGATCAGGAGGACGAGGAGAGCCGTGATCGCTTTGATCGACCTTATTGCCGGGACCTTCATGTTCCTCTCCTTGCTCTAGAACGCATACAGGAGTCCGACGGAAAACAGGGCATCCGCCCCTCCGGAACGGGGGACGAAACCCGCCTTGGCTTTGATCGTCAGCCGATCGGAGACACGAGCGTCCCCGCCGAGCGCGACGCCGAACGAAAGGTCCCCCTTGACCCGTTTCGTCTCCAGGCCAACGAGGTCATCCAGGGTTTCTTCCATCCGAAAATCGGCCCGGAGCCAGCGGATGTTGACTTCGAGATAGGGTACGAACATGTCGGAAAAGATGTAGGCCACACGAGGACCGGCGGAAGCTTCCATCCAATTCGAGCGCCCTTTGGCCTCCCCATCGACGGCGAATCCCTCGAGCGGCCAGGTCTTGGACATTCCGAAGGAAGAGACGAACCGGCCGGCGGCTTTTATCTCAAAGTTACGGTAATTCAGAAGATGGGACTCGAGTTCGGCCCCCAGGACCAGGCCTTTCATGGCCGAGGCGTCGAATTCGAGGGCGATGGGGAGCGTCCCGAAGGCGAGCCCATCGAACCCGGTGAGGGACAGGCCGGCGTAGAGGCTCAAGGTCAGGCCCTTCCCGAAGCCGAGATCCGCGCGGGCCGAGACCAGGCTGGCCCGGATCCGGGAGGGTCCCGTGTCGCCGTCCCAGACGATCGTCCTCGAAAAGTGGTCGAAATTCAATCCGGCCATGAACGTCTTGATCTTCGATTCCGCCGCAGGCGCGTACTCTGAGGCCAGCGCCAGCGCGATCCCCAGGGAAAGGAGCCGCCAACCCCTCCCGCTTCGCTTTGTCATATGGAAACCTCCCACGGTCGTTCCGGGATCAGCTCTTTTTGATCGGCTTGTCCTTGCTGTCTTTCAGGGCGGCCTTCAGCTTTTCGATCTCGGCCAGGCGCTTCGTGGCCTCTTTGGCCAGTTTCACGCGGGGGTAATCCGTGATCACCTTGGTGAAGAACGGAATGGCCTGGTCGTACTGTCTCACCATGAAATGGCAGTCGCCGAGGTAGTAATAGACCTCTTCCATGTGGGAATAGTCGGGGTAGCTGGTCATGATCTCCGTCAGCCTGCTGATGGAGGCCCGGTAAGCCCGTCTTTTGCAGTATCCTATGGCGATCTCGGCGCTATGGGCGGCCAGACGCTCTTCGCAGTCCTTGATCTTTTCCTGGGCCGTCTTGGCTTGGTCGCTCGCGGGGAAATCGGTGATGACCTTCTTGAATTCCGCAAGGGCGAGGGTGGTCTTGGACTGGTCGCGCCCCGGCTTCAGGATCTTCTTGTAGAAGGTCATGGCCACCTGGTACTGGCTGTAGGCGGCCGAAGGGGAGTAGGGGTAGGTGCGGATGAACTCCCGGTACTCGGCCGCGGCCAGGAGAAGACTGCTCTCGTCGCCCTTGCGGAAGTAGGCGTCGGCGATGAGGAGCTTGGCTCGCTGGGCGTAAAAGCTCTTGGGGAACGAGTCGATGATCTGGCGGAGATAGAGCATGGCTTTTTCCGTGTCCTTCTTGATCTCCGCTTCGCCCAGCCTGTAGAGGGCTTCGTCGGATGAGGAGAGGTCCGGAGTGATCTCGACTTTCTTCTTATGGCATCCCGCCGCAAACCCGAACATGATCAGCAGGGGGAGCCCAGCGGCGAGCGCTTTCAGCGCGGCATGTTTCTTCATGGTGTCTTCCTTGCGATCTCTTTCATGGCCCGTATGACCCCGGCGGGATCGGGGGCCTCGAAAATGGCCGACCCGGCGACGACGATCTCCATGCCCGCGCGGATGATGTCCTCGACGTTGTCGAGCTTGATCCCGCCGTCGACTTCGATGGGGATCTCGCGCTTCTCGGCGCGGATCCAGTCCCGCAGCTTCCTGATCTTCTCGCGGCAGGAGGGGATGAAGGACTGGCCTCCCCAGCCGGGGTTGACCGACATCACCAGGATGAAGTCGAGCTCTCCCAGGACTTCTTTCAAGGCGTCGATCGGCGTCGCCGGGTTGAGGGCCGCCCCGGCCTTCCGCCCGAGGCCCCGGATCATGGTCAGGTCCTTGTGGAGATGCGCGGTGGCCTCGACGTGGATGGAGATCCAGTCCGCCCCGGCCTCGTGGAAAAGAGGGACGAAGGCGCGGGGATTCTCGACCATGAGATGGACGTCGATCGGCAGGCGCGTCTCACGGCGGATGGCGGCGACGAGCTGTGGCCCGAGCGTCAGGTTGGGCACGAAGTGCCCGTCCATGATGTCGACGTGGATGACGTCCGCCCCGGCCCCTTCGGCGAGCTTGACCGCATCGCCGAGCTTGGCGAAATCCGCGGACAGGATCGACGGGGCGATGCGGACCATCAGCGGCTGACCTCGATCGAGATCCTGTTCCTCTTCTGGACCCGGAAGCCGCTCGGCGGGTCCTGTTTGATGATGATCCCGGCCGTGGCCCCCTGGTAATAGACGTAGCGAATGTCGGAGACCTTGAATTCCAGGGACTTGAGGCGGCCGATGACGCGGTCCGCGCGGCGGCCGATCAGGTCGGGCATGATGTAGCGGTCGTCGACGTCGCCCTGGCTGAGGAGCAGGCCGACCGGAAGGTTGCGCTCGACGACGGCGCCGGGCTCCGGCTTCTGGTCGAGTATCCGGCCGGCGGGGGATCGCGGGGTGTGGACCTGGCTCAGCTTGCCCTTGGTGAGGCTGCCCGCCTGGAGCATGGTCAAAGCCTCCTCCAGGCTCTTGCCGACGAGGTCGGGGACGGTGACGTTCTCGCTCCCCGAGCTCATGGTCACCTGGACGACCTTGGTCACGCGGATCCTCGACCCGGCCGCCGGTTCCTGCCGGACGATGAGTCCCTTCTCCCAGCGGTCGCTCGATTCCGTTTCCTTATTCTGGGCGACGGAAAGGTCCTTCTTGGCCAGCACCGTCCGGGCCTGCCCGATCGTCTGGCCGGTGAGATCGGGGACGGTGACGGTTTCGCTCTTGAGCAGGACCTGGGAAAAGATGACCGCGCTCAGGAAGAAAAGGATGAGGAAGAGGAGCGAAGAAAGGGCCAGATTATAGAGTAATTTCTTGGCCATATGCGATGTTCACGATCGGGAATTCAACAACTATTATTATCATAGATCTGGAACTTAGTAAACCTGCGGACCGTTGCCCTCCTCAACCGCGATGCCCTGAGGGCCCTCGGGGATCGTCTCCGTCCGCTGCGGTGATTTTTAACGCCTTCCCGGGCCGGATCCGATGGGAGCGGCAGGGAGCGGACTCTGGGGAGCGACCGATTGAAGTGCGGCGGAGTGACTCGGAGCCGTACTTCGAGGAAATATCTGGAACAAGTCCTGCGAAAGAAAAACACTCATTTCGGATATTTACCAGAATTGTGGCCTCGGGCACTCTGCCACAATTCTGCTGGTCGCTCCGATACTCCGCTCCCTGCCGCTCCGACGATTCCCCTCGGCCCTTTTAGGCATCGCCACCACGCCCATCCGCGATTATACGAAAGAAAAAACTGCCTTTTTTCATATCTTTGAATATAATTGAGACTCCGGAGGATAGAAACAATGATCACTTATTCTGATTTTCGTAGCGATACCGTCACTCGGCCGACCGAGAAGATGCGGAAGGCCATGGCCGAGGCCGTGGTCGGCGACGATGTTCTGGGCGACGATCCGACCGTTCACAAGCTCGAAGAACTGGCCGCCGCGACCATGGGCAAAGAGGCGGCCCTCTTCTGTCCGTCGGGAACGATGGCCAATGCGATCGCCGTCAAGATGTGGACGAATATCCTCGAGGAAGCCATCGTCGAGGAACGCTCCCACATCTACAATATGGAATCGACCCACATGACCTTCATCTCCGGGGTGACACCGCGGCCGGTGAGATCGGAGCGCGGGGCCATGGACCCCAAGGATATCATCGCCAATATCCGCAAGCCGAACGTCCACACACCGCAGACGACGCTCATATGCTTGGAGAACACCCACAACAATTGGGGCGGATCGGTCGTTCCCCTCGACAACTTCAAAGCCGTCAGGAAGATAGCCGACGAACACGGCTTGAAGGTCCATCTCGACGGAGCCCGGATCTTCAACGCCAGCCAGGCCTCGGGTGTCCCGGTCAAGGAATATGCGAAGCAAGTCGACTCATTGATGTTCTGCCTGTCCAAAGGGCTCTCGGCTCCGGCCGGGTCGATGCTCGTGGCGAACAGGGAGCGGATCGAGTTCGGCCGGCGGCTGAGGAAAGCCCTGGGCGGCGGCATGCGTCAGGTCGGAGTCCTGGCCGCGCCGGGCATCATCGCCCTGACCGAAATGGTCGACCGGCTCAAGGACGACCACGCCCGGGCGAAGAAGCTGGCCGGCGGGATCAGCGGCTTGCCGGGTGTCATGATGGACCCTGCGACGGTCGAAACCGATATCATCATCTTCGCCTTCGAGCATCCGACGATCTCCGTCCCGGCCATGCTCGAAAAAATGAAGGAGAAGGGCATTCTGGCCCTGGCCGTCCTCGGCGGCATCCGCATGGTCACCCACAAGGACGTCGGCGACGAAGACGTCGACCGGGCCGTCAAGGCCTTCAACGAGATACTGAGCCGAACCTGACACTCCGTTGGCTCAAGGCCACCGGAGAAGAGGGGCCGTCCCATTCTTGGGAACAAGGTCGTTCCCCAAGAATGGGGCTGTCCCTCTTTGTTATTATGGACCTATGTCCCCGCCGCTCGTCCGCGAGATCGAAGCCAAGTCCATCCTCAACGTTTCGAAGATCCACGATTACTGCGTCAACCCGTATACCGGATGCGAGGTCGGCTGTGTCTATTGCTACGCGGCGTTGTTCATGCGGCGGTACAGCGGCCACAGCGAGCCCTGGGGCGAGTTCGTCGACGTCAAGGTCAACGCGCCCGCTCTTCTCGCCAAGCAGATCGTTAAGGCCAAACCAGGCACGATCTGGTTCGCCTCCGTTTGCGACCCCTACCAGCCGCTCGAAGAACGATACGGGCTGACACGGCGCTCGCTCGAGGTCCTTGTCGGCCGCGACTTTCCGGTCCAAATACAGACGAAATCAGCCCGTGTTAGGCGAGATCTCGATATCATCCAGCGGCTCTCCGACGTCGAGCTTGGCTTCACCATCGCTACCGACGACGAGACGATCGCCGGGATGTTCGAGCCGTGGGCCTCTCCGGTGGGGGAGAGGGTCGAGGTTTTAAGGGAGTTCAAGGCCGCGGGCGTCTCGACGTTCGCCTTCGCCGGCCCGCTTCTTCCGGGGAATCCGGAGAAGCTGGCCGCGCTCCTGGCTGGCGCCGTCGACCGCGTCCTTATCGACCGGATGAATTACATCCCGGCGGTGAAGGCCTTTTACGCCCGCCATGGACTGCTCGATGCTCTGTCGGATACGTTCTTCCGGACGCAATCGTCGCGTCTGGCTAAGGCCCTCAGGACCCGCGGCATCCGCGTCGAGACCGTGTTTTAAGCGGACCGATCGGGGGAAGAGCTTTTTATCCCGGCTATATCGGTTCTGAGGTCGGCGCCGAAAATAAAGCGCCCCCTTCCGAAGAAGGGGCGTTGTCGAGATGCGTCCGTAGACTAGGTTCGGTTCAGAATCCGATCCCCACCATGAACATCAGGGTCCCAAATTTGACGTTTTCATCGCTGAACGTAATGGGATTGGCTAATCCCAGATCGTAGCGGAGATCGAGGATGAGCATGAACTTTTCCATCTTCATTTCCGCTCCCCCGCCGAAAACGAGGCTTGTAGAACTCGTGAGCCTGGAAACAGGATCACTTGGACGGGATTTTTGCACCGGTTTTTAAATAATGTCAATAGAGCAGGCGAGGGCTTCTCGCCGAGAGGATCGGGATCGACGCTGGCGCTAGAGACTCTCATCGACGATCTGGGCGATGTCCTTGACCCTGATATCTTCGCGGCCAGGCCCGCGGGATAGTCGTCCAAGCCGTGTTTTGATGACAGATAACTATAGTTAACTAAATATTGACAAAGTTATATTATTGTTTTATCATGGGAAAGCCATGAAAGAAGAAAAAACCATTCTGGCCGTGAAGGTCCATTATGCCGTTGCGGAACGGGTCAAACATTTCTGCCGGGAAAGAGGTCTGAAGTACGGCTTTTTCGTCGAAAAAGCCGTCATGGAACAGCTCGCGCGGGAGGAGATCAAAGAAGATATCGTAGACTTGAAGAACCTGCGTGAGTTGGAAGATAAGGCCGTTACCCTCGACAAATACGTCAAGAAACGCCGTGTATGAACTGTTCCTGTTGCCCCCTGCGCAAAAAGACCTCGATAGCCTGGAAGGCCCGGTTTTTGGCCGCGTCCTTAAGAGGCTCCGCGGCCTTTCCGAATATCCACGCCCGCCCGGTTGCTTAAAGCTGACCGGCGAGGACGGCTATCGCATCCGGATCGGGGAATATCGCGTTCTCTATCGGATCGACGACCCTTCGAAACGGATCTTCGTCTACCGCATTAAACATCGAAAAGACGTTTATTCCTGATTTTCGATGAAGTCCTAGAGGCGTTCCGCGACGATCTGGGCGATGTCCTTGACCTTGATATCCTCCCGGCCCTTGTCCTTGAGGCCGTCGCGGAGCATGGTCAGGCAGAAGGGGCAGGCGGCCGCGGCCAGGCCGGTGCCCGAAGCGATCACTTCATCCGTCCGTAGGTGGTTGATCCGGGTGCCGAGCGATTCCTCGGTCCACATCAGCCCGCCGCCCGCGCCGCAGCAGAAGCTGTCGTCGCCGTGCCGTTTGAGTTCCTTCAGTTCACCGCCGAGCGCTGAGCACAGGACGGCCCGAGGCTCCCGGGTCAGGCCATTATGACGGCCGAGGTAGCAGGGGTCGTGGAACGTGTAGCTATCCGACGCCGGAGCTCTGAAAGCGATCTTATCAGCGCCGATAAGGCCATAAATGAGCTCGGCATGTGAGACGACCTCGATCGCCCGAAGCTTCGCTTTGTCCTCTTCAGTCAAACCGGGGACGAAGTCCAGGAGTTTCGGGTATTCATGCTTGAGCGTGTTGTAGCCGTGCGGGCAGATGGTGACGATCCTCTTTATGCCGTAGGCCTTGAAAAGGGCGATATTCTCCTGGGCCAGGCTCTGAAAGAGGTATTCGTTGCCGAGTCGCCGGGCCGAATCGCCGCAGCATTTTTCCTCGGTCCCGAGCGTCCCGAACTTGATCCCGGCCGCGCGGAGGATCTTGACGAGCGACCCGGCGATCCCTTTCCCCGCGTCGTCGTAAGCTCCCATGCAGCCGACCCAGAAGAGGACTTCGGCATCGGGGACGTCCTTGACGTGCTTGACCTCGAGCGCCTCGCCCCATTCGGCCCGCTTGGAGAAGCCGATGCCCCAAGGGTTGGAATTGGTCTCCATGTTCCTGAAGAAGGCGTTGAGCTCCTGGGGGAACTTGCTCTGCATCAGGACCTGGCTTCTCCGGGCGCCGACGATCTTGCGGATGTGCTCGATCTCGACCGGGCATTCCTTCTGGCAGGCGCCGCAGGTCGTGCAGGTCCAGATCTCGCCCTCGGTGAAAGTCTCGGGGACAAGATCGGGAAGGCCATCGCGCTTCTTTGCGATCACAGCCTTGTCTTTGGCCAGCAAGGCCTTCTCCATGTTGAACACGATCATCTTGGGCGAGAGCGGCTTGCCGCTGGCGAAGGCCGGGCAGGCGTCCTGACAGCGGCCGCACTCCATGCAGGCGAAGGCGTCGAGGTTGTCCTTCCAGGTGAAGTCCGCGAGTTTCTCGACGCCAAAGACCTCAGACTTCTCGAGATCGACCGGGGCGAGCTCGCCGCTCGGCGTCGATCTGCGAAAGAAGACATTGAAGGGTCCGGCGAACATGTGAAGGTACTTGGAGTGCGGGACGTAGGCGATGAAGCCGTAGACGGTGACGACGTGGGCCCACCAGGCGATCCTGAAGTGGGTGGCGATGGCCTCGGGACTCAGGCCTGACCTGCCGATGACGCCGGCGAGCCAAGAGCCAAGGAAAGACAGCCGCGCCGTGTCGGGATGGTGGGCGATGGAAAAGCCTTCGAAATAGAGATAGGTCGCCGTGGCCAAGGTGATGAGGAGATAGATGATGGCCGAATCGCCCGGCGTCGTGGCGTAGGCCTTGGGGCGGATGATGAACCTGCGGAAGGCGAGAAAGATGACACCGGCCATGACGGTGAACGCGGCGACGTCGATGACGAGGGAGAAGAACAGGCCGAAGTTGGATCTGCCGAAGAGATAGAATCCGTCGATGAAGCCTTCGAGCGTGTGGCTGATCGTCATCGTGTCGAATGACAGGGCGCCGTAGAAGATGCCGACGTGCATCAGGCCGGTGAAAAGGCGCTCGCCGCGGAGCGTGCAGCGCTGGAATAGGACCTTGACGACGGCGTGGCGGAACCTCTTCCAGAGGTCCCTGAAGCGGTCTTCGGCCCCGCCCGCCGCGATAATGCGGAGGCGGCGGACGATGGGGATAAGAAAAGCCGCCGCAGTGACCAGGATCAGCAGGACGAAAAGAGCCTTTTCCCAGGTCGTCAGCATGCCGGGTCTCCTTGTTTGACTTCGCGGTCTTCTTTTTACCGATTTGTCACGGGCCTGTCAAATATGCTAATTAGAGGCCTATGAACGTTCTCCTGGTTCTGCTCGCGGCCGCGGCCGTTTTCGCCCTGGCCGGACGGCTTTATTCCCGCTACATCGCCCGGAGCCTCGGCGAGGACGCGAACCATCCAACCCCGGCCGTCTCCTGTAACGACGGGCGGGATTACGTCCCCACGAAGCGATACATCGTCTTCGCCCACCATTTCTCGGCCATCGCCGGCGCCGGGCCCATCCTCGGCCCGACCATGGCCATCCTCTACGGCTTCGTTCCGGCCTGGCTCTGGGTCGTCCTAGGCGGGGTGTTCATCGGTGCCGTCCACGACTACACGACGCTTTTCATAAGCATGCGCGAGGGCGGCAAGTCCATGGCCGAGGTCGCCCGGAAGACCCTGGGGAGCGCCGGTTTCAACCTGTTCATCGCCTTCACGCTGGTCATGATCGTGCTGGTGACCTCGTCCTTCCTCAGCGCGACGGCGATCTCGCTGACGTCGCTCTGGCCGCTAGCCAAAATCGGGGCCCAAGAAGGGCAGACGTTCCTCAGGACGGTCGTCCGGGACGGCGTCGTCATGGGCCGCATCGGCGGCATCGCTTCGACCTCGGTCATCTTCATCACGCTTTGCTCGCCCCTTCTCGGATTCCTCCTCTATAAGAAGAAGCTCAAGACCGCCTATGCCTATGTCCTGGCCGCCGCAATATGCGTCGCCTCGGTTTTTCTGGGCATCGCCCTCCCGGTGACGTTGGCGCCGACGACCTGGATGATCATCATCTCGGTCTATGTCCTCATCGCGGCCGGCGTGCCGGTCTGGCTCATCCTCCAGCCGCGCGACTTCATCAACGTCCAGATCCTCTACGGCGGCATCGGCCTGATGGTCGTGACGCTCTTCAGCTGCGGCTTCCAGGGCCTGCGGGTGACCATGCCCCGGTTCAACCTGGCTGAGGGAGCGGTGAACCTGGGCTTCATCTGGCCCATGATGTTCATCACCATCGCCTGCGGGGCCATCTCGGGCTTCCATTCGCTCGTCGCCGGCGGGACGACGGGAAAACAGTTGGCCAAAGAGTGCGACGCCCGCCGCGTCGGCTATAACGCCATGCTCCTCGAGTCGCTCCTGTCGGTCTGTGTCCTCCTGGCCCTCGGCGCGGTCATGGCCTTCTCCGACTATAAGGCCATCGTCTGGCCGACCGATCCGGCCGTGAAATCCAATCCCATCCTGGGCTTCGCCTTGGCCGCGGGCCGGCTGTTCCATGAGGGCCTCGGCATCCCCGTTGCCCTGGGCACGGTCTTCGGCATCCTGCTCGTCGAGGGCTTCGTCATCACGACGCTCGACGCGGCCGTCCGGCTCAACCGCTACCTCTTCGAGGAGCTGTGGTCCATCGTCGTCAAGAAAGTGCCGCGCCTGCTGCGGCATTACTGGTTCAATTCGGGCCTGTCCGTTCTCCTGATGTGGACCCTGGCCTATTCCAACGCCTTCACCGCCCTGTGGCCCATTTTCGGCACGGCCAACCAGCTGTTGGCCGCGATGGCCCTGCTGACCGTGTCGGCCTGGCTGCTCCTGCGCAAGCGGCGGAATTGGTACACGCTCGTCCCAGCGGTGTTCATGGTCGCGACGACTCTCGCCTCGCTCGGCATTCTGCTTGCGGGCTATATCAAGAAGGAGAACTACATCTTGATCGCCGCGGATCTTCTCCTATTAGGCCTGTCGGCGGGTGTCATCATCCTCTCCGTGAAGACATTCCTGAAAAAGCGGGTCGGGCCGGGCGAAATGCCCACGGTTGTCTGAGAGGAGATCCCATGGCCGAAAAACGAGATATCGTTATCATTGGCGGCGGCCCCGGCGGCTATCTCGCCGCCATGCGCGCCGCCCAGCTCAAGAAGACCGTCACGCTCATCGACCAGGACCGCGTCGGCGGGACTTGCATCAACTACGGCTGCATCCCGACGAAGTACCTTCTTCACCAGACCAAGATCCTCAAGGAGGTCGCGGGAACGAAAACTCTCGAGGGGCCCGTCAACGAGGTCCGTCTGAACTGGACAAAGGTCCAGGAAAGGCGGCAGGGCGTCGTGGACAAGCTCGTCAACGGCATCGTCTTCCTCCTCGAAAAGGGCAAGGTCGAGATCGTCAAGGCGCCGGCCCGGCTGAGGGCGGACAGGTCCGTCGTCGTCCGGACGCCGGAAGGGGAGCGGGTCTTCGAGGCGGAGAAGGTCATCGTGGCCACGGGAAGCCTCGCGGCCGGCCTGCCCTTCCTCAAGCCCGACGGCCGGACCGTCATCACCAGCACGGAAGCGCTCGAGCTTTCCGAGGTGCCCAAGAGCCTTCTTGTCATCGGAGCGGGGGCCATCGGGCTCGAGATGGGCTCGATCTACAAGCGCCTGGGGACGGACGTCACGGTGCTCGAGATCATGCCCCAGATCCTGCCCGGAGCCGACCGGGAGTCGGTGACGAGGCTCGAACGGGTTTTCAAGAAGCAAGGCTTAAGAGTTTTCACGGAGATGAGGATCGACGAGGCCGCCGTCAATGGGGACGGCGTCACCTTGAAGGGCCTTTGCGTTAAAACCGATAAGCGGTTCGAATATCACGGCGAAAAAGTCCTTCTTTCGGCGGGAAGGCGGCCCAACACCGAGGACCTCTTCGATGGAGCCCCTTTCCTCGAATTGGACCGCGGCTTCATCAAAGTCGGACCGTCGCTCGAGACGGATATCCCTGGGATCTTCGCCATCGGCGATGTCATCGGCGGCAAACTCCTCGCCCACAAGGCCTACTCCGACGCCCTGGTCGCCGTCGACAACGCGGCCGGGCTGCCCCGCAGGGCCGTCGACTATAAAGCCCTGCCTATGGCCGTCTTCACCGAGCCGGAATTTGCCTCGGTCGGGCTGACCCAGGAGGAGGCCCTGGCCCAAGGGATCAAGGCTAAAAGCGGCGTTTTCCCGCTTCAGGCGAGCGGCCGGGCCCTGACGATGGACGCCACGGACGGGATGATCAAGGTCCTGGCCGACGAGTCGGACCGCGTCATCGGGGCCCATATCGTCGCGCCCGGTGCCTCGGAGATGATCCCGGTGCTGACCATGGCCGTGGCCAAGGGCCTGACGCTCAAGGAACTGGACAGCATCATCTATATCCATCCGACGCTGTCGGAGACCATCGGCGAGGCCGCCCTCAAGGCCAACAACGAGGCCCTTCACATCCTGAATTCATAAGCGGGCCCGACCGGAAGAGTGTTGACCGGCCTTCCCGCGCGGGCGACCATCCAGGGCCATGAAGTTCCCGCCCCGGGGCGCTCAGGAAGTCATCGAGACCATCTTGAAGCTCCCATAGTCCTATCCGGTATCGACAAAGGGATTGACGGCCCTCGCTGCCCGTACTAGTATTCCGGTATCGACAAGAGGGAGGCTGAACCATGGAATGTCCTGCCTGCCACACCGACAATACCGACGATTCGCGGTACTGCAGCAACTGCGCGGCGCCGCTGACAGAGGCTGAGGGCGGCGAGGCCGGGGGCGGCCCGTCGTTCCCGACGCGGACGGCGGAGACCCCGATAGGGCAGGCGGGGCCCGACTTGGCTTCGCTGACAAAGACCATCGGCACACCGCTTCCCGTAATTTCCAAAGGCGCGCTCATCGCCGGCAAGTACGAGATCGTCGACGAGATCGGGGCCGGGGGCATGGGGGTTGTCTACAAGGCCGAGGACCTCAAGCTCAAGCGTGAGGTGGCCCTCAAGTTCCTGCCGCCTGAGCTTGCGCAGTTGCCCGGTTTTAAAGAGCGGTTCCTGCGGGAGGCCCAGGCCGCCGCGGCCCTGGCCCACCCCAACATCTGTGTCGTCTACGAGGCCGGGGAGAGCGACGAGCGCCCCTTCATCGCCATGGAATATATCGAGGGCGAGACTCTGCGGGAGAGGATCAAGAAGGGGGCGCTCGAGGCCTCCGAGGCCCTAGACATCGCCGCCCAGGTCGCAGCGGGCCTTGGTGAGGCCCACGCGAACGGAATCGTCCACCGGGACGTCAAGAGCGCCAACATCATGGTCACCAAGGACGGCCGGGCCAAGGTCATGGACTTCGGGCTGGCCAAGTTCGCGGGGGGCATCTCGCTGACCAAGAGCCAAACGACGCTGGGGACCGTGGCCTATATGTCGCCCGAGCAGGCCCGGGGTGAGAAGCTCGATCGCCGGACCGACATCTGGTCGCTCGGGGTCGTGCTCTACGAGATGATCGCGGGAAAACACCCCTTCGAGGGCGGCGGCGACCAGTCCGTGATCCGCTCGATCCTCCACAAGGAGCCCGAGCCCGTGACCAAGGCCCGGCCGGACGCTCCGCCCGCCCTTGAGCAGGTCATCGGGCAGGCCCTGGCCAAGAAAGCGGCCGACCGTTATCAGACGATGGAGGAGTTCCGGGCGGACATCGCCTCCGTGGCCGGGGGGTTGAAGCCCCTCAAGGCCAAGCGAAGGCCCGGCAAGAGGATCTTCGGGCTGGAGGCGCGATACGCCGTCCCCGCGGCCCTCCTTGTTGTTCTGGGCCTCGGACTGGGCCTCAACCTCGGAGGGATCCGGGACAGGCTCTTCGGCGGGGCCGCTACTCCTGCCAAGGCCGTCAAGCTGGCGGTGCTTCCCTTCGTCAACCTCAGCGACAGCCCCGAGGAGGAGTTCTTCACCGACGGTATCACCGAGGAGATGATCATCCAGCTCGGCCGCCTCCACCCCGACGGCCTTAGCGTCATCGCCCGGACCTCGGTCATGCGCTACAAGAAGCGCGAAACACCCCTCGACCAGATCGGCCGGGAGCTCGACGTGGAGTATGTCCTGGACGGAAGCGCCCGGCGGGAGGCGAACCAGGTCCAGGTCACGGCCGAGCTCGTCCGGATCGTGGACCGGGAGAAGCTCTGGACCAAGGCCTACAAACGGGAGCTTTCCGACATTCTGATCCTGCAGAGCGACGTGGCCCGGAACGTCGCCAGGGCCCTGGCGTTCAGGCTGCTGCCCAATGAAGAGGCCCGCCTGGCCTCGGCCCGGACTGTCGACCCTGAGGCCTTCGAGGCCTATCACAAGGGCATGCAACACTGGTATGACCTGAACAGGGACGGCCTTGACGCCGCCGAAAAGTACTTTCGCCTCGCGTTGGAGAAAGATCCCTCCTATGCGTCGGCCCAGACCGGTCTTGCCATGGTCTGGATCGGGCGTCAGCAAATGGGCTTCTCGCTCCCTTCCGAAGCCAGACCCTTCATTAAGGAAGAGATTTTGCGGGCCGTCGCTTTGGATGAAAACTCCGCGGAGGCCCATCACGGGTTGGCTCTGTACCTGGCCTGGACCGAATGGGACTGGGGCGGCGCCTGGTCCGAATGGCGGCGGATATTCGAGCTGAATCCCAACTTGGCCCAAGCGCAGGCCTACTACGCTCACTATCTTTGCGTCATCGGCAGGCCGGAAGAAGCCATCCGGCACTCCGAGCGGGCCATCGAGCTCGATCCTTACAACGCGCTCTTCTATCGATTGTATTGCGTGGTTCTGTGGGACAACCACCGCTTTGACGACGCCATGGCCGCGTCCGCCCACGCCAAAAAAATCAGTCCTGCCGGGATTGGCGGCAACATAGGCTATGACGAATATTTATATATGAAAGGGCTCCTGGACGAGCAGGTCGCCTACACCCGGCAGGTCATCATTAAGAACGCAACCGGGAGCAAGGACGCCGCCTTACGCCTGGAGTTGTTCGATCGGGGATTTGCCGAAGGCGGTTTCAAGGGCGCCTGGCGCGCCATGGCGGATTACCGCGCGGCACAGTATGATGAGGGGCAGCGCTTTAATGAAATTGCCATATCCCAACGCTACCGCTGGGCCGGCGACCTCGATAAAGCCGTCGAGTGGCTCTGGAAAACTTACGAAAAACGCAATCCCAACCTTCCGTACATCCTGAAACCCGAGCTTGACTGTCTGCGCGACCACCCGCGCTTCCAGGAGCTGCTGCGGGCCATGAATCTACCCTACGAACCGCCGGTCGCTTCAGCCGGGAAAAAATAGCGGGCGCTTTCAACGTTGACATAAACTCGAAGACGGATATACTGAGCGCAAAGGGGTTGAGTATGGACTGCCCGAAATGCCGCGCCGAGAATAGAGAGGGCTCCCGCTTCTGCCGCAACTGCGCGACGCCGCTCACCCCGCCGCCCGGCGACGGCCTGCCCCTGACGATGGCCGTCCCGCTCCCCGCCATCCAGGAAGGCGCCATCGTCGCGGGCAAATACCGGGTCGTCGGAGAGGTCGGCCGGGGCGGCATGGGCGTCGTCTACAAGGCCGAGGACCTCAAGCTCAAGCGCCCGGTGGCCCTCAAGTTCCTGCCGCCCCATCTCATGGACGCGCCGGAGCTCAAGGAGCGCTTCCTCATCGAGGCCCAGGCGGCCGCGGCGCTCTCCCACCCGAACATCTGCGTCATCTACGAGGTCGGCGAGACCGAGGACCGCCCCTACATCGCCATGGAGTTCGTCGAGGGCGAGACGCTGCGCGAGAAGGTCAAGCGGGGCCCGCTCGAACCGGCCGAGGCCCTGGGCATCGCCGCCCAGGTCGCCGCGGGCCTCGGCGAGGCCCACCGCAAGGACATCGTCCACCGGGACGTCAAGAGCGCTAACATCATGGTCACCGCCAAGGGCCAGGCCAAGGTCATGGACTTCGGGCTGGCCAAGCTCCAGGGCGGCTCGTCGCTGACGAAAAGCCAGACGACCGTGGGCACCATCGCCTACATGTCGCCGGAGCAGGCCCGCGGGGGCGCGCTCGACGGACGCACGGACATCTGGTCGCTGGGCGTCGTCCTCTTCGAGATGCTCACGGGCAAGCTCCCCTTCCCCGGCGACCACGACCAGACCGTGATCTACTCCATCCTCCAGCGGGAGCCGGAGCCGCTGCTGAAAGCCCGCCCCGGGCTGGCCCCCGAACTTGCCCAGATCGTCGGCCAGGCCCTGGTCAAGAAGCCGGACGACCGTTACCGGACCATGGACGAGTTCCTGGAGGACATTGCCTCCGTGGCCGAAGGCTTCCGGCCCATCCGGGCCAAGCTCGTCAGGAAGATCTTCGGGGTCCGGGCGGCTTACGTGTATTCCGGGCTGGCCGTCGTGCTGGCGCTCGGGATGGGCCTCAACGTCGGCGGCGTGAGAGACCGGCTCCTCGGTCGGAGTCCCGCAACGGACCGGGCCGTCAAGCTGGCCGTTATGCCGTTCATCAACCTCACGGGCGACCCCGAACAGGAGTATCTGTCCGACGGCCTGACCCAGGAGATGATCACCCGGCTCGGCAGCCTCAACCCGGAGGACCTCAGCGTCATCGCCCGCTCCTCGGTCATGCGCTACAAGAAGAGCGACACGCCGATCGACCAGATTGGCCAGGAGCTCGGGGTGGACTATATCCTCGAAGGCAGCACGCGGCGCGAAAAGAACCGCGTCCGCATCACCACCGAGCTCATCCAGACGCGGAACCAGACCCAGCTCTGGGCCGACACTTTCGAGCGCGACCTCTCGGACATCCTCACGGTCCAGAGCGAGGTGGCCCAGAACGTGGCCAAGGCGCTGCGGATCGAGCTTCTGCCGGACGAACAGACTCGCTTGGCCTCCGCCGGGACCGTCGACCCCGAGGCCTACGACGCCTACCTCAAGGGGTCCTACCACTGGCAGAAGCAGACGCCGATGGACCAGGACACCGCCCAGCGCTACTTCGAGCTGGCCCTGGAGAAGGACCCCACCTACGCGCCGGCCCACGCGGGTTTGGCCTGGGTCTGGTCGACCCGCCAGCAGATGGGCATCACGGCGCCGCGCGAGGCCGGGCCCAAAGCCCGGGAGGCGGCCCTCAAGGCCATTGAGCTCGACGGCGACGCCGCGGGGTCCCGCGAGGCGCTGGCCCTGGTCAAGACTTGGACGGACTGGGACTGGGAGGGCGCCGAGCCGGAGTGGCGGCGGGCCCTGGAGCTCAACGCCAATTCGGCCAACACGCACGCTTATTTCGCGAGCTTTCTGACCGTCGTGGGGCGGCCCGACGAGGCCCTGCGGCACGCCGAGACGGCCGTCGGGCTCGACCCGTTCAACGCCCTGTTTCAAGCTCTCTACGCGCAGGTGCTGACCTTCGACCGCCGCTACGACGAGGCCCTGACCGCGGCCCGCGTCGCGCTCGAGGCCCAGCCCGAGCTGGGGATCGCCGGGAGCGCCTACGAGGACGTTCTGTGCGCGAAGGACCTCCGGGACGAGCATCTCGAGCTGCTCAAGGGGCAGATCGGCGGCGACGCCGAGAGGCTGGCGAAGTTCGAGCGGGGCCTCGCCGAGGGCGGTTACGAGGGCGCGCTGCGCGCCGTCGCGGACGAGATGGCGGCGCGCTACCAGAGCTTCGTCGGGGGCATGCGCGCCTTGGATGTCGCCTGTCGCTATCTCAGGGGCGGTGACCGGGGCCGAGCCTTCGAGTGGCTCGAGAGAAGCTACGAGGAGCGCGATCCCAACCTGGCCTACCTGGGAAAGCCCCTCTTTGACCCCGTCCGCGACGACCCGCGCTTCCAGGAGCTGTTGCGGAAGATGAATTTAGCCCGGGAGACGGCGGTCCCTTCGTCCGAGGAGCGATAGCCGGGCGGATTTCAAGTTAGACTTCGGCTAGGAGCCTGGCCGGGAAACCCCGGGGACGCGACCCGGAGGGACATGTCCCTCTCGAGCGGCCGCTCCGGCGGCAAGCGTTGAAAAATCCGGTGTCTTTCTATACAATCGTCGCGGCCAACGTGGCATCATGATGGAACTCGCGCTTGCTTTCCTCGTCTTCGGCGTTCTTTCCGCGGTCATGATCCTCATCAACTTCATTCTCGGCCCGCGGAAACCCAGCCCGGCCCGCGAGAAGCCTTTCGAGTGCGGCAGCCCGCCGCTCCAGTCGAGGATCGGTCCCGTCAACATCCCCTTTTTCCTCGTGGCCCTTCTTTTCCTGCTCCTCGACGTCGAGATCGTTTTTTTCTATCCTCTGGCGCTGGCCTTCCGTGACCGGGGCTTCGGCGGCCTGGCCGCTTTGGGGTCGTTCATTCTCGTCCTGGCCCTGGGCTTCGTCTACGCTTGGAAGAAAGGGATATTCCGCTGGTCATGAGCGGCCTCGATTTCCTCACGACCCGCCTCGAGACGGCCCTCGGCTGGGGCCGGAAATACTCCCTTTTCCACTACCCGTTCATCACCGCCTGCTGCGGCATGGAATACATGTCGGCGGCCTGCGCCCACTTCGACATCGACAGGTTCGGGGCGGGCCTGACCCGCTTTTCGCCACGGCAGGCCGACCTCCTTCTCGTCGTCGGCACGGTCACCCATAAACTCGCCCCGGTCCTCAAGACGGTCTACGATCAGATGCTCGAGCCCAAGTGGGTCATCGCTTTCGGGGCCTGCGCCGTGAGCGGCGGCATCTACCAGAACTACGCCGTCGTCCAGGGCATCGACCGGGTCATTCCCGTCGACATCTACATCCCCGGCTGTCCGCCCCGTCCGGAGATGGTCCTCGACGGCCTCATGAAACTCCAGGACAAGATCCAGCACCAGAAACAGGATTGGCGATGGGCCAGGAAATCCTGATCGACGAGTTCCGGTCCAGATTCGGCGAAGCGGTCGAGGGCGTCTCGAAATCCTTCGGCGACGACGTTCTCGTCGTTAGGCCCGGCTCCCTCCGTTCCCTCATGACAGCTCTCCTCGACGCGCCCTTCGATTACGCCGTCCTCCTCGACCTCACCTGTGTCGATTTTACGGCCGGGGAGGGACGGTTCGAACTCGTCTATCATCTGTATTCTCTTTCGCGGAACGTCCGCCTGCGCATCAAGGCCTCTCTCCCGGCCGGGAACCCGGTCGCCGACTCTCTCGTCGGACTGTGGAAGAACGCCGACTGGCTCGAGCGCGAGGTCTTCGATATGTTCGGCGTCCATTTCGCGGGCCACCCTTACCTGCGGCGGCTTCTGACCTATGAGGGCTTCGAGGGGCATCCGCTGCGCAAGTCCTATCCCTGGCGGCTGGCCCAGCCGCGCATCCCGATGAAGGACAAGGTCTGAGATGGAGACCACGCGGATTCAGCGCGAAGCCCGTCCGGAGAGCATGCTCATCAACATGGGCCCGTCCCATCCCGCGATGCACGGCACGATCCGCGTTATGCTCGAACTCGACGCCGAGAGGATCCTCAACGCCGAGGTCGAGGTCGGCTACCTCCACCGCGGTTTCGAGAAGACCTGCGAGAACAAGACCTATTTCAACCTCCTGCCTTACACCGACCGGCTCAACTACGTCTCGCCCTTGATCAACAACCTCGGTTACGCCATGACCATGGAGAAAATGCTCGGCGTCGGTGTCCCCGAGCGGGCCCAGCTCATCCGCGTCCTCATGAGCGAGCTCTCCCGCGTTTCCGACCACCTGACCTGCTTGGCGGCCATGGCCATGGAATGCGGCGCCTTCACGGTCTTCCTCTATATGATGAAGGCCAGGGAGTTCCTCTGGGACACGATCGAGTTCACGACCGGCGCCCGGATGACGACCTCCTATATCAGGATAGGCGGCGTCCGGGCCGACCTCCATCCGGATTGGCGGGGTTCGCTGGCCACGGCCGTCAAGGAAACGCGCAAGGTCCTCAAGGACGTCTCGGGCCTGCTCGACGAGAACAGCATTTTCCAGGGCCGGACCCGCGGCGTCGGCGTCATCTCGAAAGAGGACGCCCTGTCCTACGGCTGGACCGGGCCGTGCCTGAGGTCGACGGGCATACCCTACGATGTCCGCAAAGCCAGCCCGTATCTCGTCTACGACAGGCTCGAATTCGAGGTCCCGGTCGGCGAGTTCGGGGACAACTTCGACCGCTACCGGGTCCGGATGCGGGAGATGGAGCAAAGCCTGCGGCTCCTCGAACAGGTCGCCGTCCTCATCCCCGACGCGGCGCCCATCGTCCGGGAGCCGGCGATCGAACCGTCCGAAGCCGTCCGCGTTTCGCGGCGGCAGAAGACCGCCGCGCGTATCCTCCTTTCGCCCAACCTCGAGGGGTCTGAAAAGGAGAGGTACGCAGACCTCATGACCCCTGATAAGTCCGCCGCGCTTGGCGGCGCTGCGCGCGGTGTCGTCGTCCCTCCGAAAGAGGACACCTATACCACCATGGAGGGCCTCATCAGCCACTTCCTATTCTTCATGACCGGCCACGGCATCCGGCCGCCCAAGGGGGATGTCTATTTTTCCGTCGAAGGCGGGAACGGCGAGGTCGGGTTCTACATCGTTTCCGACGGCACGGACCGGCCTTACCGCCTGCATCTTCGGGCGCCCTGTTTCCACGTCGTTTCCGCCCTGGAGCAGCTGATCAAGGGCCGGCTCCTGGCCGATGTCATCCCGACCTTCGGGTCGATGAACATGATCGGCGGGGAGCTCGATCGATGAGCTACACCCCTTCCGCCGCGGCCCTGAAGAAAATCCAAGGCCTGATCGTGCCGTATCCCGAACGATCGGCGGCCCTGCTCCCGGTCCTGCGCGTCCTTCAGGAAGAGTCCGGCTTCGTTTCGCCCGAGGCCGAAGCTTGGGTCGCCGCGAAACTCGGGATCCAGCCGATCCGCGTCCGGGAAGTCCTCACGTTCTACACCATGTTACGCCGCAAGCCCGCGGGGAAAACGACGATCCGGGTCTGCCGGAACCTGAGCTGCACCTTGGCCGGGGCCGAGGACATCATCGGGTTTCTGAGGGAGAAGCTCGGGGTCGGGCCGGGCGGGACGACGCCCGACGGCCGGATCACGCTGGAGACGGTCGAGTGCCTGGGGAACTGCGACCAGGCCCCGTGCCTCCAGGTCGACGGCATAGACTACGGCCGCGTGACAAAGGATATGGTCGCGGCTCTCGTCGGGGAGCTCGAAGCGCATGAGTGAAGACGCCGTCCGCCTCCTTCCCGCCGACGAATCCTCCTGGCGTCTCGAGGCCTACGTTCGTCGGGGCGGCTACGAAGCGGCCCGCAAGGCCGTGGCCTCCATGGCTCCGCAAGATATCATCGCCGAAGTCCGCCGGGCCGGTATCCGAGGCAGGGGAGGGGCGGGTTTCCCGGCAGGTCTCAAGTGGTCGTTCGTCCCCCAGGGCGGGCCGGCGCCGAAATATCTTTGCGTCAACGCCGACGAGGGCGAACCGGGTACGTTCAAGGACCGGGCCATCCTCGTCCGCAACCCCCACGCGCTTATCGAGGGCATGATCATCGTCGCCTTCGGCGTAGGCATCAGGACGGCCTTTGTCTACGTCCGCGGCGAATACGCCCGCATCGCCGGCCGGCTGGAGGAGGCCTTGGCCGAGGCCCGCGCCGGGGGCTTCCTCGGCCGCGGCATCTTCGGTTCGGACTTCGACCTCGAAGTCGTCGTCCACTTCGGGGCGGGGGCCTATATCTGCGGCGAAGAGACGGCGCTCCTCGAATCGGTCGAAGGCCGGCGCGGCCAGCCGAGGCTCAAACCGCCTTTTCCGGCCGTGATCGGGCTCTTCCGCTCACCGACGGTCATCAACAACGTCGAAACGCTAGCCAACGTCCCCTCGATCGTCGGTCGCGGCGCGGACTGGTTCCTCGCCCGCGGCCTGGCCAAGGACGGCGGCACAAGGCTTTTCGGCGTCAGCGGGGCCGTCCGGCGCCCGGGACTCTACGAGCTGCCCGTGGGTACGCCGCTCCGGACGATCATCGAGACCCACGCCGGCGGCCCGCCCGAGGGAGTGGCGATCAAGGCCATTATCCCCGGGGGCCTGTCCGCTCCGATGCTGATGGCCGGCGAGCTCGATACCTGCATGGATTTCGATTCCCTGGCGGGAGCCTGCACGATGATCGGCTCGGCCGGGATCATCGTTATCGGGGACAGGACCCCCATTCTCGATGTCCTTAAGGTCATGGCCCGCTTCTACGCCCACGAATCCTGCGGTCAATGCGCCCCATGCCGTATCGGGACGTCCTGGATCCACAAGATCGTCTCCCGGATAGCCGAGGGCAAGGGCCGACCGGCCGACCTCGACCTGATCCTCGAGCTCGCCGACGGCATGAAGGGGCGGACTCTCTGCCCCATGGGCGACGCGGCGGCCCTGCCCGTCCGCGCCCTCGTCACGAAATTCCGGGACGAGCTCGAACGGGCGGTGTCGCGATGAGCGGAGCGAAGATGGTCGGCCTCAAGATCGACGGCCTGCCCGTCCGAGCCGCCGAGGGGACGAGTGTCCTCAAGGCCGCGGAGCTTGTGGGGATCGCCATTCCGCATTTCTGCTATCATCCGGCTTTCGAAGCCGAGGGCAACTGCCGGATGTGCCTGGTCGAAGTGGAGGGGCTGCCGAAACTGGAGCTCGCCTGCTCGACCGCCGTCAAGGAGGGCATGACCGTATGGACCTCCACGCCGTGCGTCATCCAGGCCCGCAGGGACGTCCTCGAGTTCCTGCTCGCCGAACACCCCCTCGATTGTCCCATCTGCGACAAGGCCGGGGAGTGCAAGCTCCAGGACTACTATGAGCGGTACGGCCTTTTCGCGGGGCGTTTCGTCGAAGCCAAGGAGAAGAGGAACAAGAAGGTCGCGATCGGCAAGGGGCTCCTCCTCGACCGCGAGCGGTGCATCCTCTGCACGCGCTGCGTCCGCTTCCTGCGCAAGGTCACAGGGACGGGCGAGCTCGGCGTTTTCGAACGGGGCGTGCGGGCCGAGATCGGGACCTACGACGGCGTCCCTGTCGACAACAACTACTCGGGCAATCTCGTCGATATCTGTCCTGTCGGGGCCATCACGGATGCCGATTTCCGATTCAAGACGAGGGCCTGGTTCCTTAAAAAGAGACCGACCGTCTGCCCCCGCTGCAGCCGTGGCTGCGCCGTCGTGGTCGAATCCGTATCCGGCTATCCGCTGGGCGAAGGCCAGAGAAGGATATTTCGTATCAAGGCGGGGGAGAATCCCGCGGTCAACGGCTCCTGGATATGCGACTTCGGCCGGGCCGGCCGCCGCGACATCGACGAAAATAGACACGTGCGAGTCATAAGGAGCGCCGCTCCGGAGGAAGAGCTGTCCTGGCAGAAAGGGCTCGCGGCGATCGCGGCCAGGGTCCGGGCCGTTCCCGGGCCCGAGCGCCCCGGCAAGATCGCCGTCGTCCTGAACAGCCGCATGACCTGCGAAGAGATGGCTTTGGCGAAGAGGGTGTTCGCCGAGAGTTTAGGGCTGGGGAAGATCTTCTTCGCCGACCCGAAGCCGGGAGCCGGGGACGGTTTCCTGCTCACGGAAGAGCGCGTGCCCAACGCCCGCGGCGCCGTCCAGGCCGGCTTTTCGCCGCGCCTGCCGGACCTTGCCGCGCTCGCGGCCACCGAGATCCTCTTTATCTTCGGCTCGCATCTCCTCGAGCATTTCTCCGAAGAAGCGGTTTCCCGGGCCCTGGCGGGAATTCCCTCGAAATTTCTCTTCTCCGCCCACACCGGACCGCTCGACCGGTCTGCCGAGCTCGTCTTTCCCATTGCCGTTCCGGCTGAAAAATCAGGGACCTATGTCAACGTCGACGGCCTCCGGCAGTCCTTCGGCCGGGCCGTCGAGCCGCCGCCCGGCGTCGTCCCCGAACTCGAGGTCCTCGCGTATTTGGCGAACGGTCTCGGCCTGAGCAGGGGAGTGCCCGATGCTTGTTGACGTCCTCATCGTCCTGGTCAAGGTCGTCCTGACCCTGACCTGGACGCTGCTGCTCGCACTCTTCCTGACCTGGGTCGAGCGAAAGCAGAGCGCGGTCATGCAGGACCGCATCGGCGCCAACCGGGCTTCCGTTTTCGGCCTCCGCCTCTTCGGGCTCTTCCAACCTTTCGCCGATGCCATCAAGATGCTTTTCAAGGAGGACTTCGTCCCGTCCTTCTCGGAGCGCTTCCTCCATTGGCTGGCCCCGGCCATGTCCTTCTTTTTCGTGGCCGTGACTATGGTCGCCGTCCCCTTCGGGGATGCCGTTCGTCTTTTCGGCCGGAGGATCCCTCTCCAGGTCGTCGACCTTAACGCGGCCCTTCTCTTCGTGCTGGCCATGCTGAGCCTCGGCATCTACGGCATCCTGATCAGCGGCTGGGCCTCGAGGAGCAGGTTTGCCCTGATCGGCAGCCTCCGCGGCGCGGCCCAGCTCATCTCCTACG
>JBFYOD010000197.1:0-12494 GCA_041303965.1 Candidatus Aminicenantota bacterium
ATAAATTAAACGAAACGGCCTCCCCTGTCAAATAGAGCCGCGGGGGTCCGAGGTAAAAAGAAGGGGGACACGTCCCGCTTCGAGAGAAGCGGGGCATGTCCCCAGGCTTCATTTCAATACGAAGCGGACGGTGACGGTGAAGGTCACGGGGCGAGGCCGGCCGTTGATGACCATCGGCTCGTAGACCCATTGACGGACGGCGTCGACCGCGGCCGCGTCGAGGAGCGGAAGGGACCTCAGTACCCGGACACCGGTGACGCGGCCGAAGACATCGGTCGTCGCCTCGAGGATGACGACACCCTCGACCCTCGCCTGCCGGGCGATCTCCGGGTAGTCGGGGTCGATCCTCCGGACGAGCTTGGGAGGCTTGATGTCGCCCGCGGCACGCACGACGGGCTCGATCGGATCGCCGACGAGCTGATAGAGCATGCCTCCTTCGAGGTTCGCGGGAAGACCCCCGCCCGCTCCGTAATCGACGCCGCCCTCGATCCCGCCCTCGGCGCCGTCGGCGCCCAACCCTTCCTCGACGATGCCGTCGGGGATGTCGACGGGAGCGACCCTCCAGCCGCCGACAGCGGCGGCGGCGGGCTTCTTCACGAGGCGCGAGCCGGGGTTCCCGGCCCGGGCTTTCGGAGGCGGAAGCGGCGTCGCCGGCGGCGCTGGGACTAAAAAGACGCTGGTAAAACCGACTTCCGGCAGATCGCCCACGCGAAGCAGCGGGATCGTCACCAGCAGGGCCAGTGCCACCGCGTGGATCAAGGCCGCGGCCGGAAGCGCCGCGGCTTTCGCCCGCAAATGCCTGTCGGGGATGAACAACGCTTCCTGGAACATGTTCGCCTCCTTTCGGCGGATTCCCGGAAGCTTTCGCTTCCACCCTTTATACATTCGACCGTGCGAGATATTCCCCCTTTAAAAATCCGGGCGAATCGCATACAATACCCCTCTTGTTCGACCCCGCGGTTGGACCCAATCGACCGAAAGCGCCGCGACAACCATGAACATGATCATCAAGAAGCTCGAATTGCAGGGATTCAAGTCCTTCGCCGACAGAACGAAGATCGTTTTCCACCCCGGCATCACGGCCATCGTCGGCCCCAACGGCACGGGCAAGAGCAACCTCGTCGACGCCATGCTCTGGGTCCTCGGCGGGCACCGCCAGAAGGTCGTACGGGGCGACCGGACCGAGGACGTCATCTTCAACGGCAACGCCAAGAAGCCCGCTTTGAGCATGGCCGACGCGGTCCTGACCCTGGCCAGCGAAGAGGAAGAGATGGTCGTATCGCACCGGGCTTTCCGCTCAGGGGAGAGCGAATACCGGATGAACGGCAAGTCCGTCCGCCTCAAGGACATCCAGGACGAGCTCTGGAGGCACGCCATCGGCGAGAAGGAATACTTTGTCATCGAGCAGGGCTCGATCGGCAACTTCGTCACCTCCAAGCCGACGGAAAAGAGAATGTTCATCGAGGAGGCCGCCGGAACGGCCTACTACAAGGATAAAAGGCGCCAGGCACAATCGAAGCTCGATAGCACCGGGCAGAACCTCATCCGCCTCGAAGACATCATCATCGAGGTCGAGAAGGCGAAGAACTCCCTCCAGCGCCAGGCCCAGGCGGCCAACCGCTACCGGCGCCTGCGCGAGCGCATCCGGGAGCTGACGTCCCACCACTACCAGAGAAAGCTCGTCTTGCTCGAGAATTCCCAGGGCGAGGCCACCGCCCTCTACGAGCAAGGTCTCCTCCGCGAACGGGACGTCACGGCCCGCCTGCGGAGCGAGGAGAAGGACGCGGCGGCCCGGCGGAAGGAGCTCTGGGACCTGGAAAAGGGCCTCAAAGAGAGCCAGGAACAGCTTTTCGGATTGAAATCCCTCGTCGCCCGGGTCGAGAGCGACATCGAGCGCGAATCGAAAAGGGTCGAGTTTTTCGACGAGAAGAAAAAGCGCGCCGAAGCCGACCGCGACGAACTCCTCGAAGACGTCCTCATGCTGACCCGGGAATTCGAGGACCTCCGGACAAGGCTCGGCGGTTTCGAGGAGGCGCTCGGAACGAACAGGTCCGACGTCGTCCGCGCCGAGGCCGAACTCGAGGCCGCGCGCCAAGCCCGGCTCGCCGAGGAAAAGGACATCGAGCGCCTGCGCGGCGACTATCTCCAGGCGCTCCAGGAGCTGACGGAGGCCAAGAACGAAAACGTCAGGACCGACAAGGAGATCGAGCTCCTCAGCCGCCAGGAGGAGAAGCTCGCCGCCCAGCTCGGCGAGCAGGCCGGACTTCTCGCCGAGACCAAGGACCGGACGGGTGTCCTCGAACGGGACATCGCCGAGCACCGCGACCTCCGGCAGGCCCTGGTCGGCCGGGCGGAGGACGTCAAGATCGCGCTCGGCTCCCTGCGTTCTTCCCTTGAAGAGACCCGGCGCCGGCTCGAGGCGCTGAAAACGAGGCGGGACGGATCCGCCTACCATCTTCAGGCCCTCCGCAAGATCGACGAAAAAGAGCGCGGCGAGTCCCCGGCCGCCGAGGTCCCCGGCGGGCTGGGCATCCTGGCCGACCTCATCCGGACGAATCCGGAGAACGCCCTTCTCTTCGACACGTTCTGGCGGGAGGGGGCCAGGTCCCGCGTCGTCCCGGTCGAGGAATTCCTGGGGGGCCTCCCGGAAGGCCTGCGCGGGAACTACCTCCTCATCCCGGCCACGGCCAGACCGGCCATCCCCGAGGATGTCCTGGGACGGCCCGGGGTCATCGGACTTCTCAAGAGCCTCATCGAACCCGACGACCGACTCAAGGACCGGCTGCCCGGCCTCGAGGACGCCGTCATCGTCAGGGACGCCGGCGAAGCCGTCCGGGCCTGGGTCGAGCATCCCGAGCTGAACTTCCTGACGCCTTCGGGCGACCTGCTCCTCGCCTCAGGGCTGCTCCGGCTCGGCGAAAAGGCCGAAGGCGCGATCGCCCTGACCTCGGAGATGCGTCGGCTCGACGCGGAGATCGCCCGTCTCGAGTCCGAATCCGCCCCCGTCGCCGCCGACCTCGAAGAAAAGCAGAAAGGCATCGGGGCCCTCGAGGCGGAGCTCGCGGGCGTCCGCGAAAGCCTCGAGCGGGCGGAGCGCGTCCTTCAAGACAGGGAGCGCGAACATCGCTACGGGCTCAACGAGATCGAAAGGATCCAGACGACGCAGACGATCCTCGGCCGCGAGCTCGGCCTTCTGCGCGACGAGAAGGGGCGGCTCGGCGAGACCCTCCGCAGCGCGGGCGAGGGCCTGACGCTCCGCGAGTCCGAAACCCGGGAGCTCAAGGAAAGGATCGAAGCAAAGGAGACGGCCCTGGCCGCCGTCGCGGCCGAAGCCGCCGGCCTCGAACGCCGCTTCTTCGAAACGAAGGCCGGTCTCGACCTCGTCCAGGAAAAGATGAACGGCATCGGCGACCAGATGCGGGCGACCACGAAACGGAAGGATGCCGCGACGGCCAAGATCCAGCAGCTCGAAACCGACGCTCGGGGCAGCGAGGAGGATAAGGCCCGTCTCCGGGACGAGATCCTGGCCCTCCGGGAAAGCGCCATGACCCGCGGCGAAGAGCGGCTCCGGGCCGAGGCCGGGCTGGAGGCGACGGAAGAAGAGCTCGAACGGGTCCGCAAGTCCCTCGAGGCCGCCGAGACCGTCGTCCAGAAAACCCGGGAAGAGGAAGAGGCGGTCAAGAACGAACGGGTCCGGCACGAGATCCGCAAGGCCGAGGTCGAGCGCGACCTGGTCAACCTCGATGAAATGTGCTGGCAGGAGCTCAAGAAGACCCTGGCTGAGCTCCGGGCGGAAGCCAAGTCCGCCGGCGAGGCCGCGCCCGCAGCCGTCCCCACGGACGACCAAGAGGCCGAAGAGCTAGCCGACGAAGAAGCCGAGGACACCGAAGCCGAGGCATCCGAGCCGGCGGACAAGACCATCGTTCCGGGCGAGGCCGTCAAGCCCAGACGGGCCGCGAAGAAATGGCGGCCTCTTGCCGAGATGACCGACGACGAAGTCGAAAAAGAGCTCGAGGAGGCCCGCGAAAGCCTCGCCCGCTTCAAGGCGGTCAACCTCATGGCCGAGGAGGAATACCTCGAACAGAAGAAGCGCTTCGACTTCCTCTTCGACGAACGCCGCGACCTCCGGGATTCCATCGCCTCCACCGAGGAGGCCATCCGCAAGATCGACGAGGAGAGCAAGATCCAGTTCCTCAAAGCCCTGGAGGAGGTCAACAAGAACTTCCAGGAGATCTTCGCGGCCCTCTTCAAGGGCGGCAACGCCGAGGTCAAACTCCTAGAGCCGGATAACCCTCTGGAGAGCGGCGTCGAGATCGTCGCCCAGCCGCCGGGCAAGCGCGTCCAGAACCTCAACCTGCTCTCGGGCGGCGAGAAATCCCTGACCAGCCTGTCGTTCCTGTTCGCCCTCTTCCGCTACCGGCCCTCGCCCTTCTGTTTCCTGGACGAAGTGGATGCCGCCCTCGACGACGTCAACCTGGCCCGCTTCCTCGACCTCCTGAAGACGATCAAGCACCAAACTCAGTTCATCCTTATCACCCACAACTATAAGACGATGGAAGTGGCCGACTACATCTATGGCACGACCATGTCCGAACCCAACATGACCAGGCTCCTGTCGGTGAAGCTCGAGAAAAAAGTCGGCGAAGAACCGAACAATTTGGTATGATAACGCCGGTCAAACCGGACGTTTAGGAGGGCGGCATGTCGAGTTATCTCATCATCATCCTCGTCTATCTCCTCGCCTTGACGGTCCTGAACTTCGTCCGCTCCAGGAAAATCAAAAGCCAGGAGCAGTTCATGGTCGCCGGCCGGAGCCTGAAGTGGCAGGTCATGGTCTTCACCCTGATCTGCACCTGGATCGGTTCCGGGACGTTCATCAGCGGCGCCGAATTCGCCTCCAAGTCCGGCTTCTCGGCCCTCTGGCTGTCCGCCGGTGCCTGGGTGGGGATCATCCTCATCTACTTCCTCGCCGCCAAGATCCACACGTTCGGCCAGTACACGGTCGGCGACGTCCTCGAGGTCCGCTATGGGCCGGCGGCTCGTCTCTTCGGCGCCATCGCCCTGATCATATCCTTCATCTCCATCGTCTCCTACCAGTTCGTCGCCGGCGGATTCATCCTCAACGTCATCACCGACGGAAAGATCTCCGAGGCGACGGGCACTTTGATCGCCGCCGCGTTCGTCATCCTCTTCACCGCCCTGGGCGGCATGGTCGCCATCGCTTATACAGACCTCCCGAACGGCATCATCATCGTCCTGGCCTGCCTCCTGGCCGTGCCGTTCGTCATAACGGCCGCGGGCGGCCTGCCGGCGGCCAAGGCGGCCCTGGAGCCGGGCTATTTCGCCGTAGTCAACAACCAGTTCGGCGTTCACCCCTGGCTCAAGGCCATCGGCTACTTCCTATCGACGATGTTCCTCCTCCTGGGCGTGCAGAGCATGTACCAGAAATTCTACAGCGCCAAATCGGGCAAGGACGCCAAGAAGGCCGTCGCCTGGTGGACGGTCGGGACGATCTTCGTCGAGACGATCGTCGTCGTCATCGCCGTCTTCGCCTTCAGCAAGCTCAAGGGCCAGATCGATCTGAGCGTGCCCAAGGCCGGCGGCAAGGTCGTCCTGATGGCGGCCAAACAGCTCGTGCCGTTCCCCGTCGGCGTCCTGCTCCTCGCCGCGGCCTGCGCCGTCGTCATCTCCACGGGCATGAACTACCTCCTTTCCCCTTCGACGACGGTCATGCGCGACATCTACCAACGCTTCCTGAAGAAGAACGCCGACCCGAAGAAGATGGTAGCCCTGCAGAAGGTTCTCATCGTCGCCATCGGCGTGCTGGCTTTCCTGCTGGCCACTCAGCTCAAGTCCGTCCTCGAAATGAGCTTCTTCGCCTACACGATCTACGGCGTGGCCATCACCCCGGCACTCATCGCCGCCTTGGCCTGGAAGCGGGTGACCAAGGCGGGCGGCTTGGCTTCGATCATCTCGGGCACGGTCGTCTGTATCGCCTTCTTCGCCCTGTCCAAGATCCCCGGCATTCCGGCCCCCGACGGCGACCCCTGGGGCATCCCGATCATCTACCCTGCTCTCATCGCCTCGCTCGGCGCGCTCTTCATCGTCAGCCTGCTCACTCCGAAGCCCAAGCCGGAGGAGTTGGAGAGGTTCTTCCCAAAACCCAAATAACGGCGCCCTTCAAAGAGGGACTTCCCTCATGGGGACAAAATAGTCCCCTCACTTCACTTCGTTCGGGAGGGGGCGGTCCCCTTCCCCGCCGGCCGCACAAGTGTCCTCCCCCTGGAAAACCGTCACCTACATAGGACAAACCGGGCCTGTTCCCTGCGCTTTTTCAGGGGAGGCCCTTGGCATAGTTCTTGCATAAAGATAGTTGCGAATAGGAGAACGACCATGAGAAAGACCATAATTTGCTTGATCGCTCTGGTACTGGTCGCGGCCGGGGCTTGGGCCCAGGATCCCAAAACGGCCCCTCCCCAGGATACGAAAGATGCAAAGTACACGAACGAATCCATCGCCCGCCTGAGCTTCGTCGAAGGGAAGGCGTTCGTCCAGAGGGCGTCCGACCTCGGCTACGAGGAAGGGGCCCTCAATATGCCCGTCAGCGAGGGCGACCGGATAGGCACGGCGGACGGCCGGGCCGAGATCCACTTCGGCAAGGGGAACTACATCCGGCTCGACAACGACACCAAGCTCGACGTCCTGAACCTGCCCAAGAAGGAAGACGACATCACCCGTCTCCGCGTCTGGTCGGGGAATATCTACCTCGTCGTAGGAACGCTGAAGAAGGAGAAGGGCATCGAGCTCCACACGGCCGATTCCTCTTTCTTCGTCCTCGACCGCGGCATCTACCGGGTCGACGTCCGGGAGAACCGGGACACGGAGATCCAGGTCTATCAGGGGCTCATCGAGGCCGCCGGCGAGGAGGGCTCGACCCTGCTCAAGGCCTCGCAGCGGCTCGAGGTCTCCGAAGGCCGCTTCGCCTCGAAACCGTCATCGTTCATCGCCGTGGCCAACGACGGCTTCGACAAGTTCAACGAGTCGCGGAACTCCGTGACCGGCCGTCAGTACGCCAAAAGCTACATGCCCGAAGAGCTCTCCGATTTCGAAGCCGAGCTCGACGAGTACGGCGAATGGACATACCTCGCCCCCTACGGCAACGTCTGGGTGCCGGGCGGTGTCGACGAAGATTGGCGCCCCTACTACAACGGACGTTGGTCCTGGCTGCCCCTGTCCGGATGGACCTGGTGGCCCTATGAACCTTGGGGCTGGTCGACGTTCCACTACGGACGCTGGCACTGGGGATTCGACTTCGGCTGGTACTGGATCCCCATGAATATGTGGGGTCCGGCCTGGGTCAACTGGTGGGGAGATGATTTTTACTTCGGGTGGGCGCCGCTCAGCTATTGGGGCTATCCTGGCGTCCTCATGGGCGGCCAATATTACGGTCACTATTACGGGAACTACTATCCTTACGAGTCGCGGGCCCTGACCGTCGTCCGGCGCGACCAGCTCAAGGACCCCGGTATTTCCCGAAACGCCCTCAAGGGGGATTCTCTCAAGGGCCTGACCAAGATGAGCCTGACGAGCCGCAACCTAAGCCTCAGGCCGGCGGGGACGAAGATCTCCGTCCAGCCGCTCGATGGGAACCGGGTCCTGCTCCGGAAGGACGACCGTTCGACCGGGCTGACCCAGGACCGGCGGATCGGCCGCGACGCCCTCGGTGCGTCGCCGACGAGCCCCCGGACGATCCGGAAACCGGAAGCGACGGGCAAAACCCAAGGCCAGGCGTCCGGGACGTCGGCGAAACCGCAGGCGGTCAAGAGCCCGGATAAGGGTTCGACCAAGTCGTCCGGTCCGGCCAAGGCCTCGGGGGAGCGCAATATCCGGAAGAAGGACGGGAGCGCAGGAACGGCCTCGAGCGCGGTGAGCGGATATGAGAGCTCGCCGTCCGTTTCCAAGCCGACGGCCGGAGTGGGCAACCCGAGAACGGTCAATGGCTACCCCTCCTCCCCCGCCATCACGCGGCCCGCGTCCTACGGGGACGGCGGCGCGGCCAGAGCCAGGACCTTTACGGGCCCCTATTCCCGGCCGTCCTCGGTCCGGGGAACGCCGTCAAGCTCGTCCGTCCGCTCGGGAAGCTCGTCGTCGGGGCGCAGTTCGGCCAAGGTCAGCTCCTCGACTAAGAGCACTAAGAGCTCCTCCTCGCGCGGCTCCGTCTCCCGCAGCGGGAGTTCGTCCCGTGGTTCGTCCTCGGGCTCACGGAGCGCTTCGGGCGGCGGCGTCAGAAAGAAATAGCAACCCCTTTCCACTAGTGGGGGCGTCTCTCCTCCCGTGGCCGGTTGGGGAGGGACGCCTCCTTTTTTTTTATCAGCGGTCTATGCCGGTCTTGTCGGCGGGGTAATAGTCCATGACCCGCATGTGGTCGGCGAGCGTGCAGAACCGGCCCGGCTCCGTTCCGGGGAAGAAGACCTCGAGGAACGGGTAGAGGCAGAAATCCATCACCCGGAGCCCGGTCTTCTTGTCGATCTCGACGAAGACGAGGTTCGGCGGGACCTCGAAGTCCGGGGGCACAAAATCCACGACGCCATCCTCCGCGGCCTTTTTTCTGACGTCGTCGATGACCCGGGTGAAAAAGCCCTGCCAGATGGGCAGGGCGGCCGCGGCCCCGGACTGGCTATCCCCGAGGGGCACCTGCTTGTCGTGGCCGATCCATACGCCCGCGCAGAGGGTCGGCGAGAAGCCGATGAACCAGGCGTCCGAATATTTGTCGGTCGTGCCCGTCTTGCCGGCTAGCGGCCAGCCGAGGACGCTCGCGGCCGCCGCCGTCCCGCCCTCCGACTCCACGACGCCTCGCATCAGGTGGATCATCATGTAGGCGGTCTGGGGCGAAATGACCTCGTTCGATTCCACCCGCGCCTCCTCGAGGACGTTGCCGTCCTTGTCCTCGATGCGGGTGATGAAGTAGGGCTGGAACCGGACACCCTTATTGGGGAACGTCGAGAACGCGGAGACCATTTCGAGCAGCGTGACTTCAAACGTCCCCAGGCTGAGTGAGAGGAAGGGGTAAAGAGGCGACGTGATCCCGAAACGGCGGCAATATTCGACCCCGACCTGGGGCGAGATGTTGTCGAGCAGGGTGGCCGTGACGACGTTGCGCGACTGCTCGAGCCCGGTCCTGACGGTGACCGCGCCTTTGTACCTCCGGTCGTAGTTCTTGGGCGACCAGGGTTCGCCGCTCCAGCGGTCGATGAAGGTCACCGGTTCGTCGACGATGACGCTGGCCGGGGTGAAGCCATGCTCCAGGGCGGCGGTGTAGAGGAGGGGCTTGATGACCGAGCCGGTCTGACGCGGCGCCTGGACGGCCCGGTTGAACTGGCTGTCGTGGAAGGAATAGCCGCCGACCAGGGCTTTGATCTGTCCCGTCTGCGGGTCGACGGCGACGAAGCCGCCGTTGCGGATGGGCTTCTGGTCGAGGGACACTTGGGCGGTCTTGGCTGCCTCGTCGAGGGAATGGACCTTGACCTGGATGACGTCGCCGCGCTTGATGAGCGCGTCGAGGGACTTGGTCTTCGTCCAGGCGATGTCCTTGTTCGTCATCGTCCCGGTTAAATTCTTGACGCGGACCGTAGCTTCGGTCCGCGAAACGGAAAGGACGACGGCATCATAGGCTTCATCGGCCTCGACGGACTGGCTTTCCCAGCTCAAGAGCCACTGGTCTTCGGGTTCGGCAGGAGCGCCGGCGACGAGGCCTTTCAGGACTTCAGGACCGCCCGTGAGCAGGTTGGGCTTGTCCGCCCGCCAGCCGTTTATCTTGTTCTCGGTGTCGCGGAGCCCGGCGTGCAGGGCCCGTTCCGCGTAGCGCTGAAGCGTCGGATCGAGCGTCGTATAGACTTTGAGGCCGGCCCGGTAAAGTCCTTCGACGCCGTAATTTTTCTCGAGATACCGGCGGACCTCTTCGAAGAAGTAGGCGCCGAATTCCGAGCTCGTCCGCCTCAACGGGAGGACGCTCATCGGCCGCTTTTTCGCTTCCTCCACTTGCGCCTTGGTCAAATAGCCCTCGGCGGCCATCCGGTTGAGGACGTGGTTGCGGCGGCTGAGGGTCCCCGATTTGTTGGTATAGGGGGAGTAGAGGGACGGGCCGCGAAAGATGCCGGCGATGAGGGCCGCTTCCTCTAGGCTCAGTTCACTGACATCCTTGCCGAAAAAGAGGTGAGACAGGGCCTGGACGCCGTGGGAACCGTGGCCGAGGTAAAAATGGTTGCAGTAGAGCTCGAGGATCTTTTCCTTGGAATAAAGCTTCTCGATCTCGCGCGAGACGTACAGCTCCTTGAACTTCCGGCGCAGGCTCACTTCGTTATGAAGGAACAGAGACCGGGCCAGCTGTTGGGTGATGGTGCTGCCGCCCTCGGGCCTCCGCCCGCTGAAGACCTTGAACAGGTCCGCCTTGACGGCCCTCAGGATGCCGCGCAGGGCAACGCCTCCGTGGCGGAAGAAGCTGGGGTCTTCCGTGGCCACTATGGCGTCGATGAGGACCCGGGGGAGCTGTTCGAAGGGTACCTCGACGCGCCTCTCTTCAGCGAACTCCTTGACCGGCTGGCCGTCGGCCGCGTAGACCGTGGTGATGAGCTTGGGCCGGAACGTATCTATATCGCCGACCGGCGGCAGATCGTCCTTGATGGCAAAGTAGGAACCGACGATCCCTCCCAAGCCGATGGCCAGCCCGGCCAGGGCGGTGATGAGGAAGGCGCGGAGGAGTGTCCGCTTCTTGAATCTCCGGATCTTGATCTTGAGGTTCGGGATCTTCAATTTTAGAGACTTTATTTTGGGGTCATTCGGGTCCGGTTGGCTCGGGTCCGGGTTACTCATAGCTTTCAAGCCATGATAGCAAATCGACCCTTAAAAGACAAAAGCACCGGAGCTAAGGACGCCGCCCGTTTTGGCAACGATGAGGGCCCGGAAACTGGGACACCATCCCTTGTCCTGGCGGCCCGACCGACGAAACGCTGCCCGGGCAGTGATGGGGTCCGTGCATAGCCCCCGTAGCGGAGGGGGACCCGTCCCGCTTCGAGAGAAGCGGGACGGGGGAACCCCCGGGACTGGTTCCCGGGGGGCCGGGGGAGATGCATGGACCCCATCATTGCCGAAACGTGCGGCGTTTGGAGGTCGGAGCTTCTAGTTTCGGGGTAACAATAGCGGTTCGACGCGGGCCCAGATGGCCCGGCCGACGGCTCGACGATCGCTCCGGCCGTCGAGGTGGACGAACTCCGGGCCCTTGAAGCCGCGGAAGATGCGGGCGACCCGGACAAGGTAGTCCTCGCGCTCGAAGAGCTCGTCGCGGGTCTTCCGGCCGCGGATGCGCGCCAGGCCGGCCGTCGCGTCGACGTCGAGGACGACGACCAGGTCGGGCCTCACGGCGAAAGCCTCGTTCATCCGGCGGATCTTGCCCGTGTCGATACCCTTGGCCCCCTGATAGGCGATGGTCGAGAAGTAATATCGGTCGAGGACGACGACCTTGCCGGCCTCGAGGGCGGGGACGAGGTTCTTAGCCACGTTCTCGCGGCGGTCCTTGACGAAGAGCTCGAGCTCCCCGGCCGGCGTCAGCGAATCGGCCCGGGCGGCCAGACGCTTGACCTCCCGGCCCCACCTCCCCCGGGTCGGTTCGCGAAAAAAAGCGGCTTTGTAACCGCGGCACCTGAGCCGCCTGAGGAGGGAGCGCGCTTGGGTCGTCTTCCCGGAGCCGTCGATCCCTTCGAGGACGACGAGGACGCCTTTTTTGAGCTTGCGGGGCATGGGAAGGTCATCTTAATCCCGTTGTCGGCCGAAAGCAACCGGCCGTCCGGAGATGCAACTTTTGTTCTAGAACCACCGTTTGTAAAAGGTTGGCCGAATTGAAATTTCGGGCCTGATATGGTACTAATAGACTTCACTTTACGGAGGCACGGCATGAAAAAATACGCATGGATCGCCATCTCGAGCTTTGCCCTGGGCCTGCTCCTCGCAGGCTACGTTTTCCTCTATCTCCCCGAAAAAAGCGCCGCGCCGGCGGACGTCTTCGCGACGGGGACGGCTCCGGTTCCGTCGGCGAACCTGTTCGCCGCTCCCGCACCCCAGGAGAAGGCAACGCTGGACTTCGTCACCATCGCCGAAAAGATCGGCCCGGCCGTCGTCCGCATCGAAGCCGAGCGCCGGGAACCGTCGAGGTCCTCCGGCTTCGGCGAAGGATCGCCGTTCGGCGACGATTTCTTCAACAGGTTTTTTGGTCAGCCGCGGCAGAACCAGCCGGAATCCGACACCGTCCAGGTCGGCGGAACGGGCTTTTTCATCACCGCCGACGGCTATATCCTGACCAATAACCACCTCGTCGAGAAGGACAAAACGACAAACGTCACCGTCACCACCCTCGGTGGCAAAGAATACAACGCCAAGATCGTCGGCACGGACCCGGGCACGGACCTGGCCTTGATCAAGATCCAGGCCAAGGACCAGCCGTG
>JBFYOD010000198.1:0-8182 GCA_041303965.1 Candidatus Aminicenantota bacterium
TCGAGCGCCAGCGCCTTCGGCCCGGGGGACGGACTGAGCTTCTCCGGCCTTCTCCTGCGCTATCCCCTCGGCCTCCTCGACGAGGTCACGGGAATTTTCTATTACGACTGGAAAAACGACAGCGTCTACCGCTTCGTCAGCTGGAGGCGAACCTACGACGCGCTCTCGCTGAACCTCATGTTTTTTTGGAACCCGGAGGACCTCCTGGTCTTCCAGGGCCAGCCGGGCTCGAGCTCATTCGGGGGGACGGGCTTCCAGCTCCTCCTCGCCTTTTATTTTTAGGACAGACAACGAGGCCGCCATGACGGACACGCCGCTCATCGTCACCAAAGACCTGAAGAAGATCTACACCATGGGCCCGCACAAGCTCGAGGCCCTGGCCGGCGTCAGTCTGAGCTTCGACAAGGGCGAGTTCGCCGGGCTCGTCGGCCCGAGCGGCTCCGGCAAGACGACGCTCCTCAACATCATCGGCTCGCTCGACTCCCCGACCGAGGGCAGCGCCGTCGTCATGGGACGGCCGGTCGAATCCCTGACCCACAAGGAGGCCGCCCGCCTGCGCAACCGCCACATCGGCTTCATCTTCCAGACCTTCAACCTCCTGCCCGTCTACACCGTCTATGAGAACGTCGAGTTCGCGCTTCTCCTCCTCGGCGACCCGGCGGCCGTGCGCCGCCGCAAGGTCATGGCCGCCCTCGACTGGGTCCACCTGGCCGACCGGGCCAAGTCCAAGCCCGCCCAGCTTTCCGGCGGCCAGAGCCAGCGCGTGGCCATCGCCCGGGCCGTCGTCAAGGAACCCGACATCGTCCTGGCCGACGAGCCGACGGCCAACCTCGACGCCGAGAACTCCCACAACATCCTCCAGACGATGGAGCGCCTCAACCGCGAGCTCGGCACGACCTTCATCTTCGCCACCCACGACCCCAAGGTCATGCAGTACCTGCGCCGCACGATCACCCTCGTCGACGGCCGCGTGGCCTCGGACGAGACGGCCGACGGCTGCGGCAGCCGGCCCGAGGCGCCCGCCCCGGACCCCGGAGAAAAGCCGTGACCATCCCCAAGCTGGCCCTCAAGAACCTTCTCGGCGCCGGCCTCCGGACCTGGCTCAACGTCTTCGTCCTGTCGCTCTCCTTCGTCCTGATCGTCTTCAGCCAGGGCCTGCTCAAGGGGATGAACAAGCAGGTCGAAGAGGCCATGCTCGCCTCCGAGATCGGCGGCGGCCATTACCAGCACCCGGCCTACGACGCCTACGACCCGCTCAGCCTCGTCGACGCCCACGGCCCCGTGCCCGAAGCGCTGGCCGCCCTCGCCGCCTCCGGCAGGGCCGCGCCCGTCCTCGTCATCCAGGGCACGATCTACCCCCAAGGCCGGCTCGTCCCGGTCCTGGTCAAGGGCATCGACCCCGCGCAATCCGTCCTCAACATCCCGACGTCCGTCCTCGCCGACGCGCCCGCGAGCGGCGAGATCCCCCTCCTCCTCGGCGAGCGCATGGCCAAGCTCGGCGGCCTCAAGACGGGCGACGGCGTCACCCTGCAATGGCGCGACGCCCGCGGTACTTTCGATGCCCGCGACGCCGTCGTCGTCCGGGTCATGAAGACCTCGGTCCAGACGATCGACCAGGGCCAGGTCTGGGTCCCGCTCGACCGCCTCCGCGAGATGACGGACATGCCCGGCGAGGCGACCTTCGCCGTCTTGGCCCAGGACGCCGCCCGCCCCGCTGACAGCGCGGACGGCGGCTGGGTCTTCCGCGATCGCGACTATTTCCTGGCCGACCTCCAGGCCATGGTCGAATCGAAATCGGTCGGGAGCTCGATCCTCTACGTCATCTTCCTGGCCCTGGCTATGCTGGCCATCTTCGATACCCAGGTCCTGTCGATATTCCACCGCCGCCGCGAGATGGGCACGCTCATGGCCCTGGGCTTCACCCGGGGCAAGGTCATCGGGCTCTTCACCCTCGAGGGCATGCTCAACGGCGTGCTGGCCGCGCTCGTCGCCGCCATCTACGGCATCCCGCTCCTCTCCTGGATGGCCCGCACCGGCTGGGCCCTGCCCGGCGACACCGACAGCTACGGCTTCGCCATCGGCGAGCGGCTCTTCCCGGCCTACGGCTTCAAGCTCGTCGCCGGGACGACGCTCCTCGTCCTGCTGGCGACGACCGTCGTCTCGTTCCTCCCGACCCGCAGGATCGCCAAGCTCAAGCCGACCGACGCGCTGAGGGGGCGGATGACATGATCCGCTTCCTGCTCAAGGGCCTGCTCCGCGACCGCTCCCGCAGCCTCCTGCCGTTCATCACGGTCGTCCTCGGCTCGGCCCTGACCGTCGTCGGGTTCAGCTGGACGAACGGGGCCATCTCGGCCATGATCGAATCCGGCGCCAAGTTCGCGACGGGGCACGTCAAGGTCATGTCCCGGGCCTACGCCGCGGAGGCCGACCAGGCCCCGAACGACCTGGCCCTCGAGGGCGCCGGCGCCCTCGTCTCCGAGCTCCGCCGCGGCCGCCCCGAACTCGTCTGGACGCCGCGGATCAAGTTCGGCGGGCTCATCGACATCCCCGACGAAAACGGCGAGACCCGGGCCCAGGGGCCGGCCGTCGGCCTGGCCGTGGACCTCCGGTCGCCCGAAAGCCCCGAGCGCGAGCTCCTCAACCTGGACAAGGCCGTCGTCCGCGGCCGCCTGCCCGAGCGCCCGGGCGAGATCCTCCTCAGCGACGGTTTCGCCGCCCGCCTCGGCGTCGGCCCGGGCGACACGGCGACCCTCATCGGCGCGACCATGTACGGCAGCCTCGTCGTCCACAACTTCACCGTCTCGGGCACCGTCCATTTCGGCGTCACCGCCATGGACCGGGGCGCGATGGTCGCCGACATCGCCGACGTCCGGGCCGCGCTCGACATGGAGGACGCGGCCGGCGAGGTCCTCGGCTTCTTCCGCGACTCCCTCTACCGGAGGGACGAGGCCGGCGCGCTGGCCGCCGCGTTCAACGAAGCCCACGGCGGGGACGCCGGGGAGTTCACCCCCGTGATGGTCTCCCTGCACGAACAGAGCGGCCTGGCCCAGACTCTGGACATGGCCACGGCCATCTATTCGCTCATGCTCGTCGTCTTCATCCTGGTCATGTCGATCGTCCTCTGGAACGCCGGGCTGATGTCGAGCCTGCGCCGCTACGGCGAGTTCGGCATCCGCCTGGCCCTCGGCGAGGACCACGGCCGGCTCTATCGCGCGCTCATCGCCGAGGGGACGCTCGTCGGCCTGCTCGGCTCGGCCGTCGGCACGGCCCTCGGATTGGGCCTGTCCTATTACCTCCAGAACAAGGGCTTCAACCTCGGGTCAATGCTCAAGAACGCCTCGATCATCGTCACGGACGTCCTCCGGGCCCGGGTGACGCCCCTGAGCTACGTCATCGGGTTCATCCCGGGCCTGGCCGCGACGTTCCTGGGCAAGGCCGTCTCGGGGATTGGGATCTACAAGCGGCAGACCTCCCGGCTGGCCAAGGAGTTCGAAGCATGAGGAACCGTATCCCTTTCATTATCATCGTGCTGGCCGTGCTCGGCCCGGCCGCCGCGGCCATGGCCCAGGCGCCGGACGGCGCGGCCATCCTCCGCCGCGTCGACGAGAACATGGGCTCGGACAACAAGATCACGACGAGCGAGATGGTCATCCACGGCCGGCGCGGCTCCCGCACGGTCAGGTCGCGGTCGTGGATCCAGGGCCGGGCGAAGTCCTTCACCGAGTACCTCGACCCGCCGCGCGAAAAGGGCACCAAGATGCTCAAGCTCGAGGACCAGCTCTGGACCTACACGCCGTCCTCGGACCGGACGATCCTCATCTCCGGGCACATGCTCCGGCAGCCGGTCATGGGCTCGGACCTGTCCTACGAGGACGTCATGGAGGACCAGCGCCTGACCGCGCTTTACGACGCCGCGGTCGCCGGCGAGGAGGAGTATGCGGGGCGGCCGTGCTGGGTCCTCGACCTCGGATCCAAGGGCAAGGACATCGCCTACTTCAAGCGGAAGATCTGGGTGGATAAAGAGCGCTTCGTCGCCCTCCGCGAGGAGCGCTTCGCCAAGAGCGGCAAGCTCCTCAAGACGACCGAGGTCAAGACGGTCGAGCGCGTCAAGGACCGCTGGATCTCGACCCGGGTCGTCTTCAAGGACGCCCTCAAGGAGGGCCAGGGGACCGAGTTCATCCTGGAGTCGGTCGAGTTCGACGCCGCGATCCCCGACCACGTCTTCACCAAGGCCTCGCTCCGCTAATAGGGGACACAATGCCCATTTCCGAATTTCCCGTGCCCGCGACGGCAAAAGGAGGCGCGATGAAGAACGAATCCTGCGGCAGCCGGACCTCCCCCCGCTTCCATGGACTCCTCACCCTGGCCTTTCTCGTGCTGGCGCTGCTCGTCGGGTTGGCGGGGATCGCCTCTAAGGACGCCCTGGCCGCGGTCCTCTACGGCCTGATGATCGCCGCCGGCGTGCCCGCGATCGTCTATCTCTTCTGCGGCAAGTGCGTCTGCCGCGGCGAGAAATGCCTGATGGTCTTCCCGGGGCGCCTGAGCATGCGCCTGCCGCCGCGGAAGACGGCCGCCTACACCAGGGCCGATTTCGCCGGCATCCTGGGGACGCTCGTGCTGCTGGCGGCGTTCCCCCTCTACTGGCTATGGCAGACCAAGCCGCTGCTCGTCCTATTCGCCGTTCTCGGGATGGCCGCCCACGCCGAGGTCCTGCTCGTCGTCTGCAAGGCCTGCGAGAACTGCCGCTGCCCGGTCAACCGCTGGTTCCGGAAGAGAATGCATCCGCCGGTCACCAGATCCCAGGGATGATCCGGTAGCGGACGCGCGCCACGTATCCGGAGTACCCAGCGAGCTCACGGCGGAGGACCGCATCCTCGAGACCCGCCCGGACCAGGAGCAGCGCCGCGACGATCCCCGAGGCGGCCAGGGCCCAGAGCGAGCCCAGCAGGAGCGGGATACAGAGTTCCATGGCGATGATGCCCGTGTAGCCGGGATGCCGGACGAAGCGGTAGGGGCCCGCTTCGACCGTCCGGTGGCCCTTGTCGGCCTGAACCGCGACCGTGCTCACGTAGAATTCGTTGGCCAGGATGGCCCAGAGGTGGAAAGCGGCCGCCCCGCAGTAGACCAGCGCTGCCGGCGGATAGACCCAGGCCGGGAGCCGACCCGTCCAATGGAACCGTCCGCCGTCGAGCGCCGCGAGGACGATCACGGACCCGGCCAGTGGCATGAACGCGGCCATCAGGGCCTTGTCCCACGCTTTGGCGTTCGGGGCCGGCTTCATGCGCTCGGCGATCAGGCCCAGGCGGCCGCCGAATCCGAGGGCCAGGGCCGCGAAGAGCAGCGCGTTGGCCGCCCCGAAGAAGACCGCCTGCCAGTACCGGAGGCTGCCGGCCAGCGCGAAGAGCCCGGCCGTCAGGGCGCAGGCTCCGAGAAGGCCCTTCGCGAAGAGCGCCAGCCGCGGATCGCCCGGGCCGGGCCGTCCGCTCACGGTGTTCCCGCCTCCGGCCGGTCCTTTTTCTTTCTGACGCCCAGCTTGTCCATCATCTTCATGATCCCCCGTCCCATCCCCCACATCCCCCACATGGCCTCGGGATCGGCCCACTTGGGGTCCGTTTTACGAAGCCTGTAGTAACGCCGGGCCGAAGGGATCGTGGCGACCAAGAACAGGACGTTGACGAGGACGGCGTAGATGACCACGGGCAGGCTCTTGGTCCGCAGCCAGAGCCACGGGATGAGCATGATGAGACCGGCGTAGTAGATGAGGTAAAGATCTTTCAGGATGACCATTCCCACGAACATCCCGCCGAAGAAGGTCACGAACACCCCGATCCAGTCGATGGCGAAGATGCCCCCGAAGATGGCCGAGATGCCCCCGCCGCCCTTGAACCTGTGATAGATGGGCCAAACGTGGCCGACGACCCCCGTGATCGCCGCGACAAGGTAATAAGGTTCGCTCGGGAAGAGCTTCCTGAACACCAGGACCGGCACGAAGACCTTGAGCATGTCGAGCAGATAAGTCAGGAACCCGAGCCGCGAGCCGGCGACCATTGAGACCGAGGTCGCGCTGACGGTCTCGAGGATGATCGGATTTTCGCTGCCTTCGATATAGGCCTCCGTTCGCTCCCGGACCTTCTTGTCCGGACCCGCGAACGAGGTGACGATGCGTGCGAACGATAAGCTGCCCAAGAGGTATCCAACGACCGCTGCGAGAAGGGCGATGGTGACGTCCACGACGACCTCCTTTCTTGACTCAGTCCCGATTGAGATAAACGCGCCCGGCCGTCCCGTCGATCGTGACGATCTGGCCGTCGCGGATAAGACGCGTGGCGTTCCCGACGCTGACCACGGCCGGGATGCCGAACTCCCGGGCGATGATCGAGGTGTGCGAGAGCTGTCCGCCCGTTTCCGCGACGATGCCGCCGATGCCGGCCAGAACGGGCAGCCAGCCGATGTCGGTGAAGGGCACGATGAGCACGTCGCCCGGTCCGAAGTGGTCGGTGGAGAGGGCGGGGTCCCGGACGACGCGGGCCCGTCCCTTGACGACACCCGCGCTCGCGCCGATGCCGGAGAGGAACTCGAGCCCCTCCGCCGTTGGCGGCTCCAGGCGCGCCAACTCCCCGCCGCAGAGCGTGTCTGGCGGGTCGAGGGCCGCGTCCCGGTCGAGCTCCGACTTGCGGGCGGCGACGCGGCCGGCGGCGGCGGCCCTCTCGGCCGGGTCGGTCAGGGCGCGCTCGAGCTCGTCCTCGAATAGATAGAACACGTCCTCCGCCGCGCCGAGGGCCCGGCGCTCCACGAGCCGGTCCCCCAGAGCCAGGAGGCACCGCCGCATCCAATAGGAGTCCTCGGTCATGAGCAGGCTGACCCGCTCCCGGCAGTCCATGTAGCGTACGGTCGAGGCGTGGAGGCGGTCGAAGATCCGGCGCCGGAGAGGCCCGAAGCCGGACCGGACGAGGCCAAGGACCTCCACGCGGTGGGTTTCCGCGTCGTCCGGCGACGGCGACGCGTGGGCCAGGGCCAGGCGGCCGACCGTCCTCCAGATGAGCCGCGGGTTTTCGATCCAGGGGACCTCGGAGAAGTCGCTACCGTTGGCGCTGAGAAAGCCGAAGCGGCCCATGAACGTGTCGAACCGGACGGCGAGCTCCCGGCCGGTCTCCGAATCCGCCAGGACCGGGGCGGGATCGAACCCGTCCTCCTTGGCCATCCGCTCGATGAGCGCCCGGTCGAGTCGCCGGGCCTCTTCGGCCAGCTTCTTGATCTCCTCGAACGGGACGAGGCTCGACCGCCGGCCGTAGCCCTTGATGACGTCGCGGGGGTCGGTGCCGGGCCAGCGTCTGACGATCATCCGGCCGAGGACGCGGCTCCGGATGAGCATGTTGATGGACACGAGGATGACATACCACTGCGAGCGCCCATGGAGGGCCTTGAGACGCCCGAAGTGACGGACAAGGTCTTCGGGGGTCTGGGCGGCCCAATTGAGAGCGCGGAACTCGCCGTGCTTTCGGCGCTGGGACTCGATGAACGGCCCGACCCGCCGGCCGATGCGCGACTCGCGCCGGACGAACCGGACGTGCCGGATGAACCCGGGGAGCATGCGCAGGCGGGGCCTGAGCTTCCGGCGGGCGGCCTTGTCCTCGCGGGCCAGGACATAGAAGAAATTAGCCGGCAGGCCGATGCGCTTGAGGATCTCGCCGAACGCCGTGACGTTCATATAGACGCGCGAATACAGCCTGGCCGACATTCGCGAATAATCGATGCCGGTCGGCCCGGCGATCTCCTCGAAGACGGGCGCGAAGACGTTCTGGACGACGGGCGCGTACTTGGCCGACCAGACCAGGGGCTTGACGACGCCGGGGGCCATGTCGGAGACCATCCGGCGGGAGTAGACGGGCTGGCCGGCGATCGAGGCGATGGGGCGGGCCTGGAGGACGAGAAAGCGGCGGCCGTCGAAGGACCACTCGACGTCCTGGGGCGTCTCGGCGAGGTCCGCGATCGAGCGGACGATCTCGCCGAGGCTCTGGGCTTTGGCCTCGTCGAGAAGGGGCCGGCCGGGACTCGCCGGGAGGACCTCTTCGAGCCCGCCGCGGGGGTCGAGACGATAACGGTCTGGGCGGACGCGGCCCTGGACGAGGTCCTCGCCGAGGCCCGGAACGGCCTCGATGACGACGCCGGGACGGCAGGTGAC
>JBFYOD010000199.1:0-4101 GCA_041303965.1 Candidatus Aminicenantota bacterium
CCGGCGGGCCAGGGCGGGCAAAAGGAGTGGCAGGGTCTTCAAGTCCAAATAAGCGTCCCGGCCTTTCCGGACGATGAACTCGTCGGCGAGCTCCCGAACGAAAGCTCCGAGGAGCTCGTCGTCTTCCCGGGCGATCGCGGCCAGACGGGCCAGGTGGACCACGATCCTGGGCTCGTAACGGCAGCCAAGTTCGGGCAGAAGCTCGGCCCGGATGCGGTTGCGAAGAAAGCGGCGGTCGAGGTTCGATGGGTCCTCGCGATAAGGGATGCCCTCGGCCGCGAGCCAGGCGCGGAGGTCCGGACCGGCGATCCCGAGGAGGGGCCGGACGATCGGACAAGGCAAGCCAGCGACGATGGCGGAGATCCCGGCCAGGCCGGAAAGGCCCGTCCCGCGCATCAGGCGCATGAGGACGGTCTCGGCCTGGTCGGTCATGGTGTGGCCTGTCGCGATCTTCGTCGCTCCGACCCGGGCCGCGGCCCGCCGCAGGAAATCGTAGCGGAGGTCGCGCCCGGCTTCTTCGAGGTTGAGCTTTTTCTTGGCCGCGTGGGACCTGACGTCCGCCGACTCCGCGTCGAGCGGGAGGACCCAGCGCCGGGCGAGGTCGCGGACGAAACGTTCGTCCTCGTCAGCCCCGTCCCTTAGCCGGTGGTTGAAATGGGCCAGGTGGATCTCGAGGGGCATCTCCTCGCGGAGCTTCATGAGGAGGGCGACGAGGGCGACCGAATCCGGCCCGCCGGAACAGGCGGCCAGCACCTGGTCGCCTGCGGCGATCGTTCCCTGTTTCCGGACGGACGCCAGCAGGGCCGGAAGGAGCCGCGCCGCGGGTCGTCGCTGAGCCATGGCCGTGCCTCATTCACCAGGGCGAAGTCAAGGAAATATGGCGGCGGAGGGATTTGAACCCCCGACACTGCGGATATGAGCCGCATGCTCTAACCAACTGAGCTACGCCGCCAGGGTGCAAGAAATTCTAGCGGAATCCCCCCCTCAAGTCAACGAAAGGACCGCGGACCGCCGCCCGTCTCGTCAGTGATGGGGGCCATACATATCCCCCGGCCCCCGGGGAACCAGTCCCGGCGGTCGGCCAGGGAATCTTCTGAGGCCTGATAACCAAGACTCGATTCGGATATTCCCTAGAAGTGCGGCTCCAAGTCGCTCCGCCACACTTCTATCGGTCGCTTCTCAGAATCCGCTCCCTGCCGCCCCTCCGCTACGGGGGCTATGTATGGCCCCCATCACTGCCCGGGCGGCGTCCGCGGGAAATTACGGAGCAAAGCGGCGATTAGGGTAGGAAAGACAGAAAGAATAGAAAGTGCTTCTATTGATAGACGGCGGTTTCCGCTTCTTTCTTGAAGGAGAAGCGGCCGTCGCGGAAGAGCTTGAGGCAGGTGTCGACGACGCGGGTGTCGTAGAAAAGGCCCCGCCCCTTACGGACCTCCTCCAGTCCCTTTTCGAGGCCGAGGGCCGGCCTGTAGGGCCGGAGGGAGCAGATGGCTTCGACGACGTCGGCCACGGCCAGGATCCGGGCTTCGGGCAGGATGGCGTCGCCGACGAGCCCTTCGGGATAGCCCGAACCGTCCAGACGCTCGTGGTGCTGGAGGATGATGTGGGCCACGGGCCAGGGAAAAGAGATGTCCTTGACCATCTCGTAGCCGACCCGGGGATGGTCCTTGATGAGCTTGAATTCCGTACTCGTCAGACGGCCGTGCTTGGTCATGATCTCGGTCGGCACCGCGATCTTGCCGATGTCGTGGATGATCCCGGCGAGCCGGAGCCCCTCGATCTTTTCCCAGGGCAGGTTCATTTCCTGGGCGATGGCCACGGCCAAGCTGGAGACCCGGTGTTGGTGTCCGGCCATGTAGGGGTCGCGTATCTCGAGGGTCAAGGACATGGCCTTGAACGCGCCCTCGAGCGCCCTCTCCAACCGGTCGAGGTGGTTCTGGAGGTAATCCTCCGAACGGCGGGTCTCCAGGACTTTTCCATGAAGCTCGTCGTTCGCCCGGGAGAGCTCCTCGGTCCTCTTGTCGACCAGGCGGTCGAGCTCGATCCTGGCCAGCCGCAGCTCCTTCTCGATGCGGAGCCGCTCGTCGGCGTTCTTGTCCATCTGGACGGCCCGTTTCGCGGCATCGTCCTCCAGGAAGCGGTTGCGGAGTTCGAGCTCACGGAAGGTCTTCTCCAGACCGTCGACCATGGCGTTGAAGGTCCGGGCCAGGAGCCCGGCCTCGTCCCGGCCGTAGACCCGGGCCCTCTGCTTGAGGTCGCCGTTAGCTAGTCTCTCCGCGGTCCTCGTCATCTGGACCAGGGGCCGGGTGATCATGCCGCCGATGAGGAATACGAAAAGCCCGCCCAGGGCTAGAGCGGCGAGGCCCGCGACGAGCATGATGCCGCGTTCCTTGCTGAGGACCAAGAACAGGGTCAGGTAGCCCATCATCAGGAGACCGAAGAGGAGGAAGAATTTGGTCCGGATCTTGCGCGGCCCGAAATTCGCCAGCGGGCCGGAGCCGCCGTTCGTGTTCGAGGGAGGGCCCGCGGGGCTGAATATTTCGTTCAAATTACGGCTCATCGATACGTTCCGACCTGCTCGTTGTTTTCCTTCACAGGATAGCGGAAGCACGACGGCGGGCAATACCCTTTGGGGGTGATTTCGCGGGGTGATGATTCACCCCAAAGGGGGGGGAGGGGTGAGAAGGCCCGGATCGACGGCCGCTACCAGCGCTTGGCTTTCGAGGGCTCCATGCGGCGGAGGTCGAGGCCGCGTTCGACGGCGCCGATCCTGTAGAGGCAGATCTCGCGCAGAGAAGAAGGATGGTGGAGGACCTCGGAGAGCGATTGGCCTCCGACGGCCCAGACGCCTCCTCCTCTGACGACCGCGACCTTGTAATCGTGGAGGAAACGGACGAGCTCGTCGGTCCGGACGTTCGGCGGCAGCACCGGGATGACGAGATAGAGGAACGTCCCCTCGGCGTCCACGGGGATGATGCGGTCGGCCGGCGCGGTTTCGCCGGGATAGACGAAGTGGGCCGAGGCCTCGGCTTCCGGGATGTGGCAATGCATGACCGTCTGGAAATCGCTCGTCGCGTAGATCGCCTTGTGGAGCGCCGTTTCGGGGTCGTCGGCCGGCCCGGCGGCGAGCGCGACCCTCAGCAGGGGCCCACCGACGTCCCGCGGCATGGAGGCCTTGGGCGCGTAGAGCATGGAGTCCACGCCGCGGACCGACATCGAACCGGTGTGGAAAGGCGAGAGCCGGGATTCGAAGATCCTATGGCCCGCTTTGACGAATTCCTTGAGGATCTCCTCCTCCTCCCGGAAATCCGAGCGGTCGTCGCCCTCGATCGTGTAAGGGGGAGGAGCGCCGGCGAAAGAGCCCCCGGGGTCGGCCGTGACCGCGCGGCGCACGGCGCCGACGTCGATACGGAGCTTCTCCATCGCCCGGACGACCGTCCCGGCGTTGTTGCCGACACAGAGCCGGAAGAAGGCCTCTCTGAGGTTTCTGCCCTTGGCCATGGCGCCATGTCCAAAGATGATGGTCAGGGGATGGCCGGCCAGCCGTTCGGGGATGACCCTGGCCAGCTCCGGCGAGCCGCTCGGTACGGCGAACCAATCGACCGGGATGGCGCTGCCGAGGTGGTGGAAGGCGAGCGGGTCGACGGGCACGAAATCCGGCGGACGGGCCGGCTTGGGCCCGTCGTCGAGCGTCGCCAGGACGAGGTCCTTGACGTGGGCGTGCATCGAGGCCCGGACGCCGGGCAGATCGAGGATCCGGGCATGGATGTCGGTCTCGGAAGACGCTTTGTAATACCCGTAATCCGTCTCCGTGGCCGAGAGGAAGCAGATCTGGCTCGGCTCGAGGTCGCCCTTCTGGGAACCGGTGGCGGTGATGACGATCTCGTCCTCGCCGCGCTCGTTCGTCCGGCGGACGGCCATGTTCCCGCTGTGGCTGTCCTGGACGTCGTAAAGGAGGGAGGCCCGCCCCAGGGCCCGGAACTCGCCGAGGAGCTCCCCGGTCGCTTGCCCCTTTAGGACGTTCATCGCTTCCTCTCTTCGATTCGCAGGGCCCCGAGGAGTTACGGGGTCGGCCGGCCCGCCCCGTCCCACCCCCCGCCA
>JBFYOD010000200.1:0-20328 GCA_041303965.1 Candidatus Aminicenantota bacterium
AGCTCGTCATCTTCACGGTCGAGGGCAACAAGGCCGTCGCCGTCCGAGGTTCCGGAGAAGCCCGGGAGGCCGAGGCCGCTCATCTCGAGCGAGAGCCCGCCTACGGCAACATGGCCGAGCTCGGCTTCGGTGTCCTGGGAGATTTCGGACTGCTTCCGGTCGGCGAGATCCTCCTCGACGAGAAGCTGGGGCTGCATGTCGCGTTCGGCCGGAGCGACCACTTCGGAGGACGGGTGGGCCCAGCCGACTTCTCTTCCGCCGCCGAGGTCATCCACCTCGACCGCATTTACATCCCGGCGACCCAGCCGAGGATCCTCATCCGTGCCGTAGTCCTCCGCCACCCGGACGCCAGCCTCGAGGTCATCATGGAAAACGGCCGGTATACGGTCTTTTAGGCCTCAGCGGAATTCCGTGCTGACGATCGTCAGCCGACCCGGATAGGTGATGTCGCCGAACGGCGTCGTCACCCTGGGTTGCGCGTCCAGGGCCAGCCGCGTCGGTGTCCGGTTCCCGCCGCCGATGGCCAAGGCCAAATCGATCAGGTCCTCGTAGCGCTTGTCCCCGAAAAACTCAAAGAGGTCGATAGAAATCCGGACGGGGAGGACCGACTCCTGGCCAGTCCCGGGGATCTCGACGGGCTGGTCGATATTCCCGGTCACGGTCGGGTTGTCGTCGATGAGGAGCCGGCATTCCAGGCTGGTCAGCGTGCTCGCCGTTCGCGTCGTCCCGCCCGTCCCGTCGTTGGGATTGACGGCCAGGACGTCCAGGATGAATTCGGCCGGCAGCTTATTGGTGCGGAACGTGTTCAACAAAGCGAGGGCGTCCAAGGCGTTGAACTGACTGAGCCGAGCTTTCCCGCCGATCTCGATGCCGGCGAGGCGAAAGCCGTGGACCTCCCCGAGCTTGAAGCGAAGTCTCTGGAGATTGGCCAGCGCGGCCGTCATGTCGTTGAGCACGGCGCAGCTTTGAAGGGTGAAGAGTCCGGCCAGGACAAGACCAGCGCAGGCCGCTCGCTTACGCATCATCATGAAAGCCTCCTCATACCCTACTCCGCCATCTTCTTGTACGACTCGAAGCGCTTCTTGGCCTCCTCGGCGGCGCGGGCGAAGAGCTCCTTGGCGATCTCCGGATTCTGCTGGACGAGTGTCCGGTAACGGACCTCGTTCTTGAGAAAGGCGCCGTACTCGAGCTTGGGCTCGCGCGAGTCCAGCTGGAGCGGATTTTTGCCTTCCTTGGCCAAGAGGGGGTTGAACCGGTAGAGGAGCCAATAGCCCGTGTCAACGGCCAGCTTTTGTTCGGCCTGGGTCTTGCTCATGTCGATACCGTGGTTGATGCAAGGCGAGTAGGCGATGATGATCGACGGACCGGGGTAGGCCTCGGCCTCGATGAAGGCCTTGAGGCACTGGTTCATGTTCGCGCCCATGGCCACGGACGCGACATAGACGTAGCCGTAGGTCATGGCCATCCGGCCGAGATCCTTCTTCGCTGTCTTCTTGCCGGACGAGGCGAACTTGGCCACGGAGCCGGTCGGCGTGGCCTTGGAAGACTGGCCGCCGGTGTTGGAATAGACCTCGGTGTCGAGGACGAGGACGTTGATCTTGCGGTTCATGGCCAGAACGTGGTCGAGACCGCCGTAGCCGATGTCGTAGGCCCAGCCGTCTCCGCCGATGCACCAAACGCTCTTCTCGACCAGGAAGTCCTTGAGCTCGGAGATCTTGGCGAGGTGCGGCTTGGCCCCATTGGCCCTGGCCAGCGCCTCCGGCAAGGCGGCTCGAACAGCCTTGGCCGCCGATTTGGCCTCCTCCCCCGTCAAAGCCCAGGCGCCCTTCATCTTCCCCAGGGCGTCCGAAAGGGCGGGCGTCGTGCCCGCCGCCAGGGCGGCGTCGATCGAGGCGGCCAGCAATTTCCGGTTGGCGTCAACCGCCAGGCGCATACCGAAGCCGTATTCGGCGTTGTCCTCGAAAAGCGAGTTGCCCCAAGCGGGTCCCTTGCCTTCGGCCGTCATGCAATAGGGCGAGGTCGGGAACGTGCCGCCGTAGATCGAAGAGCAACCCGTGGCGTTGGCGATGATCATCCGGTCGCCGTAGAGCTGGGTGACCAGCTTGACGTAGGGCGTCTCCCCGCAGCCGGCGCAGGCGCCGCTGAACTCGAAAAGCGGCCGCAGGAACTGGCTGCCCTTGAGCGAGTCGGGCCGGATGCCGTCGACGACGTTGTCGGGGAGTTTGTCGAAAAATTCGGACTTCTGCGTCTCGCCCGCGGCTCGAAGCTCCGCGATCGGGGTCATGACCAGGGCCTTGTTCTTGGCCGGACAGACCTCCGCGCACGAACCGCAGCCGACGCAGTCCTCAACGTAGCACTGGACGCGGTATTGGAGGTCCCGGTCGTTCTTGGTGTTGGATTTGAGGGCCGCGAAGCCCTCGGGAGCGCCGGTGAGGTCGGCCGGGGCGATCTGCTTGGCCCGGATGGAGGCGTGGGGACAGACGAAGGAGCACTGGTTGCACTGCATGCAGTTTTCTGGTATCCACTTCGGGCATTCGACGGCGATGCCGCGCTTCTCGAGCCGCGCGGTGGCCGTCGGCACGGCGCCGTCGAGGGGCATCTTGGAGACGGGCAGGGAATCTCCCTTGAACCGGGTGACGGGGTCGATGACCTCCTTGGCGTACGCGGCGGCGTCGTCGGGAACGATCTTCACGACCGGGGCGGACTTGGTGATCCGGGCCGGGATGGGGACCGCTTCCAGGGCCGCCGCGGACCGGTCGACGGCGTCCCAGTTCATCTGGACGACCTCCTTCCCCTTGCGTCCGTAGGTCTTTTCGATGGCTTTTTTGATGAGGGCGATGGCCTCGGCCTCGGGCAGGACGCCGGAAAGCTTGAAGAAGCAGGCCTGCATGATCGAGTTGATGCGAAGGCCCAGCCCGAGTTCTCCGGCGATCTTCAGGGCGTCGATGTTATAGACCTTGATCTTCTTGGCGATGATCGTCTTCTGCATATCCTCGGTCAGGTTCTCGAAGACCTCCTCGGCCTTCCAATTGGAATTGATGAGGAACGTCCCGCCCTCACGGATGCCCTCGAGGATGTCCAGGCGACCGATGTAAGAGGGCTTGTGGAGGGCGACGAAATCGACCGTGTTGAGGAAGTACTGGGATTGGATGGGGCTTTTGCCGAAACGGAGATGGGAGATGGTGATGCCGCCGGACTTCTTCGAGTCGTACTGGAAATAGCCCTGGCCGTACATTTCCGTATGATCGGCGATGATCTTGATCGAGTTCTTGTTGGCGCCGACCGTCCCGTCCGAGCCGTACCCGTAAAACTTGCAGCGGACCGTGCCGGGAAGCTCGGTGTCGAGGGCCGGGCCGACGGGGATCGACGTGTGGGTGACGTCGTCCGTGATGCCCACGGTGAAGCCGTTCGTCGCCTTTCCGTCGAGATGGTCGTAGACCGCCTTGACCATGCTCGGCGTGAACTCCTTGGACGAAAGGCCGTAGCGGCCGCCGATCGTTTTGACGGGGCGGCCGGCCAGGGTCATGGCGACGTCGAGGTAGAGCGGCTCGCCGATCGATCCGGGTTCCTTGGTGCGGTCGAGGACGGCGATCTTTTTCGCCGAGGCCGGGATGGCGGCCAGGAGGGCGGCCGAGTCGAAGGGCCGATACAGCCGGACCTTGACCAGGCCCAGCTTGGCCCCGCGAGCATTCAGGTAGTTGATCGTCTCTTCGGCCGTTTCCGCCCCGGAACCCATCATGACGATGACCTTATCGGCGTCGGGAGCGCCGAAGTAATCGAAAAGATGGTATGTCCGACCGATGACCTTGGCCACTTTGTCCATGTACTGCTGGACGATGCCCGGGCATTCGATGTAATACTTGTTGACGGTCTCCCGGCCCTGAAAGTAGACGTCGGGGTTCTGCTGGCCGACCTTGAGCATGGGGCGTTCGGGGTTGAGGGAACGTTTCCGGAAGGCCTCGAGGTACTGGGGCTCGAAGAGCCCGGCCAGCGCCTCGTAGGAAACGAGGTCGATCTTCTCGACGACGTTCGAGGTCCGGAAGCCGTCGAAGAAGTGGAGAAAAGGGATCTGGCTCCGCAGGGTCGCCAGATGGGCGACGATGGCCAGGTCCTGGGCTTCCTGGACGGAGCCGCCGCAAGTCATGGCGAAGCCCGTGTTGCGCGCGGCCATGACGTCGCTGTGGTCGCCGAAGATGGACAGGGACTGGCAGGCCAGCGACCGGGCCGAGACGAGGAAGACCGTCGGCAGCATCTCGCCGGCGATCTTGTGCATATTGGGGAGCATGAGCATCAAGCCCTGGGAGGCCGTGAAGGTCGTCGTCAGGGCGCCGGCCGATAGCGCCCCGTGGACCGCGCCGGAGGCGCCGCCCTCGGACTGCATCTCGGTGACATCCACCCGCTGACCGAAGATGTTCTTCCGGCCCTGGGCGGACCATTCGTCGGCCAGTTCCCCCATCGTCGAGGACGGGGTGATCGGGTAGATGGCCGCGACCTCGGAATACGCGTAGCTGACGTGGGTCGCCGCCGTGTTCCCGTCGATCGTCTGCATATCTTTTTTCATTTCGAACTCCTTCGTTATGATCGAACGCCGTTCGCGGCGTATCGTGTCAGTCCTTGAGCTCCGTTCGTCCTTCCAGGGCCCTCTTGATGGTCACCTGGTCGGCGAAATCGAGGTCGGAGCCGACCGGAAGGCCCATGGCCAACCGGGTGATCCGGATGCCGAACGCTTTGAGCACCCGGTGAAGATAGAGCGCCGTGGCCTCCCCTTCCACCGTCGGGTTGGTGGCAACGATGATCTCCTTGAACGCCCCTTCTTCGATCCTCTTGACGAGTTTTCCCAGCCGGAGCTCGTCCGGCCCGCGACCCTTGAGAGGCGAGAGGGCGCCAAGGAGGACGTGGTATCGTCCGCTGTAGGCGCCCGTCTTCTCGATCGAGGAGATGTTGAACGGCTCCTCGACGATGCACAGGGATTCGTCGGACCGTTGGGTGTCGGAACAGATCAGGCAGGGGTCGACGTGGGTGATGTTGTTGCAGCGCCCGCAGTAGAAGATCTTCCTCTTGGCCTCCCGGATGGCCTCGGCCAGCCGGTCGGCGTCCTCGGTCGGGAGCCCGAGGAAATAAAAGGCGATGCGCTGGGCCGTCTTGGCCCCGATGCCCGGGATCCGGCGCAACTCCTCGATGAGCTCGTGCAGGGGCTGGGCGTATTCGAACATCAGAACAACCCCGGGATCTTGAGGCCGCCGCCGAGGCCGCCCAGCTTTTGGGCCATCGCCTCGTCGACCTTGGCCGCCGCGTCGTTGAAGGCGGCCACGATCAGGTCCTGGAGCATCTCGATCTCGTTCTTATCGGCGACCTCCGGTTCGATGCGGATAGACAGCAGGGCCTTGTGGCCGTCGAGGACAAGGTTGACCATGCCGCCGCCGCTCGACCCCTCGACGCGCAGGGCCGCGAGCTCCTGCTGGAGCCGGTCCTGCATCTCCTTGGCCGCCTTCATCATTTTCTGGAGGTCCATGACGTTTTTCATGTTCCGTTCTCCGTGGTGCCAGGGCCCTTGGGCGCGGCTTCGCGCGAGGCCGGGATGGGGTCCGCCGAGAGGACCGAAGCCTTGAACGTGTTCATGAAGAACTGCACGGCCGGGTCCTTAAGGGCCGCCTCAAGCTCCCGGCCCGGGCGGATGGGGCCGCCGTCGGTGGCGTTCTCCTCGGCGAAGCGGACCTTCGTTTCACGGCCCAGCACTTCCGAGGCCGCACGCTCGACCGCGCGGATGTCCTTCTCCTGGATGCTCGTGACGAAAAAGCCCTTGCCGCTGGCGAAGAAGACTTCGAGGACGTTGTCCCTGACCATGATCGACGAATACTGGGCCAGCAGGGCGGCCAGAGGGGCCCTGTCGATCGCCAGCTTTTCAAGGACACGCTTGAAGACGTCCTTCTGGGCAGGGGGGGCGATCTTGGCGGTCGGAGCGGGGCCCGGCCGCGGCTCTCCGGCAGGACCAGGACGTCCCGTTCCTCCTGCGGAAGGGGCGCCGGCGGGCGAAGCCGCCGGCGGCTTGGGAAGGGCCCGCTGGGGATCCCGCTTGAGCGACTCCACTTCGCGGATGAGCTCCTGGAGGGGCACGATCTTGCGAAAGTGGCAGAGTTTGATGAGGAAGGCCTCGAGGTAGATCCGGGGCATGGCCGAGTACTTCAGGCCGGCCTCGGCCTGCTGGAGCGCGAGAAGGTAGCGGAGGATGTCCTCGGCCGTGGCCTTCGAGGCCTGGACGCGCAGGGCTTGGATCTCTTCGGCGCTGGCGAGGAGCAGGTCCTCCGGCTTTTCGACGGACCGGACGAGGAGAAGGGCCCGGAAATGTTCGATGAGCTTCCCGAAAACGAAACGGAGGTCGTAGCCCGCGGCGGCAACGCTTTCGACCAAGGGGAAAACGTCCTCGGGCTTTTCCTCGAGGACGGCCGTCGAGAACCGGAAGACGACCTCCGGGCCGATCGTCCCGAGGATCGTTTTGAGGTCCTCGTCGCCGATGTTCTCGCCGCTGAAAGCCACGGCCTGGTCAAGCAGGCTCTGGGCGTCCCTCATGCTCCCGTCGGCGGCCTCGGCGATCATGGCCAGGCCGGCGGGGGTGATGGTGATCGCCTCCTTCCTGGCGATCTCCACGAGATGGTTGATGATGTCCTTGTGCGAGATCTTGCGGAACTCGAAGTGCTGGCACCGCGAAACGATCGTCGCCGGGACCTTGTTGAACTCCGTCGTCGCGAATATGAAGACCGTGTTCGGCGGCGGCTCTTCGAGCGTCTTGAGAAGGGCGTTGAAGCCTTCCTTGGTGATCTGGTGGACCTCGTCGATGATGACGACCTTGTAGCGGGTGTAGATCGCCTTGTATTTCAGGGACTCGCGAAGGGCCCGGATCTCGTCGATGCCCCGGTTGGAAGCGCCGTCGATCTCCAGGACGTCGATGGCCCGGTCCTCGCTGATGGCCGCGCAATAGTCGCAGGGCTTGTTCTTGTCGTCCGCGCCGTCCTTATCCTCGATCTTGCAGGGGTTCGCCGTCGGGCCGTTGGTGCAGTTCAGGGCCCTGGCCAGGATGCGGGCGACCGAGGTCTTCCCCGTCCCCCTCATCCCCGAGAAGAGGTAGGCCTGGGATATCCGGCCCATCTGGATGGCGTTTTGGATCGTCCGGACGACGGACTTCTGCCCGATGACCTCTTCGAAGGCCTGCGGCCTGTACTTCCGGGCGAATATCTTGTAGGACATGGGTTTCGGCCGTCCGGAGACGGTTGGGAAAACCGTTCATTTTCCCTTAAAAGTAAGGTTTATCTTAACACAAACGGGCCAAAATTCAAGAAAAATGAAAGCCCCTCCCTGAGAGAGGTCTCGGGAGGGGCGGTCGTTCTGGCGGCCGCGCTCGTCGCCACGGTCCGGGCCCGGCCGACGTCCTAGTTCTTGTCGATCTTCTTCCTGACCGGAGTTTTCTTCGTCTTCGCTTCCTCGGCCTTCTGCCGCTCGGTCATCTCGGTTTTCTCTTCTTCGTGCTTTTTCTTCAGCTCGGCGATCTTGGACTTGACTTGGCCATCCACTTTCAGTTTATCAGCCGGATTTTGGATCTTCGCCTTCTCGTCGTCGGCCTTGCGCCGGATCTCGTTGACCTCGGATTCCTGGCTCTCCCGCATGAGCTTCGTTTCCTGCTCATGGGCTTGGCGCAGGGCGGCGCTCTCGTCGCGGGGAACCCTGCGGAAAAGACTTACGCCCTGTTCGCCATCGACCTGTTCCGCGGCCTTGTCCTGCTCGATGACTTGCTTCGGCTTGGACGCTTCGTTCCGGGAGACTTTGGGCTTATAGATGATCACGTCGTTGCCTTCGACCCGTTGTTCTCCCGCCCGAGGCGCTTCTTTCAGCGCGTACTTGTCGACGGTACGGTTGGTCCACTGGTGAACCCTGTCGACGTCCACGCCGTCATTGACCACCTTGTTATCGCGCACGTTGACGTTGACGTTGATGATGGTATTGTTGATGATGGTGACGTTCCTCTCGACCGGCAGGATCCAGTTGTCGAGCGATCGGTCCATGAAATCGCGGCCGCGGACGAAATTCCAGTGATGCCCCGGAATGTCCCATTGGTGACGCCCGAACCCGCGTCCGGGAATGAAGTCGACGCCTGGGGGAAGCGGCGCCCAGCCGATGTAAGCGTCGCCCCATCTCCAAGCTACCCAGGATGGGCCCCAAACGACGTCGGGGACCCAGAACCAGCCCATCCGCCTGTCCCAACCCCAGCGGCCGTAATGATAGGCGATCCAGCCCCAGCGTTCGACGGATACCCAAGTCCAACCGTAATCGGTCCAGGCCCAGTGTCCCCTCGAATAGGGACGCCACTTGTAGCCTACGTCCCGGGGGATCCAGATGTACCCAAAAACAGAATGGGACACCCAAATCCCGTACGGCTGAAGCTGATCATAAAAGTACGAAGTGTCCAGGTCGCCGTAAGGAGCCCTGTCGGCCTGGTACGGATTATCTTGAGGCCGTCTCGGATTGGATCCATCGTAGGGAACATAATAGATACAGCCCGCGCTCACCAGCATGACGAGAACCAGGAATCCCAGGATCTTTTTCATCTCGTTCCTCCTAGCCCACTATTTTGCAAGGAATATGCCAAAACACATTCCAGGCATAACAAAAGGCCTTGGCAAGGCGGCTTGTCCTAAAAAATGGACAACCGCGCCCCCGAAAACCGGGTATTCCGGTTCCCGGGGCTATTTATACTGCCCGGTTCAGGCCAATCTTTTGAAGACGGTCTTGATGCGCTTAAGGGCCCAGTTGAGGTCCTTCTCCCTGATGATAAGGGGCGGGGCCAAGCGGATGACGTTGTCGTGGGTTTCCTTGCAGAGGAGCCCTTCCTTCATCAGCTCTTCGCAGAATCGCCGGGCGCCCCCGGCCCCCGGATAAAGCTCGATGCCGATGAGAAGCCCGCGGCCGCGGACCTCCTTGATGTGCCGGCTGCGGACCTTGCGCAGCTTTTCCATGAACGACTGGCCGCGCTCGGCCGCGTTCTCGACGAGCTTCTCCTCCCGGATGACGCGCAGGCTTTCCCGGGCCACGGCGCAGCCGAGGGGATTTCCGCCGAAGGTCGAGCCGTGCTCGCCGGGTTTGAAGACGCCGAGGATCTCCCGGTCGGCCAGGACGGCGGAGATAGGATAGCAACCTCCACCCAGGGACTTGCCGACGACGACCATGTCGGGTCTCGCTCCTTCGAATTCACAGGCGAAGAGCTTGCCCACCCGGCCGAGGCCGGTCTGGATCTCGTCGGCGATGAAGAGGACGTTGTTTTTCTTGCAGATCTCGGCGGCCTTTTTGAGGAAACCGGCGGGGGGGATGAGGATCCCCGCTTCGGCCTGGATGGGTTCGACGAGGAAGGCGGCCGTGTTAGGGGTGATGGCTTTTTCCAACGCATCCGCGTCGCCGAAGGGGATGATCGTGAAACCGGGCGTGAAGGGGCCGAAATCCTTGCGGTATAGGGGTTCGGTCGAGAAACTGATGACCGTGACCGTACGCCCATGGAAGTTGTTGGCGCAGGCGATGATCTCGGCCCTGTCTTGGGGAACGCCCTTGTTCAAGTAAGCCCACTTGCGCGCCGTCTTGACGGCCGTTTCGACGGCTTCGGCACCCGAGTTCATGGGTAGGACCATGGAGTAGCCGGTCATTTCGCAAAGTTCCTTGGCCAACATCGGCCATTGGTCGTTGCGGAAGGCCCGGGAGGTCAGGGTCAGCTTGCGGGTCTGTTCGACGAGAGCCCGGACGATCCGGGGATGCCGGTGGCCCTGGTTGACGGCGGAGTAGGCGCTCAGGCAGTCGAGGTACTTGCGTCCTTCGACGTCGTGCATCCAAATCCCCTGGGCTTTGGCGATGACGACGTCGAGGGGATGGTAGTTGTGGGCCCCGTAAAGGTCTTCCACCACGATGAGATCTTTGCTGTCCATGTCATTTCTCCTTAGGGGATTATTCTGTCCCGGCTTCTTTCGCCTCGTGAATGGCGGAGAGGGCGGGATTCGAACCCGCGGTACACCTTTCGGCGCACACACGCTTTCCAAGCGTGCTCCTTAAACCACTCGGACACCTCTCCATTCCTCAGGTCCGAAGGCCAACGGGCCGCGATATCGACAACGTTATCAAAAAAACCTTGATTGGTCAACGCGCCATGCCATCAGCCGAAGGACGCCACCCGTTTTTCCATAAGAGGGACAGTCCTAATGGGGACTTTGTCCCCATTAGGGCAGTCCCTAAAAGGGGGGGCGGTAGATGTTGATGATGTCCTTGAGGAGAGCGGCGGCGGCGCCGCGCGGGTTGGACCTCCCGCCCGTCACCGTCACCGTGCCCATAGAATCGGTGAGGAACGTGATGCCCTTTTCCGTCCCGTTGACGTGGGCGAGCGGATGGGTGGCGTCGATGAGGGACGGCCGGACATCCAGGCTCCATCGCCCGCCCTTCCTGCCGGGGGCGGCCGTAGCTAAAAGCTTGACGGACCGGCCTTCCTTCCGGGCGGACCGGACGAAATCGGCCGTCACACCGGCAATGCCGCGGACCTGGACGTCCTTCAAGACAAAGGCCGCGGCGAGGCACGCATTGGTGATGAGCAGGATCTTGCTGGCCGTGTCCAGGCCGCCGACGTCCTGGGCCGGGTCGGGTTCCGCGATCCCCTTGGTCTGGGCTTCCTGCAACGCTTCCGCGTAGTCCAGGCCCTCTCCCATGCGGGTCAGGATGTAGTTGGTCGTTCCGTTGAGAATGCCCTGGATGCCCTCGATCCGGGCGCCGGCGAGGGAGAAGAGGCCGACGTCGAGGGTCGGCAGGGCGGCCGCGGTGGCCCCGCTGAACTTGAGAAACACGCCGTTCTCCGCGGCCAGGGCTTTGAGTCCCGGCAATCCGACGACCAGGGCCCCCTTGCTGGCGGCGACGGCATGCCAGCCGCCTTGAAACGCGCTCGTGATATAGGACAGGCCGGGTTCTCCCGTCTCCAGGTTGGAGAGCGTGCATTCGACGAGGCATCCCCCCGGTCCCGTTTTCTCGATGACGTCGGTGACTTTCATCCCCGCGTGCCAGGACGGGTTGCCGGAGGTCCAGGGCTCCCCGCCCCGGGAGATGTGCCGGACCTCGAGAGGTCCGCCGCAAGAGAAGCATCCCTCCGCCTGGGCCACGGCCAGAACGTCGAACGCCAGTCCGTAACGGCGTTTGAGGTCCTCTCTTTTTTCCCGTAAGAGAGAAAAGAAGGCCCGGCCGACGTTGCCGAAACCCGTGACGACCAGAGGGACGGTTCTCACGGGTGCGCTTTTATCTTCCATGAGGACGATTCCTCAAGGCCGGGATATCCATGGCGGAGAGGGCGGGATTCGAACCCGCGATCCCAATCGCTCGAGATAACGGTTTTCGAGACCGTCGCCTTCAACCACTCGGCCACCTCTCCGCAATAACGGGACAAGAGAAGAACATGGATTATAGCCGAAAATGTTATTTCTTTCTACGGGCGCGGAAGAAGTCGCGGAGGAGCTTAGCGGATTCGCCGGCCAGGATGCCGCCGACGATCTCCGGCCGGTGATTGGTCCGCTCGAAAGGGAACTTCATGATCGAGCGGACGGCGCCGGCCTTGAGGTCGAGCGCGCCGAAGACCAGGCGCCGGATGCGAGCCTGGACCAGGGCGCCAAGGCACATCGCGCAAGGCTCGACGGTCACGTAGAGGTCGCAGTCCGGCAGGCGGTAGTTCCCGGCCTTCCTGGCCGCCTTACGGAGGGCGACGATCTCGGCGTGGGCCGTGGGGTCGGAGTCTTTGACGGACTTATTCGAGCCGCGGGCGATGACCCGGCCTGCCCGGACGACGACGGCGCCGATCGGGACCTCCCCCGCCGGCGCGGCCTTAGCCGCCTCGCGCAGGGCTATTTTCATGAAAACGACGTCGTCCATCGCAGCTTGATTCTACCTAGAATAACGCTCCCTGGCAATCCATGGACATAGGCACGGCTCCCCTTTTCGGTCTACTATGCCGGGCAGAAAATCGATGTCTTTGGACTTCTCTATCGCCCGGCTAGTACTCGGGGAGCAGCGAGGATTATGCAAATTATTTGCTGCTCCCCGTAGTATAATCGGTTGAATATCTCGGCAGGAGAAAAGCCATGGACAATTTCGAATGCCTGGTCTGCGGTCCGGTCGCTTCGCGCGACCCCTACTCCCCTTTCTGCCCCGGCTGCGCCGAACCCTTGTTCCTCGTCCCCTCCCGCTCAGGGGGGAAGGTCATCCATGAGGACCGGCCACTGGCGCTCGAGAGGTTCGCCGATTTCCTGCCGCTCGACGGCATCGACCCCGGCCTGAGCCTGGGCGAAGGCACGACGCCGCTCATCCGTCTCGGGCGCGCAGCAGCGGCCATGGGACTTTCGGCCGTCTACGCGAAGAACGAGGCCCAAAACCCCACGGGGAGCTTCAAGGACCGCGGCACAGCCGTGGCCGTTCAGAAGGCCGTCGCCCTGGGCTTCAAGCGCATCGGGACTGTTTCGACGGGGAACATGGCCGCTTCGACGGCCGCTTATGGCGCCCGGGCCGGCTTGGAAACGTTCGTCCTCCTCAAGGAAGGGACCGCCGTGACCAGTCTCAAGGCCGCCGGTATTCACAATCCCCGGCTTGTCGCCGTCGAAGGGGACTACGGGGACCTCTTCCGGGCCAGCCTCGAGATCGGCAAGAGACTCGGCATTTCGTTCATGAACTCCATCGACCCCTACCGCATGGAAGGCTACAAGCTCACCGCGTTCGAGATCTACCTCCAAATGGGACGGCGCTCTCCCCGATTCCTTTTCGTGCCCTTGAGCTCGGGCGGCCACCTTCTCGGCCTCATGCGGGCTTTCGACGACCTTGAACGGGAAAAGCTGATCATGACCTATCCCACTTTCGTCGGAGTCCAGGCCCAGGGTTGCGCCCCTCTCGCCGCCGCATTTGTCGCGGGGTTCGAGAGATATGAAAGACCAGCCGAAGTCCGCACGATCGCCCATGCCATCTCCAATCCCAACCCACCGGCCGGTAACGCCGTTCTGCGCATGATCCGCGACCGTAAGGGCATTATTCTCGGCGTGACGGACGAGGAAATGCTCGAGGCCCAGCGGGAGCTTGCTTCCTCCGAGGGTCTCTTCTGCCAGCCCGAGTCCGCGACGACCCTCGCCGCCCTGAAGAAGCTCGCCGCGGCCGGACGGATCACGGAAAAGAGCGGAGATGCCGTGCTCGTCCTCACCGGGAGCGGCCTTAAAACGCCTCACCAACTCGAGTTCGTTCCCGTGGAAGTCCACAGGATCCCCCTGTCCGGGCTCGAGTCGTGCCTCTTGCGCCTGATTTAACTGGTTTTGTGTTATAATTAGAGCCCACAGCCCCGGAACCGTGCCGGGAATCGCATCCTTTCAAGCGAGGTCGATATGCCCTATGACTTTCAATCCATCCCGCGGCCCGAATGGCCGAAGATCCCGCCCAAGGTCGTGAAGGGGGTCCTCCTGGGACTCGCCGCAGTCGTTCTTCTCTGGGGCTCCTTCTACCAGGTCGCCCCCGAGGAGATGGGCGTCATCCTCCGTTTGGGCAAGTTCGTAAGGTCTACCGAGCCGGGCCTTCACATGAAACTCCCCCTGGGCATCGAGCGGTTGACCCGCGTCCCGGTCCAGCGGCAGCTCAAGCAGGAGTTCGGCTTCCGGACCGTGCGCGCCGGGGTCAATTCCGAGTACATCACCACCGCCGAGACCAAGGGCGAATCGGTGATGCTCACCGGCGACCTCAACGTCGTCGACGCCGAGTGGATCGTCCAGTACAAGATCAGGGACCCGTATCTCTTCCTGTTCAAGATGCGGGAGGCGGAGGCGACCTTCCGCGATATGACCGAGGCCGTCGTCCGGCGCGTCGTCGGCGACAGCGCCGTCGACGAGGTCATCACCGTCGGCCGGACCCGCATCGCCGATGAAGCCAAGTCCCTCCTCCAGCAGCTTTGCGACGCCTACGAGATCGGCATCGAGGTCAATCAGCTCATCTTTCAAGACGTCAACCCGCCCGAAACCGTCAAGCCCTCGTTCAACGACGTCAACGAGGCCCTCCAGGAGAAAGAGAAGAAGATCAACGAATCCTGGGCCGAGTACAACCAGGTCATCCCCCGGGCGGCGGGCGAGGCCGAACAGGTGCTTCGCGGCGCCGAGGGCTATGCCACGGAAAGGGTCAACAACGCCGCCGGCGACGCCAGCCGGTTCTCCGCGATCTACAGGGAATACGCCAAGGCCCCCGCGGTCACCCGCAAGCGGCTTTACCTCGAGGCCCTCAACGACATCCTGCCCAAGATCACAAGGAAGATTGTCGTCGACCAAAACCAGAGAAATGTCCTGCCCCTACTGAACTTGGGCGAGGAGGTGAAGAAGTGAACACCAAGAACACAACCCTCCTCATCGTCATCGTCGGGGCGCTCCTCCTCGGGCTCCTCGTCATCCTGGACGCCGTCTATATCGTTTCCGAGACTGACCAGGTCATCATCACCCAGTTCGGCGAGCCGATGGGCGGGGCGGTCACGACCGCCGGCCTGCATTTCAAAACACCGTTCATTCAGAAGACCCACTTCTTCGACAAGCGCTGGCTCCAATGGGACGGCGACCCCAACCAGATCCCGACCAAGGACAAGAAGTACATCTGGATCGACACCTATTGCCGCTGGAGGATCAGCGACCCCCTGGTTTTCTTCCAGCGCGTCCGGGATGAGCGGGGCGCCCACAGCCGCCTCGACGATATCGTCGACGGCGAGACCCGCAACACCATCGCCAACTACGACCTCATCGAGATCATCCGGAGCTCGAACCGCGACTTCGAGCTGACCGAGGACGCCGCGCTGCTCGATTTCTCCGAAGTCGTCGGCAAGATCGGAACGGGCCGCGACAAACTGTCCAAGATCATCCTCGAGAACGCGGCCAAGATCACCCTGGAGTTCGGCGTCGAGCTCAAAGACGTCCAGGTCAAGCGCGTGAACTACGTCGACGAGGTCCAGCGCAAGGTCTTCGACCGGATGATCGCCGAGCGGAAGAGGATCGCTTCCAAGTACAGGTCGGAAGGCGACGGCAAGAGCGCCGAGATCAGCGGCCAAAAGGAGCGGGAGCTGAAGCGGATCGTCTCCGAGGCCTACCGTAAAGCCCAGGAGATCAAGGGCAAGGCCGACGCCGAGGCGACCAAGATCTACGCCCAGGCCTACAACCTCGACCCCGAGTTCTACCAGTTCCTCAAGACCCTCGAGACCTACCGGGCGGCGCTCGAGAAGGACACCTGGCTCATCCTGTCGACGGACAGCGAGATCTTCAAGTACCTGAAAAGCGCGGGCCGATAGAGGTCAGAGAACGTCGGGCGTTCAGGCTTTCCCGGCCAGGCATCTGACGATCTTCTCCCGGTTAGGGAAAAGGGCCGGCGTTCCGCCCGAGTGAAGGAAGACGATCCTGTCCGTCTGCTTGAAAAAGCCCGTCCTGACGAGGTCGATAAGACCTAACATAGCCTTGGCCGTGTAGACCGGGTCGAGGACGATGCCTTCGGTCTGGAAGACCAGCCGGATCGTTTCGGAGATGCCCTTGTCGACGACCCCGTAGCCCTCCCCCAGGTACTCGTCGAAGACGACGACATCCTCGGGCCTGACGTCGAGGCCGAGGCCGAGCGCCTCATCGGTGGATTTGGCTATCTCGAGCACGTCATCAGCAAAAGGCCCCTTCGGATCGGACACGCTGATGCCGATGACCCGGCAACCGTCCGTGAGGGCCCGCGCGCCGACGACGAGCCCCGCCTGCGTCCCGCCGGACCCGGTGGCATGGACGACATAATCGGGCTCGCCCGCGCCGGCCCTCATCTGGTCCAGGAGTTCGGCGAAGGCGGCGGCATAGCTGACCCCGCCCAGGGGCTTGTCCATGTCGCCCCGGACAAGGGACCCTCCCACGGGCACGAGATAGGGGCGGTGTCCCTTTCCCTTGACCTCCCCGGCCGCTTCTTCGAGGACGGACATCGCCTGGGCCGACTTGACGACCTTGCCTTTCTCCGCTTCCAGGACGCGGATGTCGGCGTCGAGGATGACGTCGAGGAGCAGGTTGCCGTCGGCCGCTGCCGGCAGGTCGCAGGTCTTGAAAAGGACGAGGACCGGCTTGATGCCGAAGGTCCGGGCGGCCGCCGCGGTCTGCATGCACCAATTGGACTGGAGACTGCCCCAGGTGATGACGACATCGGCCCTTTTTTCGAGCATGTCCCGAACGATGAATTCGAGCTTGCGCGATTTGTTCCCGCCGAAAGCGAGGCCGGTCAGGTCGTCGCGCTTGACATAGATCTCCGGGCCGCCGAGACGGGCCGTCAACCGCTCGAGCTTCCGCAGCGGCGTCGGGCGGTGGACGAGATCGACGCGCGGAAAGCGGTCGACCCGGCCGAGGAGTTCGTGGATCTTGTAGGCCATCATCGCGCCTCCCAGAAGCAGGTTAGCACGAATGGGGCAAGAAAAATAGTACCTGCCCTAGCTCTCGGGGAATGTGACCATGGCCGCTGCGGGCTCCTCTTCGAACAGGAGCGGCGTCATTTGATAAAAGCGCCTGTTCCCTACCCGGATCGTGAACAGGGCGGCGGCCGCGACGGCCAGGAAGACGCCTCCCCGGCCCGGATCCCTCAGGATGGTCTTTTCGATACTTGCCAGGGCCGTCAATGCGAGCAGAAGGCCGATGAGGGACGGGACGACCGTGAACTGGAGCTTGAACTTCCCCGGGACATAGGTGCAGGCAAAGGGGACCTTCCGATAGTGAAAAAAGGCCGCCTCGACGGCCAGGACCGATACGACCAGTCCGAAGGCGGCATGGAGGAGTGCCGTTCGGACGTCCCAGAACCAGGCATGGAGGGCAAAGACCCCGCCGAAAAGGGGCAGGATGAGCTTGAGGACGACGGCCTTTTTCAGGCCCAACATGTATTTCTCTGTCCGGGGCGTCTCGGTGGCCCGGAAGATCCAATTGGCTTCGGGCGCCACCGGTTGACTGGCCAGGACCCGGATCCCGGCGATGATGATGAAGGCGAGAAGAAGGGGTTGGACGAGGAGAAGGCCGTTCGTCGGCGTCAGCATCCGGAAGGCCTCCCGGTAGGCGACGATGAAAAGCATGAGGAGCGCGGCGCCTACCGCGAGGTAATAGGCCAGGGACATCCGGTGCTTGGCGCTCGATTTGAGCGTGTTCACGAAAAAGCCGTATACCGCCCGCTCCTCGGGGGCACGGAGAACGGTCAGATAGAGGAACCTCCGCCAGCTTTCGCGGATCCTGAAGAAGGCGGGCCTGGCCTTGCGGACCTCCAGGGTTTTACGGATATGACGGTGATAGCTCAAGGCGCTGGAGGCGGCGAAAGCGACGAGGGCCAGGAGCAGGACGAGGCCGGCCGTGCGCGCCTGGGCGTCGAACAAGGGATCTTGCGTGCCGAGGAGGACTTCATAGAGACCCACGAACCATAAGGGCGGGAATTGGAGCAGGAACGGGTCCCCCGATTCCTTCAGCGGCTCCAACGAATGAAAGGACCGGCCGAGCAAGGACGGTTGGGCCATGAACCCGAGGAGAAGGAAAACGAGGACGGCGATGAGGGCGAATCGGACAAAAAGGGACACTCGCCTGTAGAGCTCCAGGGGCAGGGCGGCCATGAGAAAGAACTGGAGGAAAACGAAGCTGAAAAAAACGGCGAAATTGGCCGCGAAGCCGGCTAGGATGTGCGACAGGACGTAGCGGACAGCGAGGACGAGACTTTTGGCCCTCCAATCGGTGAGGTACATCGAAAAGAGGACGGACGAAACGCTCATCATCGCCACCGAGAACATGCCGACGAAAAGGACGAAAGAGACGAGTTTCGCCGCGAATATGGTCCTCAGACGGACGGGCAAGGGAGTCAGGTTGAGGAAATCCTGCCGGTCCGGAAATAGGATATCCCACTCGAGGAGTGTGACCACGGCGAAGACGAGCATCATCAGGGTGAAGACGTAATTCTTCTCCTGCCAGGACCTGTTGACGTCGGGAACGAAATGGTATTTGAAGAGGAGCAGCCAGGAACTCCAGGCGAAGATCACGGCCAGCAGGGTCAGGGCGACGATGAGCCGCTCCTTCATCTGGTCCGCGAAGTCGACAGTCTCGTTCCGGAACATCCGGCCGAAGAAATGGCGGGAGAGGATGTTCAGCTGGCCGAGCTCGGTCCGCAGGCCGCCCATCGCCCTAGGCCGATTCCCTCATGGCCGCGATGATCCGCCCGGCGACCGCGTCAGTGTCCTCGTGGAGGACGAGCTGGCCGAAGATGTCGGCCAGGGAGGGCAGGTGCATGAGGCGACGGAGGTTCTCGACGGAGTCGTTGGCGACGACCTCGCCCTTGTGGAGGATGATGACCTTGGTGCAGATCTTCTCGGTCACTTCGAGGACATGGGAGGAATAGATGATGACCTTCTTCTCCGCGGCCAGCTTCCGGATGAGGTCCCGGATGATCAGGGCCGTGGTGACGTCCAGGCCCGAGAGAGGCTCGTCGAGGAGCAGGATGTCGGGGTTATGGAGAAGGGCCGCCGAGATGAGGACCTTCTGCCGCATCCCTTTCGAGTACGAGGCGATCGCCCCGTGCATGTCCTGCTCGAGGTCGAAGATGCGGAGGAAGGCCAGCACCCTGTCCTTGAGCGCCGCCTCTTCGAGTCCCCGGAGCCGCCCCACCATGAAGAGATAGTCGTAGGCGCTCAGGTGGGGGTAGATCTCCGACTGCTCGGGGATGTAGCCCAGGCGGCTTTTATAGGCGTGAAGGTCGGACTGGATCTTCCGGCCCTCGAAGAGGATCTCCCCTTTCGTCGGCTCGAGGAGGCCGGCGAGCATCTTGATCGTCGTCGTTTTCCCGGCCCCGTTGGGCCCGAGATAGCCCAGCACTTCGCCCGGGCGGACAGTGAAGCTGACATCTTTGACGACCGTGAAAGCCGAGAATTTCTTGGAGATCCCCTTGAGTTCCAACATGGCCCTATCCCCTCCCCCAGCAATTTGCATGCCACTTCATAGGCGAGGAGACAACAGGCCACCGGACAGGCAAGAGGCGCCGCCGATCGACGCAGACCGCGGGCCGGACCGGCTTCATCGATGTAAACAGATTTTACAAAAAATAGGGCCGCCCCCCATGCGGAGGAGACGGCCCTGTGAAAGCAGCTTGTTCCGTGCCTAGTACCGCGGGTCCTTAAGGACGGAGGCGGACGCGGTCAGCGTCTTGCCATCGACCGAAAGGACGAACCTGTATTCGCCAGGTTGAACGGGGAACGAAGCGAAATTCGGGTCGCTGCCCATGCTACCATAGCCCATTTCCCGCAGCCGGCGTGCGCCTTCCTGGGCGGCCTTCTTCTCCTCGGCCGTTCGTTCACGCCGGCCGGTCATGTTCCAGAAAGCCTTGTTCAGGCCGACGTCGGCAGTGCCCTTGATCTCGTTGAGCAGCATGTTGCCGGCGTAGACCTGTATCTTCACCTCGCCTTTGGGCTTGGCCTTGAGGCTGTAGTAGATGAGCATCCCGGGCGGCTCGCTCTCGCCGGCGAAGTTCGAGGAGCCCGACTCACGCCGGTTCGTGCCGACCCAGCGGACCTTGGATTCAATGGAGAAGAGGTGGGCATCCTCGGCCAGGACCTCGGAAGTGAGCCCCTGGAGGGGCTTGATGTCGACGATATAAGCGCCCCGGCCGTGGGTCGCGACGATGAGGTCGGCTTCCCTGGGATGGATCTTGAGGTCGTGGACGGGCTGGGTCGGCAAGTCGCTTTTCATCTTCAGCCACGCCTTGCCTCCGTCGATCGAGACATACACGCCGAAATCCGTCCCCGCGAAGAGGAGGTTCGGGTTTTTGACGTCTTCCCGGACGACGTTGACCGATCCTTCGAGCAGGCCGGAGGCGAGCGAGGTCCAGGTGGCGCCGTAATCCGTCGTTTTGTAGACGAACGGGCGGAAGTCGTCGTTCCGGAGGCCGGTGTAGCTGACGTAGGCCGTCCCCGGGTCGAAGTTGGAAGCGGCGACCCGGCTGACCCAATAGCCCGGGTTGCCGGCGATCTTGTCGTTGAGCTTGGTCCAGGCCTTGCCGTTGTCCCGGGTCACCCAGACGTTCCCGTCGTCCGTGCCTGCCCAGAGAAGTCCGGGCACGAGGGGCGATTCATCGAAAGTCGTGATCGTGCCGTACTGGATGTTGCCATCGCCGCCCTTGCCGTCGGCTTGCATCTTGGACTTGTCGTTCGTCGACAGGTCGGGACTGATCTCCGTCCAGGACTCGCCGCGGTTCATGGACATGACGACGATGTTGCCGCAGTGGTAGATCGTGTCGCTG
>JBFYOD010000201.1:0-33997 GCA_041303965.1 Candidatus Aminicenantota bacterium
GTGCTGTTCCGGATCTGGATCAAGACCCTGTTCTTCGCCGCCCAGGCCGAATTCTACAGGTCGCATCCTTATTAAGCATGAGTGACCGCATCAAACTGGCGTTCTTCGGGGCGGCGCGGCAGGTCACGGGTTCCTGTTATTTCGTCGAGGCGAACGGGCTCCGCATCCTCGTCGACTGCGGCCTCCACCAGGAAAGGCCCTACCTCGAGAGGAACTGGCTGCCGCTTCCCGTCCCTCCGGAGGACATCGATTTTATCCTGCTCACCCACGCCCACTTGGACCACTCGGGCCTCATCCCGACGGTCGTCCGCGACGGCTTCGCCGGGACGATCCTGACGACGGCCGCCACGGCCGACCTTCTCATCATAGCCCTCATGGACGCCGCGAAGATCCAGGAGGAAGACGCGGCCTACAAGAAAAAGCGCCACCTGAAGGAAGGGCGCTCCGGTCTGCCCACGGAAGTCCCGCTCTACACGACCGAGGACGTCCAGATGACCATGCCCATGGTCGAGGAGGCGGCCTACGACGAGGCGCGCGAGCTCGGCCCGGGCGTCTCGGTCCGCTTCCGGGATGCCGGTCATATCCTGGGATCGGCCATGGTCGAGCTCAGCGTAAGAGTCAAGGAGGGCGTCCGGACGATCGTGTTCTCGGGGGACATCGGCCAGTGGGGCAGTCCCTTCGTCCGCGATCCTTCCCTCTTCGATCGGGCCGATTACATCGTCATGGAATCCACCTACGGCGACCGCGACCACGAAGACCCGGGACGGGTGGACGACTTGCTGGGGGGGATCATCCGCGACACGGCCGGCGCGGGCGGCAACGTCGTCATCCCCACCTTCGCCATCGAGCGGGCCCAGGACCTGATGTTCCATCTCAGCCGGCTCGTCCGGGCCAAGGCCATCCCGACTTTGCCCGTCTATCTCGATAGCCCCATGGCCCGGGAAGTGACCGCGGCCTTCGAGCGTAACGATAGGTTCCTCGACGAGGAGGCCCGGAAGCTCTTCTCGTCTGAGGACCACCCGTTCCGCTTCCCCGGGCTGGTCATCGTCCGAACGCCAGCGGAGTCCAAGGCCATCAACGCCGTACGTGTTCCGGCCGTGATCATGGCCGGCTCGGGCATGTGCACGGGAGGGCGGATCAAGCACCATCTGGCCCATAACATCACCCGGCCTGAATGCACTATCCTGTTCGTGGGCTATCAGGCCAGGGAGACCCTGGGCCGTCAGATCCTCGAGAAAGCCGCCCAGGTCCGCCTCCTCGGCCAGACCTACCCGGTCAGGGCCCGGGTGGCCAAGATCAACGGCTTCTCGGCCCACGCCGACCGCAAGGCCCTGGGACGCTGGCTCGACGGGTTCAAGACCCCGCCCCGACGCCTCTTCGTCACCCATGGCGACGCGGACGTCTCCCGCACTTTCGCCGAACGGGTTCGGCAGGAGAGGGGCTGGACGGTCGAGGTCCCGGACTATCTCGAGATCTGGGACCTGGAATAGACCGCCTAGCGCTCCCACACCGGTAGACTGCCGAAGCCTTGGGACCGGGCATAGGCGGCCATGATCTTGTCCAACTCTTTGCGGACGGGCCCGGCGAGCGGAGGAGCGTCGTACTTCCCGAGCCGCCTCCGGACGTCCGCGTGGGCCTTGTCGACGATGGACGTCCGGCCGGCCGCCACCCAGGCATCGTAAGGGTCGCGGTCGACGAGGCCGGCCAGAATATGTTCTTTCCTGTACCATTGGCGGGTGTGCGGGTGGGACAGGAACTTCATGTCGGGAGTGAAACCCTCGAATAAGCCCAGGGCGATGGGGTCGTCCCGCTGGGCGATGCCGGCCAGTAGACGATAGACCATGGCGCATATGCCGTCGTCGATGACCAGTTTTTCGAGGCTCTGCGAGCTCTCGAAGTCCAGCATCCCCGGCCCGGAGATGACGTTGATCCCGGAAAGGGCGCCCAGGACGGCGCCCATGGCCGTCTCGAACCCCGCCTGGGGGTCGTTGACCTTGGCATCGCTCAGACCCATGTAGGCATGAGTGGGCAGCTTCAGGAACTTGCCTATCTGGGCGTAGGCCGAGTCGATCATCATCGTCTCGATAGCGCCCATGGGGGTCGTGCCCTTCCTCATGTCGAAGCTCGACGGGGAGCCGCCGAAGATGACCGGCGCGCCCTTGGCGGCGACCTGGCAGATGACCAGGCCGCAGAGGTTTTCGGCCACATGCTGGACGAGCGTCCCGGCGATCGTGGCCGGCGAAGTGGCCCCCGTCATGCCCATGGAGATGAGCTCGGAGGGGATGCCTGCCCGGGCTGCGTCGAGAAGGCTTTGCGTGGTCAAATTGCTCCAGTTGAGGGGAGGGGAGGGGCACGCGTCGAAAATTGCCAGCGGCTTGAGGCGAAGCTCGTTCTCTCCGCCGCGGACGGCGACGAGGAAATCCTTCATCGGCTGGAAACCCTCCACGCGGAAGGTCCCGGTGACGAACGGTTTGGACGATAGGCACAAGCCGAGGTAGAGCCGGTAACAGTCGGAGACCTCGGCCGGGACGTTGGTGGAGATGAGGCCCGTGCTCTGGAAATGGATGTGCTCCAGGGTCTCGCCGAGCTTGTAGAAGTCGACGACGTCGGCGGTCGTGGCCTTGCGCTCCTCCTGCGTGCCGTGATCGAGGAGGGTCGTGGTAGAAGAGCCCGGGTCGAAATGGACTTCGTCACCACCGACGGCGAAGGCCTTTTCGCCGCTCCGGTCATAGAGCATGACCGTGGACGGCGTCGAGGCCAGGCATCCTTCGACCAGCTTCCGGCCGAGCCGGGCCCGCTGGGAGGCCAGGTCGACGACGGCCCCGGCGTCGCCGAGAAGCCGGAGCGCCTCGGAGTTCTCGATCATGATGCCCTGCTTTTCGAGGAGCGTCAGTCCCTCGTCCACGATCTTTTCAACGAGCGCCCCGCCCAGGAGTTCCAGTTTCGGCCTTTTTGCTTCGATCATGCCTAACCTCTCTTTCTTTGATACCAGGTTTGTTCGCCCGGCTCCGTCTCAGTCCCGGCCGGCTATGGTCCGGACCAGCTTGACCGCGGCGACCGCGTTCTCGGCGTAGCCGTCCGCTCCGATCTCGTCGGCCCACTTGCGGCTTGCGGGCGCGCCGCCGACGAGAACCTTGTACTTGTCCCGCAGGCCCCTGTCGCGGAGGAGTCCGATGAGCCGCTTCTGGTTGGTCATCGTCGTCGTCAGCAGGGCGGACAGGCATATGATCCGCGCGCCCACGGCTTCCGCCTTTTCGACGAACCGTTCGAGCTTGACGTCGGCCCCGAGGTCGAAGACCTCGAAGCCGCCCGCCTGGAGCATCGAGGCGACAAGGTTCTTCCCGATATCGTGGATGTCGCCCTCGACCGTCCCGATGACCACTTTCCCGCTCGTCGGGGCCTCGATCTTGTTCCGGTCGAGCTCCGGCTCGAGGACCGCCATGGCCGCCTTCATGGCCTCGGCGCTCGAGATGAGCTCGGGCAGGAAATAATCCCCTTGTTCCCAGAGCTCTCCGACCTTTTGGAGACCCGGGATAAATCCCTTCTCGATGACCTCGAGAAGATCGGCCCCGGACCGGACGGCCTCCGCCGCCAAAGCGACCGAAACCGCCTTGTCGCCGGCGACGATCGCTTCGTACATGTTCCTAAGAAATTCATCCTTGATCATGACGACTCCTCTCTAAGTTTCCGGGCCATGGCCCGGATGAACGACGGGTTCGTCCCGCAGCAGCCTCCGATCAAGCCGGCGCCGGCCCGGACGATCTCCGGGACGAACCGCACGTAGTCTTCGAGGCCCTGGGAATAGCCGACGTGTCCGTCCCCGCCGATGACCGGCTGGCCGGCGTTGGCCTGGGCGATGATGGGCAGGGCCGTCGCTTCCCTGAGGGCCCGGACGCAGCCGACCATCTGTTCGCTGTTCAGCGTGCAGTTGGCGCCGACCGCCCCGACGCCTTCCTTCTCGAGCTCCGCGGCCGACTTGACGACGCTGTCTCCCATGAGGGTGAAAAAGCCCCGCGGGAACGAGTTGAAGGTCATGGTGACGAAGACGGGTAGCGAGCAGACGCTTCGCGCGCCGCGGACCGCCGCCAGGGCCTCGCGCAGATCGTATTGCGTCTCGACGAGCAGGACGTCCGCCCCGCCGCCGGCGAGGCCGCGGGCCTGTTCCGCGTAAGCGGCAGCGAAATCCTCCTCGGTGAACTCCCCCTGGGGTTTGAGGAACTTTCCCGTGGGGCCCATGCTTCCGGCCACGTAGCGTCCGGCCGGGGCGATCTCCCGGGCCAGGCGGGCCGCCGCCAGGTTCAGCTCATAGGTCCTGTCCCCGAGGCCGTGGCCGGCCAGTTTGAGAATGCTGCCCCCGAAGCTGTTGGTCGAGACGACGTCCGCTCCGGCCGCGAAGTATTCGCCGTGGATCTCCTTGATGAGGCCGGGCCGCTCGACATTCCATACTTCCGGCGCCGTCCCTTGGGGGAGGCCTCGGGCCATGAGCTCGGTGCCCATGGCGCCGTCGAGGAGGACCGTCCGGGTCTTGACGAGGTCGAGCAGAGGTAAGCTCATTTTTCCCCTCCGGGATACGGCTTGAATTCGAGGGCGTGAACGAACTCGTCCTGGAAATCCGGCCGCGTAGCCAGGGAGACGTGGGCGATCCTGGCGGCCAGGGTCTCCGCGGCCTCACGATCGGGCCGGGACAAGAGGAGCTTCCGGGCGCCGGCCAGGGACGCGTTGCCGATGAACGCGACCTTGTGCCCGGGGAGGTCCGGCAGAAGCCCCAGGGCCTGGGCGTTCGCGACGTCCAGGGAGCTGCCGAAAGCCCCGGCGACGAGCACCCGCTCGAGCTGGGCCATCGAAACACGGAACTCCCGGAGCATCAACTTCACCCCGCTCCTGATCGCGGCCACGGCCAGCTGGACGCCCCGGACGTCCTGCTGGGTCAGGGAAAACCGGTCGGTCAGCCGGATCTTCTTTTCCGGGCCGGCGATCCGGCCGTCCCGGCCGAGGACGCCCTGGGCCAGGGCCAAGGCCAGGATGTCGATGAGGCCGGTCCCGCAGACGCCCTGGGCAGGGAGGTCGTCGACCGTGCGGAATTTAAAACCGTTGTCCCATTCGGCCCGATGGATGGCCCCGGCGACGGCCAGCATGCCGCAGCTGACGTTCATGCCTTCGAAGGCCGGGCCCGCGGCCGTCGAAGTGGTCACGAATTCGCGGCCCTTCTTGAGGACGATCTCACCATTGGTCCCGAGGTCGATGTAAAGCTCGCTCCCGGCCTTTCCGGCGAATTCCGAGGCGACGAGCCCGGCCGTGATGTCCCCGCCGACGAAGCTCTTGATGTTGGGCACGATGTAGACCCGGGCCTGGGGATGGAGGGCGAACCCGATCTCGGAGGCGGGGAGCGGCGGCAGGCTCGAGAACACGGCGTGGAAAGGGGCGAGGGCGAGCGTGTCGATGGTGACTCCGCAGAGAATGTGGTTCATGGCCGTGTTCCCGGCGATGACCGCGTCGTAAATGCGGTGGCGGGGGACGCCGCTCCGCCTGGACATGCCCGAGACGAGGTCGTTGATGAGCTGGACGGCGGAGCTTTTCAGGCGCTGGAGGTTTTCGTGGTTCTCGAACGCGAACGTGATCCGCGAGACGACGTCCGCCCCGTAGGAATTCTGGGCGTTGACCGCGGCGGCGCGCTCGACCACCTTCCCGGTCCTCAGGTCGACGAGTTCGGCGACGACCGTGCTCGTGCCCAGGTCGACCGCCAGGCCGTAGGCTTCGCTCCCGGTGTCGTCCGGTTCGATGTCGAGGATCTCCCGGTCGTCGTAGAGGACGGCGGTCGCCGACCGCCCTCCGGAAAGGAGCGGGCCGCCGAGCTTCGACAGGACGGCCAAGGGAAGGCCGAGCCCGGGGGACTTCAGGCACTCCCGGAGGGTGTCCGCCACCGCCGTCGGCGAGTACAGGGACGGCTTCTCCAGGACGATCGAGAGCTTCTTCACGGCCGGGTCGATGAAGACCGCCGAGGGGGCCCCCGTGTCGAGGACATCGGTCTTTTCGAGGCGCGACCCCGGGAGCGTTTCCACGGTGACGTCGCTGCGGACCTCATAGCGGCAGGCCAGCCGATGGTCGGGACCGAGCTGGCGTCCCTCGAGAAGGGAGGCCTCGAGCGCGGCGGGGAAGGGCAGGGGACCGTTGAGGATGCGGACGGCGCACTTGCCGCAAATACCCCGCTGGCCGCAGTAGAGGCTGAGCGGGACGCCGGCCCTGGCGAGGACGTCCGACAGGACCTCGCCGGGCCGGGCCCGGACCTTGATCCCGTCGGGAAGGATATGGACGGTGAAGGGCGTGTCGGTCATCGGTTTCTCGGTTTTTCGAACGTCATCATCTTAAACGAAATCAGGTTCTCGCGGAATCTTTTTTTATCGTCCCGGCCGGGAGGCGGCCGCCCCGGCTCTTCCAGATCAGGTAGACGGGGAAGCCCGCCAGAAGAAGTCCGGCCCCGGCCGCGGACTTGAGCGGCTGGGAGATGACGATGCTCGAAAATACCGCCAGGCACATGACGATGAAGACCAGGGGAACGGCGGGATAGCCCCAGGTCCGGTAAGGGCGTGGCGTCCCCGGGCTTTTATGCCGGAGAACGAAGACGGCCAGCCCGGTCGCCGCGAAAAAGAGGAGCAGGGCGAAGACCATGTACTCGTAGAGCGATTCGTACGTCCCCGACAGGCAGAGGACCGAGGACCAGGCCGCCTGACCCCAGAGGGCCCTGGCGGGGACCCTGCTCCGCGCGCCCAGCCGGCCCATGGACCGGAAAAAGTGCCCGTCGCGGGCCATGGCGTAGAAAACCCGGGGGCCGAAGAGGATGTTGGCGTTCAGACAGCCGAAGACCGAGACCATGACCAGGGCCGAGAACAAGGCGGCTCCGCCGCCGCCGAAGAGGGCCGAGGCTGCCAGTTCGCCGACGCGGACGACGCCGCTGAGCTTTTCGAGGGGCAGGGCCAGCAGGTAGACGAAGTTGACCAGGACATAGATGACGGTGATGGCCAGGACGCCCAAGGTCAGGCCGCGGGGGATGGTGCGTTCCGGGTCGCGTATCTCCTCGGCCGTGCAGTTGACCGAGTACCAGCCGTCGTACGTCCAGAAGACGGCCACGAGGGCCAGCCCGAGCGGCTTGAGGACGGCGGGGAAGGCGGGGCCCGGCGGGAACAGGGGATGGAAATTCACGCCGCCCGCCTTGATCCCGAAGAGGACTCCCAGGCCGACGAGAGCGGCGACGGTGCCGAGGCGGAAAACGGTCAGGAGGTTCTGGACCACCGCGCCGGAGCGGATGCCGAAGGAATTGACGAACGTCAGGGCTAGGATCGAAAGGGCGGCGACGACCTGGCCGGCCGATAGGCTATAAGAAAGCCCAAGCGCTTCGGCCCTGAATAGGACATGGCCTGTCGAGAGTTGAGGAACGAACGACCCCAGGAATTCGGCGAAGGCCACGGCCAGGGCGGCCAGCCCGCCGCACATGATGAAGCCGAAAAAGGCCCAGCCGAACAGAAAAGCCGCGGTCGGGCCGTAGGCCTCCCGGATATAGACGTACTGGCCGCCGGCCTGCGGGTACATGGCGCCGAGTTCGGCGAACGAAAGGGCCCCGCAGAGAGTGACCAGGCCTCCGGCCAGCCAGACCGTCAGGAGGAGGCCGGGGGAGGGGAGGCCGGCGGCGATGAGCCCGGGGGTCATGAAGATCCCCGAACCGACCACGGCGCCGATGACGAGGAAGGACGTATCCAGGAGGCCGAGCCGCCTGAGAAATCCGGTTCTCGATCCGTCTTCAACGGCCATGATGATCGTCGCGGCCCCCATTGTACGCAAAATCCCGTCATGTTCCAATCAACAATTCATTTTGCCGCATGGATCTACGAAAACGACCATGGCCTAGCTCTATTTTATTTATAATAAACGTGTTACGTAATATCCTCGTAACTTATTTATTATCTGTTACTTAGAATAATGTAGCTTTTAGAATACCGATCCGACTTGATCCCGTTGCCAAAAGAGAACGCCGCGATGCCAAACAATCCCGCCCATTCACACAATTAAAAAAATAGGGGAGTGCTATCTACTTTGATCACGAACTTGATCATTTCATTTCCTTATTAGATGATTCAAGGAACTTGATCGCCCTCACTGATAACGCAGGTCCGGCCAGCTGGCGCTATTTTCTTATCTGAATATTAGGACTATCTTGATAAACAGCAATGATTTACGCAAAATGTCGGCGTGCCGACATTTGCCCCACCCCAGTCCCGAAATCGATCTCGCTCATAGTCTCAGAAAGGAGATCTCGAAGTGATCGATAGTACGCGCATCGCCGATCTACAAAATATTTCGATCTTCCTTTACAAAAATGCTTTCTTCCTATTGCTATTTATCGTCCGCGGGGCTATAAATAAATCTTATTAGGCATTCGTACTTGGAGGGAGAGAGGTCTCTTGATCATAGCGATTACGAATCAGAAGGGCGGGGTCGGAAAAACGACCACGTCGATCAATGTCGCGGCGGCCATTGCCTTGATGGGAAAAAGAGTTCTTCTGCTGGATATGGACCCGCAGGCTCACAGCACCATTTCGACGGTCGCCAATCCCGAAAAATATGAAAAATCCCTCTACGACGTCCTGATGACCAAGGCCGAGAAGATCGAGGACATCATCGTCAGGTCGAACATTCCTGGTTTGGACATGGCCATCACGAAGATCTCCATGGCCAAGCTCGAGCCGTCGCTGGCCGGGGAGTTCGACGGTCATTTCCGCCTCAAGGACGCGCTTGAACAGATCAGGGGCAAATACCAGTATATCTTCATCGATACCCCTCCCACGCTCGGGCTGATAACGCTGAACGCTTTGGTCGCGGCCAACTACATCCTCATACCCATTCAGTCCTCGTATCTCTGCCTGGAAGGAACAGACGATCTGCTCGAGACGGTCGAGAAGGTCAAGCGGATCGCCAACCCCAACCTCAAGGTCCTGGGGGTTTTGATCACTCTATTCGACAAACGGACGAACCTGGCTCGCGACGTCGTCGAGCGTATAAAAAAGGTCTTTGGCGCCAAAGTCTTCAAGACCTTCATTTCCAAGAGCGTCAAGCTCGAGGAGAGCCCGGCCTACAAAGAATCGATCTTCACCTACGCGCCCAATTCCATTGGGGCGGAGCAATATCAGAAAGTCGCCGAGGAGATAATGCATCGTGCAAAAAACTAAAAGATCCGGCCTGCCGGAAACGGTCGGGATGAAACACGATGGCCATTTCGTCGACCTGATCTCCGCCAGGTCTCTCGGGCCGAGGCTGCGCATGATCCCCATCGAGAAGATCGATCCGAATCCCCATCAGGCCAGGTGTGAACTGGGCAATATCGAGGAGCTCCAGGACTCGATCAAGAGCAAGGGCGTCCTGGAGCCCATCCTGGTCCGGGCCAAGGGCAACCGCTTCGAGATCATCGCCGGCGAGCGCCGGTTCATGGCCTGTCGCAACATCGGACTCAAGGAACTGCCGTGCATCGACATGGACGTCGAGGATAACGAAGCCATGGAGATCGCCCTGATCGAGAACCTCCAGCGCAAGGATCTCGACATTTTCGAAGAAGCCGACGGGCTCCAGGCCCTGGCCGACATCCACCAGTATCATCATCAGGATATCTCGGATAAGATCGGCAAGGCCCGTTCGACGATCACCGAGATCCTGTCCATAGCCAAGATCCCCAAGAATGTCAGAGACCTCATCCGGGAGACCGGCGTATTCAGCCGGACGACCATCATCGAGATCGCCAAACAGAAATCGGGCGAAGACATGCTCAAACTGGCCCGGGAGATCGTCGACCGCCGCCTGACCCGAGAGGATACGAGGGATCTGGCCAAGTATCTCAAGGGGAAGACCAAGAAGCTCAAGTATTACGCCTACAATTTCGTGCCTGCAGACACCGACAGGTTCCGCCTGCGGCTCGAATTCAAGAAACAGACCGTTTCCAAGCAGGAGATCATCGCCGTCCTTCAGGAGATCATCGAACAGATCCGTAAAAAGGACGAAACACCGGCCCTCAAGGGATAGGGAACTTCGGTTCCAGAGTACGACCGTCTAAAAAACGCCTGTCTAGGAACACAAACACTTTGTTTATAAGGGCATAGCCCTATTCGTAGCCATTTTTGCGCTCGGCATATTAGTTGACATAATAACTCTTATGCGACTCATATCGTTCTAACCTTCTATCTGTTTTGTTATCAAAACAATGGATTTCTTCACACTCTGTGGAGATCGCTGCCGCACAAGGCTTGGGCAACTGAGGAAATCTCGTCATCCTCCCAGGAGATCGTCCATTCAAACAAAATTGAGCCGCAGTACTCCTGTTTCCTGTGATTTGGGGCCTTCTCCGAACGATCCGCAAATTGACGATTTGGGGGTCAGCTCTGCTCAGGCGCTTGTCGCTCGTTCGCGGCATTCCGATCCGGTTACAAATCTTGGATTTGAGACCTTGTTCAAGTCACTCAGCTTATCCGCTCGACGCCTTCTAAGCGCTTCCCTTCCGCCGTTTAAGAGCGCTGTTTATCTTTCCGCTTACCTCCCCGTGATAGAACTGGCAGGTGGCAGGGACGTCTCGCGATTAAAGCTTGTATTTCTATTAATATCTAGCATATACAAGGCGATTATGCTATATATGTATGATAATAAATCAATTACATAGCCATCGCCGGCGAATGCGTCAATTTTAGGAGCGCAAGCATGAAATTCATCAAGACGCTTTTCAACGGCGAACAGGGGCTGTTCAAACCCGACACCTTGACGCCCATGCAAAAAGTGATGCTGCGCTTCGTCGTCGTCGGCCTGATCTATTATCTCTTCGCGGTGACCGAAGGCATGATCATGCGCCTCTATGAGGTCACTCCCCCGCCCTTCATCACCGACACCCAATTCTACGCCATCATGACGGCCCATCCTCTGGTCGGCATCTTCGGCTCGACCTACTCCATCGTCTTCGGGGCGTTCCGCTTCCTCGTCCCCTTCCTGATGAAGAAGCCCCTTTGGAGCATCAAGCTCGGCAATTGGACGTTCGGACGGGATCTTCAAGCCGTCTAAGCTGAAGACCAAGGACCTGGTCCCGGCGGCGAAGTAAGGCCGCAAGCGCCCCGGGGTGTCCCCAGGCGAGGGCCGGGCCATCAGCCTCCCGAAGAAAGCGCGAATTCCACGGCCGCCGCAGCGTGGAGAGCCGTGGTGTCAAAGACGGGAATGGGACAGTCGGCGGCTTTTATGAGCAGGGGGATCTCGGTACAGCCGAGGATGACGCCTTGCGCCCCGCGTTGTTCGAGCTCGCGGATGACATCGACGTAGGCCCGACGCGATCCCCCGCTGACGAGCCCTTGAGCAAGTTCCTTGTAGATGATGTCGTGGACTAACGTCCGGCCCGGCTCATCGGGGATGAGGACCTTCAGGCCGTGCGCTTTTTCGAGCCGGCCGCGGTAGAAGTCCAACTCCATCGTGTACCGGGTGCCCAGTAAACCGACCGTCGCCAATCCCTTATCCTTGATCGCCCCGGCAGTCGCGTCGGCGATGTGGATGAGCGGGACGGAGACGGCCCCCGTCACGCTGTCGGCCAGCCGGTGCATGGTGTTCGTGCAGATGACCAGACCCTCCGCCCCGGCGGCCTCCAGGCAGCGGGCCCACTCGCCCATGAGCTTTCCCATCCCGGCCCAGTCACCCCTCCCCTGCATGTCTTCGACCGGCTCGAAGTCGATCGACAGGAGCAACAGGTCGGCCGAGTGGGAGCCCCCCAGCCGCTCCTGGACGCCGGCGTTAATGAGCCGGTAGTAGTCGACCGTGGAATGCCAGGTCATACCCCCGATGAGGCCCAGACGTTTCATGGCGGTCCCTTAGATGCCCTTGGTCATCTGGTTGAGGAAGTCCTGGTTGGTTTTGGCTTTCCCGAGCTTGTCGATGAGGAGCTCGACCGCTTCGACCTCGTTCATCTGGCTGAGGACCTTGCGCAGGACCCAGATCCGGTTGAGGTCAGCCTCCTCGATGAGGAGCTCTTCCTTCCGGGTGCCCGACCGACTGATGTCGATGGCCGGGAAAACCCTCTTGTCGACGAGCCGGCGGTCGAGGTTGATCTCCATGTTGCCCGTGCCCTTGAACTCCTCGAAGATGACCTCGTCCATCCGGCTGCCCGTGTCGACCAGGGCGGTAGCCAAGATGGTCAGGCTTCCGCCTTCCTCGATCTTGCGGGCCGAGCCGAAGAATTTCTTGGGTTTGTGCAGGGCGTTGGCGTCGATGCCGCCTGAAAGGACCTTGCCCGAGGGAGGGACGATGGCGTTGTGGGCCCGGGCCAGCCGGGTGATCGAGTCGAGGAGGATGACGACATCCCGCTTGATCTCGACGAGGCGCTTGGCCTTCTCCAGGACGATGTTGGCGACCTGGGCGTTGCGCGTCGGCGGTTCGTCGAAGGTCGAGGCGACGACCTCGCCGTTGACGCTGCGCTTGAAATCCGTGACTTCCTCGGGCCTCTCGGCGATGAGCAGGACGATGAGGAATATTTCCGGGTGGTTCTTCTCGATGGACTTGGCGATCGTCTTGAGGATGGTCGTCTTGCCGGCCCGGGGCGGCGAGACGATGAGGCCGCGCTGGCCCTTGCCGATGGGTGTCAGGAGCTCCATGACCCGGGCGTTCATGTTCTTGGGATTGCCGTCCTGGAGCTTGATCATCTCGAAGGGGTAAAGCGGCGTCAGGCTCTCGAAGTGGACGTTGCGCCGCTCCTCGATGATGACGTCGGGGTGCAGGAAGTTGACGGCCTCGATCCTGATCAGGGCGAAGTACTTCTCGCCGTTCTTGGGGGCCCGGACGACGCCCGAGATCGTGTCGCCGGTCCGGAGCTGGAACTTCCGGATCTGCGACGGCGAGACGTAGATGTCGTCCTGGCTGGGCAGATAGCTGAACTCCGGGGCCCGCAGGAACCCGAAGCCGTCCTCCAGGCATTCGAGGACGCCTTCCGAGAACAACAAGCCCTGTTTCTTGGCCTGGGCCTCCAAGATCTTGAAGATCAGGTGGTGCTTGCTGGGATCTTCGACCTCTTTCTCGTCCATACCCATGCCCAGGGCGACCTTTTTCAGGCCCGCGACATCCTTCTCCTCGAGGTCGACCAGGTTGTACTCTTTGTTGGGGTTCGGTTCGGTATCGTTCTTTTTAGTCACCATGTGTGGCTCTTCTCCCAAAAGGAATTGGCGATATAGGTCAATCGGTCAAAACGGGTTCAGTTGGTCAGGGGCGGCTCTTTAGCCGTTTCGTCCTCCGCCTTGCGGGCCGGCCGTTCCGCCTCGGCGACGGGCACCTTCTTGTCCCGGGCCTCGGCGGGCTTCTTGGGCAATTCGCGGGTCAGGGCGTACTTCAGGACGTCGTCCATCGTCTCGACGAGATGGATGGCCATTCCGGTCTTGATGGACTTGGGAAGGTCCTTCAGGTCGGGCTGGTTGTCGAGGGGAAGGATGGCCTCGCGGATGCCCTCCCGGTAGGCCGCCAGGAGCTTCTCCTTGATCCCGCCGACGGGCAGGACCTTGCCCTTGAGGGTGATCTCGCCGCTCATGGCCACTTTCTTGCTCACCGGGATGTCGGTCAGGAGGGAGATGATGGCGGTGGCGATGGTGATCCCCGCCGAAGGGCCTTCTTTGGGCGTCGCGCCCTCGGGCACGTGGATGTGTATGTCGGAATTCCGGTGGAGGTCCCGGGCGATGTCGAGCTCATAGATCTTCCCCCGGACGAAGGAGAATGCCGCCTGGGCGGATTCTTGCATGATCTCGCCGAGCTGGCCGGTCAGGGTGAAATTGCCCTTGCCGTGGATCTTCGTCGCCTCGAACCTCAGAAGCTCCCCGCCGAATTCCGTCCAGGCCATGCCCGTGCCGACACCCACCTCGTCCTTCTTGTCGAACTCGGACCGGCGGAACTTGGGAATGCCCAAGTACCCCTCGAGGTTCTTGGGCGTGATCTTCTCCTTGTGGTCCTTGCCCTGCTCGACGACCCGCTTGACGATCTTGCGGCAGATCGTCGTGAGCTCGCGCTCGAGGTTCCGGACGCCGGCCTCGCGGGTGTAACCGCGGATAAGCTTGAGCATGGCCTGGTCGGTGATCTTGATGTTCTCCTCGGTCAGTCCGTGGGCGGACATCTGCTTGGGCAGGAGGAACCGCCTGGCGATCTCGGCCTTCTCGTCCTCCGTGTAGCCCGGGATGCGGATGATCTCCATCCGGTCGATCAGGGGTTTAGGGATGGGGTCGAGCATGTTGGCCGTGACGATGAACATGACCTGGGACAGGTCGAAATCGGTGTCGATGTAATGGTCGAGGAAGGTGCTGTTCTGCTCAGGGTCGAGGACTTCCATCAGGGCCGAAGCCGGATCACCTCGGAAATCCATGCTCATCTTGTCGACTTCGTCCAGCAGGAAAACGGGGTTCTTCGTCCCGCTGCGCTTGATCATCTGGATGATGCGCCCGGGGTAGGCGCCGATGTAGGTCCGCCGGTGTCCCCGGATCTCCGCTTCGTCGCGGACGCCGCCCAGGGAGAGACGGACGAACTTCCGGCCGGTGGCCCGGGCGATGGACTTGCCGAGCGAGCTCTTGCCGACACCGGGCGGCCCTATGAGCCCCAGGATGACCCCCTTGGGGTTCTTGACCAACTGGCGGATGGACAGGTACTCGGAAATGCGTTCTTTGACCTTTTCCAGGCCGTGGTGATCCTCGTTGAGGATCCGCTCGGCTTCCTTGAGCTCCCGTTTCTCCCTGGATTTCTTGTTCCAGGGTATGGAGATGAGCCAATCCAGGTAGTTCCGGCTGACCGTGGCCTCGGCGGACATCGGCGGCATGGATTCCAGCCGCTCGATCTCCTTGTAGGCTTTCTCTTCGGCGTCCGGGGGCATCTTGGCCTTGGCCACCTTCTGCCGCAACTCCTCGACCTCGTTGGGTTGGTCTTCCTTGCGGAAATTAGGCGAACCGGGCGGGAACCCGCCCTTCGGGCCGGGCGGCTGGTCTTTCAACCCCGTCCGACGCCGTGAGGCACGCTGGGGGTCCTTTTGGAAGGACGTGTGGATCTTCAGGATCTCGTTCTCCAGAACGTAGTTGAGCCGCCTCAGTCTTTCGAAGCTATTGACCGTCTCGAGCAGGTTCTGTTTCTCTTCGAGAGGCATGTAGACGTGAGAGGCGACGATGTCCGTGATCCGCTCCGGGGTGTTCTCCCTCAGGGCCGGGATGATCGAATCCAAGTTGGTGTTCTGGTTGAGCTTGAGGTAATCCTCGAACAGGGCCAGGACCCGCTTCAGCAGCTCGCGGGATTCGGGGACGTGGTCCTCGACCTCTTTGACGACCTTGGCCAGGATCTGGTAGTAAGGGTACGTGCTGAGGTATTCGACGACCCGGGCCCGGCTTTTCCCCTCGACGATGACCTTCATGTTGCGATCGTCGCTCTTGATGGTCCGGATGATCTTGGCCGTGACTCCGACCGAGTAGATGTCCTTGGGCGTCGGATTGTCGACCGACGCGTCCATCTGGGCGGCCAGGAAGATCATTTTGTCCTTCTCGGCGGCCTTCTCCAGCGCCTGGATACTGGATGAACGCCCGACGATGAACGGGACGAGGGTCGCGGGAAAGACGACGAGGTCCCTCAACGGAATGAGGGGGATGTTCCTCAGGACCTCGGTGTGCTCGTTGGAATCCTGCATGGTTTACGCTCCGGGCCCTCGGGGGCCCCCGGCCGGCTTAAGCGTACGCTACTCACGCGGCATCGAGAATTGAGCCGTTTTATCGGTGATCTGACGCGCTCTAGGGAGCCGTGAGCATTGAACCTTGGTTAACCAATTATAGCCGTTTTCACCAGAAAGTCAACCGTCTTCCGGAAGAGGAGGGTCTCGACGAGCTCCTCCCGGCGTTCCTCCCGTTTGAGCAAGTCCGCCAGGTAGGGTTCCGAGACGTGATTGGCCCGGGCCATGTCCCGGATCTCCGCCTGGATCTCGTCCTCGCTGACCCCGAAACCCTCCTTTTTAGCGATCTTCTCGAGGATCAGGTGGTTTTTCAGGTGGTCTTCGGCCTGTCGTCTGGCCTGGGCCTTCAGCTCCTCAAGGGCTTCTGGGGAGATCCGTCGGTCCCTTGAGGCGGAAAGGAACCGTTTCAGGACGGCCAGGGATTCCTGCTCGACCACGGATTCGGGCAATTCCAGGGAAACCCGCTTGGCGACCTCGGCCAGGACCGCCGAAGCCGTTTCGTTCCGTCCGGCCTTCTCGCGGGCTTCCTCGAGCTCCTTGCGGACCTTTGCGCGGAGGTCCTTGAGGCCCTCGGGTGTCCCGACCGTCCGGGCGAATTCATCATTGAGCTCGGGGACCTTCTTCTCCTTGACCTCCTTGACCTTGAGGCTGTAGGCGATGTCCTTCCCGGCCACGCGCCGGTTGGGGTGGTCCTTCGGATACGCGACCTCGAAGGCACCCTCCTCGCCGGCCTTCATGCCCGCGATCTTCTCGTTCAGGGCGGGCTCGTTCTCGGCGTGGCCGGCCAGAACGACGGCCTTCTCGACGGGCAGAAGGCGATTGGTCCGCCGGTCTCGGCCCTGCATTTCGACCACGGCATAGTCGCCGTCCCCCACTCCCCTGCCCTCGACCGGCACGTACTCGGCCGCCCTCGCCCGGATGTCCTCGAGGATCTTGTCGACGTCCTCTTCACCGACGTCGGACGTCCTCCCGGGAACCTGGATCGTCCGGTAGTCGGGAAGCTCGAAATCAGGGAGGACCTCGAAGGCGGCCGTGCACCGCAGCGGCTGCCCCTCCTCGTGCTTCAGGTCCCGGAGGACGGGTACGTTGACGGGATTGAGCCGGAGTCCCCTCAGTTCCTCTTCGAGCACGCGGGGAATGAGGGAATCGTAAACATCGTGCTTGATGTCGTGATCGAAGAGACTGCGGACCATCTCCCGGGGCGCGTGACCCTGCCGAAAACCGGAGAGCTTGACCCTGCCGGCGTATTCGCCGAGGATCCTCTCGTATTCCTTCAGGACCTCGTCGGGAGGGATCTCCAGCTCGATCTCCTTACGACTCGGGCTGACATCCATGAGTCGGCTCTGCGTTCCTGGTGCGTTCATCTCTTCTTCTCTTCCTCTCCGTGGGTTGGTGTACCGGACATCAGTAGGCAGAGCGGGACTCGAACCCGCACTCCTTCATCAGGAACTAGGTCCTAAGCCTAGCGCGTCTGCCAATTCCGCCATCTGCCCTTTCTGTTTTACACATCTATCGTCGAATGAAGAATTTGCGTGGCAAAACAACGAAGTCTCGCCCGCAGGCGGGGGGCCGGCCGGACAACCATTCTAGGCCCGAAGCCCGGCCCTGTCAATTTCCGGATGGGAGATCCTTCAGCGGAGGTATTTTTTCAGCCTTTCCGCTAGGGACGGATCCAGGGTGACGAGCTTGGTGTAGACCTCCTTGGCGCTGTAGTTGTCCTTGAGGTTGATGTAGACGATGGCCAGGTTGTACCAGGCCACCGCGTTGTCGGATTTCAGCTCGACACACTTTTTCAGGGGTTCCAGGGCGGACTCGTGGTCCTTGAGCTGCATGTAGCAGACACCGATGCTCAACCAGCCCGACGGGTCGTCGGGGGCGAACTCGGTGTATTTTTTGTAGGCCGCCGCGGCCTCCTTGTATTTTTTTTGGTTGAATTGGGCGGAACCGATCTGGAACCAGGCGTGGGAGAAATCCGGCTTGATGGCCAATCCCTGCTGGAATGCGGCGACGGCCTCGTCGTACCTCTGGAGCTTGAAATACGTCAGCCCGAGGTAGTAGTGGTTCATCTCGTTCTTCGGCTCGAGATCGATGATCTTCTTGGCCGGGGTGATGGCCAGGGCGTTCTTCCCGCCGACATCGTAGATCCTGTAGGACTGGCGATGGTAGGTCTTGGCCTCGGCCGGGTTGAGTTCGGCCATGATGTTGTAAACGGCCTCGGCCTTTTCGAGCTGACCGGCCTTCTCGTAAGCTTCGGCCAGGCCGAAATTGACCTTGAGGTCCTTGGGCTGGGCTTTCTGGGCCTCAAGCAGGGCGGCGATGGCCGCATCGAACTGCCCGAGCTTCGTCCGGCAGATACCCAGTTTCAGATAGGCGTTCCACGGGTCGACCGGGGCGAGCGCGATATACTTCTCGTAGGCCCCCGCGGCCTTATCGAACTCCTGGAGCTCCTCGTAGGCCGTCCCGAGGTCGAACTGGACCTCTTTGTTGGCGACGTTCAAGGCGAGGGCTTTTTCCAAGGCTTCGGCCGCTTCCTTGAACTTCATCTGTCTCGTCAGGACGGCACCCATCCCGTAAAAAGCGTCGGCCCGCGTGGCGTCGAGCTCCGTCACTTTCTTGAAAGCCGCGACGGCCGCGGTATAGTCACGCTGCTTGGCATAGATATCGGCAAGTTTCACATGTCCATCGAGATAGGAGGGGTTGAGCTTGACCGCCTTCTCGAGATAGAGCCGTGCCGTCATCTGATCATCGAGGGCCGCCGCCGCCCGCCCTGCGAAGACATTGCCTTCGACCGTCTCGAAATAATTCTCCTGCGTCCAGGACTTGAATTCGACGACCTTTCCCATCCGGGGAACGCTCACCAGGGCCCCGATGGGCAGACCGACTTTGAGCGACCGCTCCAAGACGAGGAGCATGCCCACGAGCTGACCGTTGACGTCGAGGACCGGCCCACCGCGGAACTGTTCCGGGACGGACAGTGATACCTCGAGGATCTTGCCTTCGGTGCCGATGTCCACGACCCGGCGCAAGGTGCCTTCTGAGATGACGATCTGGCCCGACTCGTTGGAGCCCAGGGCGAAGATGCGAGCACCCTCGACCAGGTTGTCGATCGTTCCGATGGGCAGGGCCTGGGCCTTGCTTTTCAGCTTGAGCAGGGCGATGTCACGGGCCTTGTCGACGCCGAGAATGCCCTCGATCTTGACCTTCTTCCCTTTGAAGTTGACGGCCTCGACATCGAACGCCTGGGCGATGACATGATAGGCGGTAACGGCAACGTCCTCGGCCAGGGCAAGGGCCGACCCCTTGAGGATCTCGGCCTTATCGGCTCCGTAGCCGATGATCGTCAGCACGCCTCCGCCGGCCTGCCCGAGGATCCTGTTCGCGTCCTCGGTCTGGGAGAACCCCCATGACCCAGCTAGAATGATCGAACAAAGCAGAACTAGGGAACCCTTCCGGAATCCGGTCATCGCGTCCTCCTATCCAACGGAAATTGCACAGCTTGGATAGCCCTAATTTACCCAAGGACGTCCTCTCCTGTCAATCCCCTGACTCCGGCATCGCTGAGGCCAGGCTTCCATGTTACAATACGGCCCATGTCGCGCCCCGGAATTTCACGGACCGTCCTCGCCGTATATATCCTGACCGCCGCCGGCACCGCGATCTGGCTCTCGGCTATTTTCCTGGCCCCCGTCCTGGCCGCCCGGGGGTCGGTCGGCCCCGCGCGCCTGCTCTACGAGGCCTTTTCGCCCATCTGCCATCAGATCCCGGAAAGGTGTTTGACCTTCCACGGCCAGCCGCTCGCCGTCTGCGGCCGATGCCTGGGGATCTACACGGGATTCGCTGCCGGGCTCGTTCTCTATCCTTTTCTCCGCGGCTTCTCGAAGCTCAAGCTCCCTTCCGTCCGCGTTCTCCTGCCGCTGACCTTGCCAATGGCCCTGGACGGGGCGGCGGGCGTTTTAGGGATCTGGACGAGCCCCATCGGAGCCCGTTTCGCAACCGGGATCGTTTGGGGGACGCTCCTGCCTTTCTTTTTCGTGACCGGCCTCGCCGACCTCCTTCTCACGAGGCGAAAAAGGGCCGCTGCCCGGCCACTTGAAAAAAATCGTGCAAACGACGTAGAATAGGTCTCCAGCCGCAAAAGGAGGCGCCATGGATCAGAAGAAGCCCGAGTACTTGCGGCCCGCCCTTATCGCCGGCGCCGTTGCGGGCGTCCTGTCGGGCCTCCCCTTAGTCAGCTCCGGCAACTGCCTCTGCTGCCTCTGGATCGTCGGCGGCTCCGTGCTCGCCGTGAATCTCCTGGCTAAGCACACCGCCGGCGTCCTGACCTCAGGCGACGGGGCCATCGTCGGCGCATTCACCGGGATCGTGGCCGCCGTCATCGACACACTCATATCCATCCCCCTTCGACCCTTCAACATGGAGCTCGCCAACCGGGTCATGCGTAAGGTCTCCGAGCTCGGCTACGACATGCCTTCGAATCTAGACGGCTATCTCGGCGGAGGCGCGGGCATCCCGTCGCCGGGTTTATTCCTCTTGGGATTGTTCCTCACCGCCGTGGTTTTCACGGTCGTGGGCGTCCTCGGCGGGATCATCGGCGTATCGATCTTATCTAAGAATAGGCCCCAGCCCTCGCCGCCCGCCGCCCCACCCCCGGCCCCCGAGGTGCCCCAAGATGCGGCTTAAAACGAAGGTCATCGTCAACCCCGAATCGAACCGCGGCCGGACCCGAAAACGCTGGGGAGAGATCCGCGAGGGGCTGAAGGGTTTCATCCGCGAGTTCAAGTTCGAGTTCACGGAGATGCCCCTCCACGCCACGGAGATCACCCGTCGGGCCATCAAGGACGGGACGGAGCTCGTCATCGGCGTCGGCGGCGACGGTACCATGAACGAGATCGCCAACGGCTTTTTCGAAGACCGCCAGATCATCAACCCCGAAACCACTCTGGGGATCGTACCCTCGGGGACCGGCTGCGACCTGACCAAGAGCCTGAATATCCCCGCGGGTCTGAAAGACGCCCTGAAGGTCATCTCGGAAGCCCCTTCCGTGCTCATGGACGTGGGCAAGGTCCGCTTCCGTTCGAACTCCGGCGGGGAGGAAGAACGTTTCTTTCTCAACATCGCCGATTTCGGGCTGGGCGGCGAGGTCGTCCGCCGGGTCAACGAGCAGCGCCTCCAGAGGAAAGCCTCGTCCTATGTCCGCTGTCTGGTCACGACGATGGTCCAGTACAAGAACAAGCGCGTCAGGATCCGGGTGGACGGGGAAAACCTGCCGGAGGGCGAGTATCTCATCGGGGCCGTGGCCAATGGCAGGATCTTCGGCAAGGGCATGAAGGTCGCGCCCGGGGCACGGCTCGACGACGGGCTCTTCGACAGCGTTCTCGTCCGGGGGTTCAAGTTCCTCGAATTCTGCCGCCATGGCTGGAAGCTCATGAACGGCAGCCACGTCACGCATCCCAAGGTCACGGTCGTACGGGGACGCAAGGTCGAAGCCTGGCCGGAAGGGAACGAGGACGTCCTGCTCGACGTCGACGGGGAACAGCTCGGCCGGCTCCCGGCGACGTTCGAGATCATCCCCCGGAACCTGCTGATCAAGGGTTACCTCCAGCCCGTCCGCTGACCGGCAGGGAGCTATGGGCAGAAGTGAGGCGGAGCGACTCGGAGCCTCACTTCTGCGAAATATCTGAAAGGAGTACTTATTTTTTCTCGACGAGGTGGGGGTCGTTCGTCAAAAGCACCCGCCCGGAGGCATCGCGGACCATGAAAACGGGGTTTTTCGCCAAGACCGAGGGCTTCTGGTAGCTCTTCATGATCCCGGCGATATAGGCTTTTGTCTCCGGATAGGGCGGGATCCCCTTGTACTTCCTGACCGCTTCCTGTCCCGCGTTATAGGCCGCGAGGACGAGCCGGGTCTGGCCGTCGTAGAGCTTGACCAGATCCCCGAGGTAACGGACGCCGCCTTCGATATTCTGGGTCGAGTCGAAGACGTTATGCACTCCGTACTGCTTGGCCGTGGCCGGCATGAGCTGCATCAAGCCCATGGCCCCTTTGTCCGAAATGGCGAAGCTGTCGTAGTTCGATTCGGCCCGGATGATGATATGGACGAGCGCCGGATCGATCCTGTATTTCCCGGCGGCCTTCTCGATGATCGGGTCGTAGAGCTTGCGAAGGTCGGCCGCGGTGGCCGAAAAGACGCAGGGCCCAAGGGCCAGGAAGAGGAAAACCGCGAATCCCTTGGAAATGGTCTTCATTGCCCGTCCGCCTTTATCTTGTCAAAAAGCAACCCGTTTGGCAATCCCCGCCCGGGGTGATTTTAGGGGGTCAGGAAGCCAGGCGTTCGACGAGCCCGGGGACGAGTTCCAGGGCCCTGTCCAGTTCGGCTATGAGAGGGCCCCCGGACTGGGCGAAGTCGGGCCGGCCGCCCCCTCCCCCGCCGATGACCGGGGCGATCTCCTTGATGAGGGCGCCGGCCTGGATGCGGAGGGTCAGGTCCTTGGTCACGGACACGACGACGAAGGCCTTATCCGCGCCGGCGGCGCCCAGAGCGACGACGCCGCTGGCCATCTTCTGCTTCAGGGAATCGGCCATGTCGCGGAGCTCGGCGATGGTCAGGCCGTCCATTCTCTGGACGTGGACGCTTATCCCTTTGACCGTCGTTTTGACGGCGGTCCTTCCATCGACGGAAGAATTATCATCGCCCGGGCCCGCCGCCGCTTTTTTACGCAGGGCCCTGTTCTCCCTCTCCATCTCCTCGGCCCGGGCCAGGAGCTTGTCGATCCTCGCCGGAAGGTCCTTGCGCGAGACGCCCAGATCCTTCTCGAGCCCGGATAGGAAGTCTTCGAGTTCCCGGACGTACAGATAGGCCCCTTCCCCGGTGACGGCCTCGATGCGCCGCATGCCCGAGGCGACGCTCGTCTCGGACAGGATCTTGAACACCCCGATCTCTCCCGTGGCATGGACGTGGACGCCGCCGCAGAGCTCCTTGCTGAAGTTGCCGATCCCGACGACCCGCACCGATTCGCCGTATTTTTCCTCGAAGATGGCCGTGGCCCCTTCGCGGATGCCCTCCTCGAGGCTGGTCGTCCGGGTCTCGAGGCGGATGTCGGCCCTGACCTTCTCGTTGACGATCTCTTCGACACGTCTGATCTCTTCCCGCGAGAGCGCGGCGAAATGGGTGAAATCGAAGCGCAGGCGGGTCGGCGCGACGAGCGAGCCCGCCTGCTTGACGTGGTCGCCCAGGACCTGCCGGAGGGCGGCGTGAAGGAGGTGCGTCGCCGTGTGGTTGTTCGAGATCGCCTGCCGGCGAACGAGGTCGGCCGCGGCGTCGATCCTATCGCCTTCGCGCACCTCCCCGGAAAGCACCTTGACGCCGTGGGCGATGATCTCGGGAGTGATCAAGAACGCGTTCTCGACGATGGCCGAGAACCGCGCACCTTTGAGCGACCCGGTATCCCCGACCTGGCCCCCCGCCTCGGCGTAGAACGGCGTTTCCTCGAGGATGACCTCGCCGGTCTCGCCAGCCCTGAGGACCTCGGCCCTACGGCCGTCCTTGAGCAGGCCGGTCACGCGGACGTCCGCAAGTTCCCCCCCGGCCTCATGGACCCGCGAGCGGACCTTGAGCTCTTTGAACTCTTCGTAGGCCAGCTTCTCCTTCCGCTTGGCCTCGCCCTTCCAGGAAAGCCGGGCTCTCTGTTTCTGCTCCTCGAGCTCCCGGCCGAAGCCGGACTCGTCGACGGTCAGTTCTTTTTCCCGGGCCAGCTCCTGCGACAGGTCGAGGGGAAAGCCGAAGGTGTCGTAGAGCTTGAAAACCCTGTCCCCGGGGAGGACCGTGCCGCCCCGGTCGATCGTCTCCCTGGCGACCTGGTCGAAATAGCGCAAGCCCGACGAGAGGGTGAACGAGAACCGCTCCTCCTCGGAAAGGCAGACCTTGGAGATATATTCGATCGAGGCCAGCAGCTCTGGATAGGCGTCTTTCATGATGTCGCCGACGCGGCCGACGAGCCCGTAGAGGAAGGGCCGGTCGATGCCGATGAGGTTCCCCTGGCGGTAGGCCCTGCGGATGAGGCGGCGCAGGACGTAGCCCCGTCCGTCATTGGCCGGAGTAACGCCGTCCCCGACAAGGAAGGTGACCGCCCGGATGTGGTCGGCGATGACCCTGACCGAGATGTCGCCCTCGTCCCCGGCCGGGTATTCCCGCTTGGCCAGCTCGCTGACACTCTCGATGAGGGGCATGAACAGATCGGTTTGGAAATTGCTGCGCTTGCCCTGGACGACCGCGGTCATTCGTTCGAGTCCCATGCCGGTGTCGATCGACGGCGAGGGCAGCGGCCGCAGAACGCCGTTCTCGTCCTGGTCGAACTCCATGAAGACGAGGTTCCATAGCTCGAGGAAACGGTCGCTTCCCTTCTCGATCAGGGCGAAGGGGTCGCCCGGCTCGATGTCCTCCCCCAGGTCGTAATGGAGCTCGGAACACGGACCGCATGGGCCGGTATCGCCCATGGCCCAGAAATTGTCCTTTTTCCCATAGCGGAAGATCCTCTTTTTCGGGACGCCGACCTCGTCCGCCCAGATACGGAACGCTTCGTCGTCGTCGACGTAGACCGTCGCGTACAGCCGGTCCGCGGGCAATCCAAAGACCCCGGTCACGAGCTCCCAAGCGTAGCCGACGGCCTCCCGCTTGAAATAATCGCCGAACGAGAAGTTGCCGAGCATCTCGAAGAAGGTGTGGTGCTTGGACGTCCGGCCGACGGTCTCGAGGTCGTTGTGCTTGCCGCTGACCCGCATGCACTTCTGGACCGTGGCCGCCCTCTTGTAGCCCCGCTTCTCGAGCCCCAGGAAGAGGTTCTTGAACTGGTTCATCCCGGCGTTGGTGAACAGGATGGTCGGGTCGTCCTTGGGCAGGAGCGGTGAGCTCCTGACGACCTTGTGGCCCCGGTCGGCGAAATATTGGAGGAATGTTTCGCGGACGCGCTGGGCCTTCATTTATTGTCTTCTTCCTGCCCCCCCTCGACCCGGTCGACCTTGCTCATCCCCTTCTCCATCTCCTCGGTCGCGATGTCGATGGTCGACTGAATGCCCATGATGCGGAGCTTGAAATTGTCCGGGTTGGAAGAGTACTTCATGCCCTGCTCGAAGGAGATGTAACCGTCCCGGTAGAGCTGGTAGATGGACTGGTCGAACGTCTGCATGCCGTATTGGGAAACGCCCGCCGCGATGGCGTCTCGTATCATCATGGTCCTGTCCTTCTCGGCGATACACTCCTGGATGTAGGGAGTCGCGACCATGGCCTCGACGGCGGGCACGCGGCCCTGGCCGTCCATCCGGGGGACCAGGCGCATCGAGATGATGGCCTTGAGGATGCTGGCCAGCTGGAGCCGGATCTGGCGCTGGTGATGGGGGGAGAAGACGGAAACGATCCGGTTGATGCTCTCGGGGGCATCGAGGGTGTGGAGGGTGCTCAGGACCAGGTGGCCCGTTTCCGCGGCTAGGAGCGCCGTTTCGATCGTGTCCAGGTCGCGCATTTCCCCGACGAGGATGACGTCGGGGTCCTCGCGGAGGCAGCCGCGCAGCCCTCGGGCGAAGCTCATGACGTCCATCCCGACTTCCCTCTGGCTGACGGTGCTCTTCTTGTCCTTGTGGAGGTACTCGATGGGGTCCTCGATGGTGATGATATTCTCCCGGCGGAAAGTGTTGATGTAGTCCACCATGGCCGCCAGGCTGGTCGTCTTGCCGCTCCCCGTCGTCCCGGTCACGAGGATGAGGCCCCGCTGGTAGAAGGCGATCTTCTCCAGGACTTCGGGCAAGAGGAGCTGGCGGATGGTCTTGACCTCGAGGGGGATGATGCGTAGGGCGATGGCCAGCGAGCCTCTCTGGTGGTAGATGCTGCCGCGGAAGCGCCCGAACCCGGGGAGGCTGTAGGCGAGGTCGAGGTCGAGGTCCTCTTGCAGCCTCTTCCTCTGGAATTCTGTCATCAACTGGTTCGCCAACTCCTCGCAGTCGGGGGACGTCAGCCGGGGAAAACCGGTCAGGGGCGTAAGCGTCCCGTGGACGCGGATCATGGGATTGTTCCCGGCCTTGAAATGAAGGTCCGAAGCGTCCCGTTCGATCGCTATTTTCAGGAATTCATCGATGACCATGAGAGCCTCCTCACAAGGTTTGTCAGACTAAGGTCAGCCACTGATGGGCGTCTTCCCGCTTGCCGTCGATGACGTCGAAGAAGGCCTTCTGGACCTTCTCGGTCACCGGTCCCCGCTTGCCGTTCCCGATGACGATCTTGTCGATCGACCGGATGGGCGTGACCTCGGCCGCAGAGCCGGTGAAGAAGACTTCGTCGGCGATATAGAGAAGTTCGCGGGGGATGGTCTCCTCGACGCAGCGTACGCCCATCGCGTGGAAAAGCTTCATGACCGAGTCCCGGGTGATCCCCGGCAGGATGGAGGAGGACAGCGGCGGCGTCAGGACGGTCCCGTCCTTGACCAGGAACAGGTTCTCGCCGCTCCCCTCGCTGATGTGGCCCCGGATGTTCAAGGCGATGCCCTCCTCGTAACCGTCGAGCAGGGCCTCCATCTTGATGAGCTGGGAGTTCATGTAGTTGGCGCCGGCCTTGGCCAGGGCCGGGAAAGTGTTCGGGGCGATCCGCCACCAGGAGGACACGCAGACGTCCACGCCGTTCTCCATGGCCTCCGGGCCGAGGTAATTGCCCCACTCCCAGACGAGGACGGCGCAGTCTACGGGGTTCGGCAAGGGATTGACGCCCAGGCTGCTGTACCCCCGGTAGACGATGGGTCGGACGTAGCAGGATTTCAGGCCGTTGGCCCGGACGGTCTCGATGACGGCCCGGTTGAACTCGTCCTGGGAAAACGGGATCTCCATCCGGTAGATCTTGCACGAATTGTAGAGCCGCCGGGTGTGGTCTTGAAGGCGGAAGAGGGCCGTCCCGCGAGGCGTGTCGTAGGCCCGCAGGCCCTCGAAGATCGAGCTCCCGTAATGGATGACATGGGAGGCAAGATGGATCGTAGCGTCTTTCCAGGCGACGAGCTTGCCATTCATCCAGACGGTCCCTTTTTCGGTGAATGGGCTCATCGGCCGCTCCTTCGTCGTCCTCGGGTCAAGAGGTCCTCATGTTACCTCATCTTCCGGCGCGAAGTCAATCGCCTCCAGGGGGGAATCCACCCGCCCGACAGCGGCCTATCAGACGCTCTCTCCGCAATGAGGACAGTTGCGGGACTTGGGCGGGAGAGGCCGTCGACAGTTCCAGCAGAGAGCGGTCGTTTTCTGCTCCCGGGCCCTGATCCGGAGCATGATGTCGTCGATTTCCGAGGTCTTGGGGGTCTTGCCCTTGAAGAGGGACAGGTCGCGGATGACCTCGGAGGCGCTCTGGTACCTGTCCTCGACCTTGGGCGCCAGGGCCCTCATGATGATGGCGTCGATCTCCTTGGGGATGCGGCTGTTCTTGATCCTCGGCGGTGTGATCTTGCCCTGCTGGGCCATCTCCAGGATCTTGAACGGGTCCGGGTCGAAGATCGGCGGCCGGCCTATGATCATCTCGTAAAAGATGCATCCCAGGGAGTAGATATCGGCGCCGTAGCCGGCCTTGCCCATGAACTGCTCGGGCGCCATGTAGGGCGGGGAGCCGATCCGCGTCGAGGCGTACGGCACCGCGTTGAGCCAGGCCGATGTCCCGAAATCGGTGATCTTGGCCGTCCCTTCTTCGGAGACGATGATGTTCGAGGGCCGGAGGTCGCGGTGGATGATCTTGGCCTTGTGGGCGTGGTCGACGCCGTAGGAGATCTGTTTGATGAAGTCGATGGCCTGCTCCGTCCCCAGGATCCGCTCTTTTTCCAGGATCTTTTCCAGGGTCGGCCCCTTGATGTATTCCATGACCATGAAAAAGACGTTCTTTTCCTTCTCCGCGGCCAGCATCCGGACGATGTTCGGGTGGCTGAGGGCGGCCTGGAGGCGCGGCTCCTTGAGGAGCTTGTAGAGCTCGGCGGACTGCTTGTGGGGGACCTTGATGGCGACCTTGATGTCGAGCCAGGTGTCTTTGGCCAGGTAGACCGAGCCGAACCCGCCGCTGCCGAGGGACCGGATGACCTCGTATTTTCCGACTTTCTGCCCTTGGAGAAACATGTCACACGTTCCGGAGATGGTCGATCCGCGACGCGTCATGCGCCCTGCGGAAGATCTCGAATGGCTTCACGGTCACGCTGTTCGCCGGCTCAATGGAATATGTTCTTCATCCGGTGGATGACGCTCTTGTCGACCGATTCGATGTCCTCGCCCCGGACTTCGGCCAGCTTCGTCAAAAGCGCCTTTTGGTCCTTGGAAAGGTTATCGGGCGTCCGGACCTGGACCTTGACGAAAAGGTCGCCCTTGCGTCGCCCCGAGACGTCCTGGATGCCCTTGCCCTTGATGCGGACGATCTCGCCCGGCTGGGTCCCGGCCACGACCTTCAGGATCTCGCTCCCCTCGAGAGTGGGGATCTCGACCTGCGCGCCCAAGGCGGCCTGGGTGAAGGAGATCGTGATCTCGCAGGCGAGGTCGTTCCCCTCCCGTTCGAAGAAGGGGTGTTTGCGGACCCGGGTCACGACGTAGAGGTCGCCGGTCGGCATGCCTTCATCCCCGGCCTCGCCTTCGCCGACGAGCCTCAGCCGCGACCCGTCCGCGACGCCGGCCGGGATGCGGACCTTGAGGGACCGTTTCTCCCTGACGTGGCCCTTCCCTTGGCAGGACTCGCACGGCGAAACGTTGATCTCCCCTCCGCCACGGCAACGCGGGCAGGTCCGGGCCAGGGAGAAGAAGCCCTGCTGATAACGGACCTGTCCAGCGCCGCCGCAGCTCGGGCACGGCGTCGCCCGGGTCCCCGGCTTCCGCTTCGAGCCCCGGCAAGCCGGGCAGGTCTCGGCCCGGTTCAATTTGATGTCCTTTTCCACACCGGAGGCGGCCTCTTCCAGGCCGATCTCGACCTCCAGAGCCAGGTCGCGGCCCCCCTGCCGGCCGCCTCGACCGGTGCTCCTGCCGCCGAAGAAATCGCCGAAACTGAACCCGAATAAATTCCCCAGGATATCTTCGAAGTCCCCGAAGACGGAGGAGTCGAACCCGGAGAATCCCTCGCCGCGCAGGCCGTCGTGCCCGAAGCGGTCGTAGGCGGACCTTTTCCCGTCGTCGGCCAGGACGCTATAGGCTTCCGCCGCTTCCTTGAACTTCTCCTCGGCCTCCTTGCTGCCGGGATTGCGGTCGGGGTGATGCTTCAAGGCGAGCTGGCGGTAGGCCTTCTTGATGTCTTCGACAGAGGCGTCCCGGGCCACACCGAGGACATGGTAATAATCCCTATTAGCCATTCGACCTCGGTTTAGGCACTTCCCGACCCGTCTGGCGCCGCCGCATCTCCTCGACCTCCGTCGGCAGGAGGCCCGAGGACGGCCTGACTTCGACTTTCTGTTTGAGTCCGGTCTCCTTGTCCTTGGCCGAGATCCGGGCTAAGCCATCGGCGTTGATCTCGAAGGTGACGTCGATCTGAGGCACACCGGCCGGGGCGGGCTCGATCCCGACGAGCTCGAAGACGGCCAACGATTTGTTCATGGACGCCAGGAAACCCTCTCCTTGCAGGACATGGATGCGGACCCTCCTCTGGTTGTGCTCCACCGTCGTGAAGGCCTTGACCTTGCGCGTCGGGATGGTCGTGTTCCTTTCGATGATCATCTCGTAGCCGTCGTTTTCGGTCTCGATCCCCAGGGCGAACGGCGTGACGTCAAGGAGGAGGACGAGGTCCCCAACCCGGCCGTCGAGGATCCCCGACTGGATAGCCGCGCCCATGGCCACGATCTCGTCGGGATTGACCTTCTCCTCCGGCGCTTTGCCGAAGAATTCCGTGACCCTCTGCTTGACCAGGGGCATCCGGGTCTGGCCGCCGACGAGGATGACGTGGTCGATCTGGTCGGGGCTCAGCCGGGCGTCCGCGAGCGCCTGCTCGATACGCGGGATCGTCCGCTCGACGAGGTCTCCGGTCATGCTTTCGAAGGTCTTGCGGCTGAGCACCCTGCGAAGGTGCTTTGAGCCAGCCTTGTCGTCGGAGGAGATAAAGGGCAGGTTGATCTCCGTCTCCAAGGTGAATGACAGCTCCCTCTTGGCCTTTTCCGCGGCCTCCTTGACGCGCTGGAGAGCTAGCTTATCCGCGCCGAGGTCGATCTTCGTGTCGGCATGGAAGTCCTCGGCCAGCCATTCGAGGATGCGGTTGTCGAAGTCCTCGCCGCCGAGGTAGGAATCGCCGTTGGTGGCCAGAACGTTGAAGACGCCGTCGCTGAATTCGAGGATGGTGATGTCGAACGTCCCTCCGCCCAGGTCGTAGACCGCGGCCAGGCCGTTCTTCTTGGTGTCGAGCCCGTAAGCGAGCCCGGCGGCCGTCGGCTCGTTGATCACGCGCTGGACCTCGAGTCCGCAGATCGTGGCCGCGTCCTTGGTCGCCTGTCTCTGATGGTCGTCGAAATGGGCCGGCACCGTGATCACGGCGTCCGAGACCGGTTCGCCGAAATAGGCTTCGGCGCAGGACTTCAGGTAACCCAGGACCATCGAGGAGATCTCGGGCGGGCTTAAGGTCTTGGAGCCCAGGACGACGAGGACGTCGCCGTTGGCCGCTTCCTTAAGCTTGTAGGGCAGCCTTTTCAGGGCTTCCTGAACCCCGGCGGAGCGGAATTTCTGGCCGATGAGACGCTTGACCGCATAGAAGGTGTTGACAGGGTTGGTGACGGCCTGGCGCATGGCCAGGGTCCCGATGAGGCGCTCCCCGGAACCTGTGAAGGAAACGACGGACGGCGTCGTAGCAAGCCCTTCCAGGTTGGGGATGACCAGGGGCCTGCCGGCTTCGAGACAGGCGATGCAGGAATAGGTGGTGCCGAGGTCGATGCCGATGACGTGTCCCATGTCGTTATTGCCCTTTCTTCGGAACCCGGACCCTGACCATCGTCGGACGCAGGAGACGGGTGTGGTGCATGTAGCCTTTCTGGAGTTCCTCCGCGACCTCGGGTTCTTGGACGTCCTCGGATTCCTCCACGGCCATGGCGTGATGGAGGTTGGGGTCGAAGACCCGGTCCTTGAGGACGATCGGCTGGACGCCGTTCTTGAGGAGGAAGCTCTGGAGCATCCTGTGGATGAGTTCGACGCCGTCCCTGAACGTTTTTCCGTCCGTTTCCGGGGGGGGGCTCTGGAGGGCCCGTTCGAAGTTGTCCGAGATGGCGAGCAGGTCGAGCAGGAGCTCGCTCAGGGCGTACTGGAAGTAATCGCTCTTTTCCCGCTCGAAACGTTTACGCAGATTCTCGACGTCGGCGAGTTTGCGGAGGTGCTGTTCCTTGAGCTCGTCGAGCTCCTTCCTGAGATGCTTCGCCTCGGCCTCTTTTTTCCTCAGCTTGTCCTTGAGATGACGGGAACCCTCGTGCAAGGCGGCCTTGTCGTCCGGCTCCTTTTTCTCCGCCTTCTCCGCGGCCGGAGCGGACTTCGGCTCCTGGGGCTTCTCTCCCCCGGGCGGCGGGTCCGCGGGGATGAACTCGATCTCTTCGCCCGGCTTGTCTTTTTCGTCCGTCATAGGCTGACCTCTCTACCGAAGACCGTGATGGCCAGGCTCAGCCGCTTGGCCATGCGGTCGACGAGCGGGATGATCTTCTCGTAGGGGATGCGTTTCGGGCCGATGATGCCCAGGGAACCCAGGACCTGGTTGCTATAGCCGTAATGGGAGAGGACGAGGGAGCAGTCCTGGACGTTCGGGAAGTTGACTTCCGAGCCGATCAGGACCTTGACCCGGTCGAGGCTTATGAAGTCCGAGAGCAGCTTGACGAGGGCGGCCTTCTCCTCGAAGTTCTCGAAAAGGGACCGCAGCTTGTCCATGTTGAAGAGCTCGGCCTTGCCCAAGAGCCGGGAGGTGCCTTGGAGGAAGATCCGGTTCTCCCCCCCCTCCCCTTTGGCGATGGAAGCCTTGAGCAGGTCGAGGAGCTTGTTCAACGCGTCCTCGTACTTGAGCCGGTGGTGCGGGAGCTCCTGGAGCAGGGCGTCGCGGACAAAATGGATCGTCTTTCCCCTGTAATTCTGGTTGACGTGCTGGGACGCCCGGTCGAGCTCGGTCTGGGTCAGAGGCAGCGGCGACTCCAGGGTTTCCGTCAGGACCATGTGGAAGGGGGTCACGAGGATGACCAGGATCCTGCGGTCGGAGATCTTGACGAAACGGAGGTGTTCGAAGGGAAGGCGGAAGATATGCGGGGAAATGACAAAGCCGAGGTTGTCGGAGGAATCGGCCAGGATCCGGCAGGCCTGGATGAGGAGGGAATCGAAGTCGGCCGTCCGGTTGGGGAATTCCTCCTGGATCAGGGTAGCCCTCTCCTCCGGCAAGCCCTTCTTGTCCAGGAGACCTCCGACGTACTGCCGTAGGCCACGGTCGGTCGGGACCCGGCCGGCGGACGTATGCGGCTGGGACAGAAAGCCCATCTCCTCGAGCTTGGCCATGATGTTGCGGAGCGTGGCCGGGGAGGCGGAGATCCGCCTCGTCTGGCAGATGGACCCGGAACTCACCGGGCGACCATGACGGACGTAGCTCTCGATGACGAGTGTCAGGACGATTTTGTCCTTGTCGCGCAATACAGACCTGATCATTCGATTCCTTAAGGGCTTTCTATAGCATTAAAAGCGATTTGCTGTCAAACGACTGAAAGTCAGTGCGCGCCGGCTTAGAAGACCCTAATTCCAGCATAACCAACTACTTGAGCGTAATCCCCGGTCGTCTCACCCGAAGTTTGGTAACGGACGAGCTCGGCCCCTGACGCTCCTAGTTCGATGGCCGCGACGAGGGCGGCCGCGGCCGGCTGGTAGCCGCACATCGAGATCCTTTCCTTCGTCACGGTCTCGAAGAGACCGGCCGGGTCGAGATCGAGGACCTTGCGGATGGCCAGCATGTCTTTTTTCTCGGCCGTCTTCTGACTGACATAGTGGCTCATGTCCGTGCTGGCCACGATGAGCGTCTCCCGTCCGGAGTCGCGGATGGCCTCGGCCAGGGCCCGGCCGAGGGCCTCGAGCTGGCCGTATACGGCTTCGTGGGAAACGCAGATGGGCACGATGGCCGCATCCTTCCGATGGTATTGGATGAACGGCAGCTGGACCTCCAGGGAATGCTCTCCGAGATGGGCCTGCTCGTCCTCTTCGACGAGCGCGCACCGCTTCATGATCTGCGAGGCCAGGTCCGTTTCGATCCGGCTTTCGCCGATGGGCGTCAGCCAGCTTCCTCGGCCCTGGATGGCGAAGATCGAGCCGATCTCCTTGTGTCCGGGGCCGAGGATGACGACCGTGCCGGGGACAACGGCCGACGCAAAGACGGCCCCTGCGACAGGTCCGGAATACACGTAGCCGGCGTGCGGGGAGATGACCGCGATGGCCCGCTTCGGGGCCACCATCGGCCCCGTCACCTCTTCGATGGTTCGGCGAAGACGCTCTTCGTCGCCTGGATAGAACTGGCCGGCGACGAAGGCTTTTCTTTTCATGAAGGGCTCAGAGCACCCGGCGCTTCTCCACGAACCGGACACCGAGCGACCCCAGTTCCTCGAGGATGGGCGCGTAGATGTCGGGATGGACGGGCACGTGGACTCCCGTCATGCGGATCTTCCCTTCGCAGACCAGGCGGGCGGCGATGGCCGCGGGCAGTCCCACCGTGCGGGACATGGACGAATCGCCGCCGGGCACGCCGTAATCGATGAGCGTCGAGACGATCCGCTCGCTCCGCCCCGACCGGGTCCTGACCAGGAACTCGTGCTGGAGGACGATCATGTCCCTTTCCCCGCCGGCATAGGCGAGCTTTTCGATCATCAGGGCCGCCAGGTTGTCGAGGGCCGAGCCCTTTTCGGCCGGGAGCTTACTTTCTTCGAACAGACCCAGCCACTCCAGCCGGGCAATGATCGCGGAGCTTGCATCGAGGTCAAGCCGGCGGGCGATGGCGGTCCGGACATCCTCGCCCGGCGCGGCCTGGGCAAGCTCCCGCGTGAGGCCGAGGAAGGTCGAGCCGGACCTGTCCTTCGCCGTATCGTCGAGGAGCCCCAGCTCGACCATTTTCTTGAGCGTGGCGCACCAGCCGGGATAGCGGAGCGTCCCCCGAAGGATCGAGAGGGCCTCGGGGATGCCGTAGGTGTCCCGGTAAGAGACGGAATCCCGGTTGGGATAGCCTTCGAACGCGCCGAGCCCGGGAATGGGGATGATCTCGGGCCTGGCAAAGAGGTCCTCGGCCGGAATAGAGAC
>JBFYOD010000202.1:0-2634 GCA_041303965.1 Candidatus Aminicenantota bacterium
CATATCTTCCTGGCGGACACCCGGCACCACCTCGGGGTGAGCGGCGAGGACCGGATCGAGCTCATCAAGCTCGGCTTCGACGAAGGGATCCTGATCTAGACATGCCCATATACGAATACCGCTGTGCCGACTGCCGCCGGAAGACGACGGTCGTGACGCTGTCCGTCAGCGCGGCTGTCGATCCCATGTGCGAGCACTGCGGCGGGAAGAACCTGGCCAAGCTCGTCTCGCGGATCGCCGTCCGGAGGTCCGAGGAAAGCCGTCTTGAAAGCCTGACCGATCCCTCCTCCCTGGCCGGGCTCGATGAGAAGGACCCGAAGAGCGTCGCCCGCTGGATGAAGAAAATGGGGCGGGAGATGGGCGAGGGGACGGGCGAGGACTTCGATGAGGAAGTCGACCGGGCCATGGACGAGGCGGAAGGCGGGGAAGGGCCGGGCGGCGAGGAAGGAGTCGAAACATGACGGGCGTTTATCTATTCATCGGCGGGGGCGTCTTCGGCGCAGCGGTCGTCCTGATCATCCAGCTGGTGAACAGGAAAGAAGCGAGGGCGATCGCCCGCGAGCTCGTCAGCGAAACGGAGAGCGAGAAGATCAAGGATATCGAGGTCATCCTCGGCCGGGTCAAGGACTCCATGGGCTCGCTGTCCCTTGCGGCCCTGAAGACGAATTCGGAGGAGTTCATGAAGCTGGCCGGGTCCATGCTCGGCCAGCAGACCCAGTCCGGCGAGAAGGACCTTGAGGGGAAAAAGAAGCTGATCGACCAGACCCTCGAATCCATGCGTGGGGACCTCCAGAAAATGCAGGACGTCGTCTCCGGGTTCGAGAGGGAGCGCGTCCAGAAATACGGCGAGCTGTCCGCCCATTTGAAAACAGCTGCGGAACAAACGGCCAAGCTCCAGGACACGGCCAACCACCTGCGCCAGGCCCTGGTCAGCACCAAGGCCCGGGGCATGTGGGGCGAGCGGATGGCCGAGGACGTCCTCCAGCTAGCCGGATTCATCGAGGGCGTCAATTACCTCAGGCAGAAGGCGCTCGAAGGGGCGGGGTCGCGTCCCGACTATACCTTCCAGCTGCCCCACGGCCGGAAGGTCAACATGGACGTCAAGTTCCCGCTGAACAGCTACCTCCGCTTCCTCGAAACGGAGAACGACATGGAGCGCGAGGTCCAGAAGGGCCAGTTCTTGCGGGATGTCCGGAACCGGATCAAAGAGGTCACGACCCGCGACTACATCAACCCCGACGACGAGACCCTGGACTACGTCCTCGTCTTCATCCCCAACGAACAGGTCTACGCCTTCATCAATCAGAACGACCCCGCCATCATCGACGAGGCCCTGCGGAGCAAGGTTATCCTCTGTTCCCCGTTCACCCTCTTCGCCATCCTGGCCGTCATCCGCCAAGCCATGGACAACTTCAGCACGGCCAAGGCGGCCAACGACATGCTTCGGCTCATCGGCGGCTTCAACAAGGAGTGGGAGAAGTTCCGGGAGTCCATGGACAAAATGGGCCGGAAGCTCGACGACGCGCGGGACGAATTCCAGAAGCTCGCCACGACCCGCCGCAACAAGCTCGAGCGGCCCCTCCAGAAGATCGAGGACCTGCGGCGGCTGAAAGGCATCGAGCCCGAACTCGCCCTGGGCGAAGCCGAAGTCCAGGCCCTCGACGAAGCCGAGGAAAAAGAAGGGGCGAAGTAGGGCGCCTTCGGGTTTTCAGGTCCGAGGCCCGAAGATGGCCGTGCCGATGCGGACCAGGTTGGCCCCTTCCTCGACGGCCACCCGCCAGGAATTGGTCATACCCATGGACAGGTGCCGCATCTCCGCTCCGGGGATGGCCAGGACCTTGAGCGCCTCCCAGACCCGCCGCGTCTCCTTGAAGTAGGGACGGGAATCCTCGGGATCTCCTTCGAACGGGCCCATCGTCATGAGCCCCAGCAAGCGGAGGTGGGGGAGGGCCGCGAGCGAACGGACGAGGGGCTCGGCCTCCTCGGGCAGGACGCCCGCTTTTTGCGGTTCGCGTCCGCTGTTGACCTCGACGAGGATGTCCATCGTTATGCCGGCAGAGGCGGCGCGTTTGTCGATCTCGCGTCCGAGGGAGATCGAGTCCACGGTCTCGACCAGGTCGAAGATCTCGACGGCTCTCTTGACCTTGTTCGTTTGCAGATGGCCGATGAAGTGCCAGCGGGCGCGACCGCCGACCGCCTGAAAGACATCCGCCGCCTCCTGGACGTAATTCTCGCCGATGATCCGGACGCCGGCCTCGAGGGCCTGGAGGATCTCGGAAGCGGTCCGCGTCTTGGCCGCGGCCACGAGCTCGACCCCGGGCGGAAGTTGCCGGAGGATTGCGGCGACGTTGTCTTTGATCATGGCGGCTGGTCCTTCGAAGCGCTCTCCCATATTTAAGCGAACGGGGCGAAAAATGCAAGCTCAGAAGGGGTTAAACAAGAAGGCAGGGATGAATTCAGGAAAGGGCCAAACGATAAGGCGGGCAGTTAAGAAGGGGTCAAACCTACCTTTTACACTTTTCGGGTCAAAAAGGGTGTAAATGGTAGGTTTGACCCCTTCTTGAAATTCATCCCTGCCTTCTTGTTTAACCCCTTCTGAGCTTGCATTTTTCGCCCCGTTCGCTTAAATATGGG
>JBFYOD010000203.1:0-10837 GCA_041303965.1 Candidatus Aminicenantota bacterium
AAAGAGGGAGCGCACCGGAAAGCGCATACCCGGGCGGGGAACTCGAAACTCATCAGCGAGATCAACAAGGTCAAGGTCACGAATCTCATCCGGGACAGCGATGGCATCTCCCGGGCCGACCTGGCGAAGGGGAACGGCCTGAGCGCCCCGACCATTTCCCGGATCGTAGAGATCCTCATCCGCGAAGGTTTGGTCGTCGAGGTCGGGGCCGGCGAATCCAAGGGCGGTCGCAAACCGACCATTCTCCGGTTTTCGGGAGTGGGCAATTTCATCATCGGCATAGACCTCGGGACGACGAACATCCACGGCGTCCTGACCGACCTCGATGCCAGGATCATCGCCGAGGTCAGGCGACCGACCCAGGTCGAGGAGGGCTTCGCCCGGATCATGGAGAGCACCGCGGATGTCATCGGCGAGCTGAAGAACCATCTCGGTGACAAAAAAGGCAAGGTCTGCGGCATCGGCCTGGCCATCGCCGGTCTCATCAACCGCGAGAGGGACATCGTCGAATTCTCTCCCGATTTCCACTGGCATAACGTCGATGTCAAGGCCGCCCTAGCCCAGAGGCATGAGATCCCCGTCCTTTTCGACAACGTCACCCGGGTCATGGCCTTGGGCGAGATCTGGTACGGCGCCGGACGGGATTACCGGAATTCCATCATGATCAACGTCGGTTACGGCATCGGGGCCGGCATCATCATCCAAGGGACACCGCTATATGGATTCAAGGGCAAGGCCGGGGAGTTCGGACACATCACCCTCGACAAGGACTCCGACGTCCAATGCGAGTGCGGCAACTTCGGCTGTCTCGAAGCGTTGGCCTCGGGCAACGCCATCGCCAAGGCCGCCCGGAAAGAGCTTCGGGGCGGGGCCGTTTCCACGCTCGTGGAGGCCTGCGGCGGGGACCTTTCGAGGCTGACGGCCGAGATGGTCGCCAACGCGGCCAAGCAGGGCGATAGGATGGCTTGGACGGTCTTCGACAACGCCATGGAATACCTCGGCATAGGGATCGCCGGGCTGATCAACCTCTTCAACCCCGAGGCCGTTTTTATAGGCGGCGGCGTGGCCCAGGCGGGAAATATCCTCTTCGATAGGGTCCGCAAGACCGTCAACTCCAGGGCCCTCAGCAAGACCGCAAGCGAAGTCGCCATCATGCCCGCGACGTTCGGCCCGAGGTCGGCCGTGATGGGAGCCGTCTCCCTCATCCTCAGCGGGGTCGTCAACCTCGATTATGAGCATGTCAATTTTACGGGTTGCCAGCGAGCCTGACCGGCTGGCGGCGGCCGTGGGCCAGAGGGTATAGAACTGACATTGTGAAGGCGCGCTAATGAACTCTCAGAAGATATATTTCTTATATTTAGAAAGTATCCGAACCATGAGGAACGCCAGCGCCCATATTGGGTTGGTCCATCATGAATTTTCTCAACATCTCGCCAACCAAGACGTCCGGGTAAGAGGAGGTGAAAACGGAGGACACGATCAATCGGGTCTGAGGGAATTGGGGTTTATGATTTGGCCCAATGGAAAGGAGAATATGGCATGAGAAAGGCACGGATCTTTTTTGTCATCGTGGCCTGCCTCGTCCTGACTTCGCTCGGCATCTCCCAGGAATTGCAGTCCGGCGCGATCAGGGGGAAGGTCACCGATGACAGCGGCCAGCCCCTTCCGGGTGTCTCCATCACGATCTCCGGCCCTGCCCACATCGGCAAGGTCGCGGCCGTGTCCAACGCTGAAGGGCTCTTCCGGGCCCCCAGCCTGACGCCGGGAACGGGCTACGAAATCAGGGCTGAGCTCAGCGGTTTTGAAACGACTATCCAAACAGGGATCATCGTCAACCTCGGCAAGACGATCTCGATCGAGATCAAGATGAAGGCCTCGACGATCCAGAAGGAAGTCACGATCACGGCGCCGACGCCCACGGTTGACGTCGTGAAATCGGCGACGTCTAAAACCATTACGAGCGACGTCCTGGCATCTCTTCCCCTGTCGCGCAACGTCACCGCGATCCTTCAAACCGTCCCGGGCGCCGTCGGCGACAGCATGCACGGCGACGGGCGGGGAGAGGGCGGCGCCGTCATGGACGGCATCCAGATGTCGGAACCCGACGTCGGCGGAGTCGGATTCGGATACGACGTGGGGATCGGTTGGGACGTCGTCGAGGAGTACGAGGTCGTGACGACAGGCGCCACCGCTCAGTACTTTGGAAGCACGAGCGGGCTGACCAACATCCTCATGAAATCGGGCGGGAACAAGTTTTCAGGCGAAGCCTCCCTCTACTACACGAGCCAGGGCCTGTCCCAGATCCATCTTCCCGAACCGGACCTCCAGGCTCTTGGCCTGGCCAAGCCGTCGGTCCCGGTTTACGCGTTCGACTCCTCATTAGCCCTCGGCGGGCCGATCATCAAGGACAAGCTCTGGTTCATGGGCGAAATCCGCTACATCAAGAGCAAGGAAACCGGCGATTTTCGGCCCACCGTCATCAACGGGAAGCAGTACGATAATTACGACCGTGTCTTCCCTAACTATATCGGCTTCCTGAAGTTGTCGGCCCAGCTGACCAAGAATGTCCGCGCCTCCGCCATGGGACATTTTTCAATGGAGGACGATCCCTATTACTACAGCGGTTGGAGTTTGACCGACGAGGCCAACTACCATAACAAGCCCGTCCGCTTCAATTACGGCGCCACGGTCTCCTGGACCGTCAACAGCAGCACGGTCCTCGACCTCCGCGCCGGCGGGCTCTATTTCAAATGGACAGGCAGCACCACCGAGGCCGGCAATCCCGACGGGCCTCGTTTCGACGACTGGTACACCGGCTATGCCTGGGGCCAGGGGGGCGGCGAGCAATACACGTACAAGCCCAAGGTCAACATTTCGCTGACCGGCACCAAGTTCGTGGACAACGTCCTGGGCGGAAGCCACGAGCTGAAAGCCGGTTTGGAATATGAGAGGAACCGCGGCGACTGGGGCTTCTATATGAAGCAGCCCCTGTTCTGGACCTATTGGGATGGAAGCCCCTATTATTACGCGGCTCAGAACGGCGGCGAGACCGACCCGGTCTATGGCGACGGCCTTCTCTACTACGCGACCATTGGAACCACGTCCGGGTCCGGCGCCGAGATCGGCATCACGTCCCGGGTGGGCGGCTTCATCCAGGATTCCTTCACCATCAAGCGCCTGACCCTTAACGTGGGCCTGCGGGCCGACCACCTGACGGCTTGGAGCCCGGGCCGGACGAAGGGCGCGGCGACTGATCCCGTGGCCCTGGCCCTCGGCGAGACTTTCGTCGAGGACTTCGGCGTCAACCCTTACGGCGAGATCGCCTACGATACTTGGAACAACGCCTTTCCTTACGGCACGTTCCTGTCTCCCCGTCTCGGCCTGACCTACGACCTCTTCGGCAACGGAAAAACGGCCCTCAAAGCCTCGTTCTCGCGCCAGCAGGAGAGCTTCCCCACGGGGACGTTCTCCTCCATGTATCCCCTGACCTGGCGCGGCTTCAACTGGAACTGGTGGGACGGTAACGGCAACGGCGTGCCGGATGTCCCGAGCGAGGGCGGTGACTATTACGAGGAGGCCGACGGGGCCACCCCGCTGGCCTTTGTTTCCACGGCCTATCTGGACGCCATCGATCCCAACGTCAAGGTGCCCTATGTGAACGAGATCACGGTCGGCGTCGATCATGAGGTCGTCAGGGACGTCAGCATCGGAGTTCGTTACATCCATAAGGACCGTCAAAGGGTCCTGGCCAGCGTCCTCTGGGACAAGGACTCCGACAGATACTGGTACACCCATGACCTGGCCCCCGAATGGTGGATCCCCTTCACGACCACAGTTCCCGAGACCGGCGCCAACCCGGCCCAGGAAGTCACGATGTACTTCCTGTCCAACGACGCGCCCGACCAGAACTACCGCCTGACCAACGTCCCGGAAGGCTCCATGAAGTACAATTCGTTGGAGATCAGCTTCGATAAGAGACTGGCCAAAGGCTGGCAGCTCGGCGGCTCCGTCAACTTCACTAAGGCCACGGGCAACTATCCCGTGGGCTACGCCTCTTGGGCTTCGTTCTCCACGTTCTCCTCGGCCAACTCCTTCGTCAACAGGTATGGCGAACTGCCCTACAGCCGGCCGCTCCTGGTTAAGCTCTTCGGCACGTTCAGCCTGCCCTACCAGTTCATGTTCTCGTTCTTCTACACGCACGTCGACGGCTCGCCCTGGGGACGAACGGTCGAGGTCCGCCCGCCCGCGGGATGGGCGGAGGACAACAACGCCAGCACTTCGGCGTATTCCATTTACGTCAATCCTCCCGGGACCTACAGGAACGAAGCCGCGGACAACCTCGACCTGAGACTCGAGAGGGACTTCAAGCTCGGCCCCGGCACGCTCGGGGCTTTCGTGAACGTCTTCAACCTTCTCGGCGCCTACACGCTGACGGTCGTCAAGAACCCCGGCGGGACTTGGGAACCGGAGGACGAGAACACCACGGCTGGAACCTATACGCCCGAATCGACGGGGTTGAAGGGATTTTCCGGATCCCGTCAATTCAGATTCTCTTTGTTCTACAGGTTCTAAACACGGCATTTTAAGGACTGGGGGGAAGGGCCGTGAGGCCCTTCCCCCCGATTCCGCCAGGAAAGGGAATATCGTCCCTCCGGCCGCCGGACGGCCGGATGTTCAAGACATAAGAACGGGGTCGCTTTTCACACGGAAAACAGAGGGATCCTTTTCATACGCCCAAGGAACGGATATCATAATCGTCGGATAGAGAGGAGGACAGGAATGAAACAAGCGGTCATGACGTCGCCAGGCGAGATCGAGTTCCGCGATGTCCCCGTTCCCCGGCCCGGACCCGACGACGTCCTTATCCGCGTCGTGACCATCGGGGTCTGCGGTTCTGACGTCCACGTCAGGCACGGACGGCACCCGTTCACATCCTACCCGGTCGTCCAGGGCCACGAATTCTCAGGCGTCGTCGAGGCCGTCGGGAAACGCGTCAGGAATATCCGGGTGGGGTCGAAAGTCACGGCCACTCCCCAGATCGTCTGCGGACGCTGCGGGCCCTGCCGGCGGGGGGACTACCACATCTGCGACGTCCTCAAGGTCCAGGGCTTCCAGGCCCCCGGCTGCGCCCAGGATCTCTTCGTGACCAAGGCCGCCAATATCGTTCCCCTGCCCGCTTCGTTCAGCTTCGAGCAGGGCGCGCTCGTCGAGCCGACGGCCGTGGGGGTCCATTCGGTGGCCAGGGCGGGACGCGTGGCCGGGACGAATGTCGCCGTCCTCGGCGCCGGGCCCATCGGCAACCTCGTCGGGCAGGTCGCCCGGGCCATGGGGGCGAAGGTCCTGATCACGGACATCAGCCCCTTCCGTCTCGACATCGCCCGCCGGTGCGGTCTCCGGTCGGTTTCCGACGCGAGATCGGAGAGCCTGGAGGACGCGGCGGCCAGGGTTTTCGGGAAGAAAGGTTTCCATACGGCCTTCGAATGCGCCGGGGCCGAGGCCGCGGTCAACGCGGCCATCGGGGCCATCCAGAAAGGCGGGACGATCGTGGCCGTCGGCGTCTACGGAGACCGGCCGCGCGTCAACATGGGCTTTCTCCAGGACCGCGAGCTGACGCTCACGGGGACGCTCATGTACCAACGGCTGGATTTCATCAAGGCGGTTCGCCTGATCCGGGACAAGCTCGTGCTTACGCGGCCGCTGGAGACGACTCATTTCCCCTTCGAGGCCTACAAGAGCGCCTACGATTTCGTCGACCGCGAAGGCGAACGATCGATGAAGGTCTTCATCGATCTTTGAGAGTGGAGGACCCATGAAGCCATTCCATTACCACCAGCCGACGGAGATCCGGTTCGGGCGGGGGCGTTTGAAAGAAGTTCCGTCGGCGGTCGCCCGGTGGGGCGGCCGCTGTCTTCTCGTGACCGTGCCCGACGCCCCCGAGTTCGGCGGCCTTTTCGGGAAGGTCAAAGGGCTTCTGGCCGAAGCCAAGATCCCGACCGCTCATTTCCCGGGGGTCATCCCCAATCCGACCACCGGGGTCGTGACGGCCGGGGCCCGGATGGCCAGGGACTTCAAGGCGGACGTCATCCTCGGCCTCGGCGGCGGCTCGAGCATGGACACGGCCAAGGCGATCGCCGTCGAAGCGACCCACCCGGGGACGGCCTGGGATTATCTTTTTTTTCGGGAGAAACAACCCACGGAAAAAACCCTGCCCGTCGTGGCCGTGACGACCACGTCCGGGACAGGATCCCACGTGACCCAGGTGGCGGTCGTCACGAACCCCGCCGAAAAGAACAAGTCCGCGCTCTACCACGCCCTTCTCTACCCGCGGACGAGCATCGTCGACCCCGAGCTCATGCTCACGGTGCCCACCGGCGTGACCGCCGCGACGGGATTCGACGTTTTTGCGCACGCCTTCGAAAGTTTCATCAACCCCGGCGGATCCCCTTATACGGACCTGATGGCCTTGGAGGCCCTGGCCATCGTTTCGAAGGCCCTGCCCGCAGCGGTTAAAAATGGCCGTGATCTCGAGGCCAGAGAGCGGATGGCCTGGGCCGACACCCTGGCTGGCCTTTGCATCGCCAACTCTGGCGTGACCCTGCCTCACGGGATCGGGATGGCGATCGGAGGGCTCTATCCCCACATCTCGCACGGCGAGGCCCTGGCCGTCATCTATCCCGCGATCCTTCGTTACAGCTACCGGGCGGCGCCGGCGAAATTCGCCGCGGTGGGCCGGATCATGGACAGGAAGCTCACCGTCGAAACCGGGCCGAAAGCGGCCAAGATGTCGTGCGCCGCGATCGAGCGATTCCTCCGTAAGATCGGGCTTGACCGCAAACTCCACGAGTTCCACGTTCCCGAGGAGGAGCTCGCGGCGCTGGCCCTGCAGTCCCTCGTCCTCCCGGACTACCGGAATCATCCCAGGGTGGCGACGCTCGAAGAGGTTTCCCGAATTCTCGGCGAGAGCCATTGAATACCGGACCGGATCGGAGGGGACCTTGAAAAACAGCGAGACCCGAACCCTCATCACCGTCGCCGCGCTGGCGGCCTGCCTGTCCGCGGGGTTTCCCTATCAGGAAACCCGGAAAGGCCCATCCGCCCGGTGGACGTTCGAAGGGGATGCGGCGGCCCGATCGACGACCGATGTCACGAGCGGCGTCAAGGATCCCATCGAGGGCCATTTCCGGTTCGTGCCCGGGGTCTCGGGAACCGGCCTCAAGTTCGACGGCTATACCACCCGCGTCATCCGGAAGGGGAACAAGGCCCCGCGCCTGGGCGAGGCGTTCACAATGGAGGCCTGGGTCGCTCCGGCCACGCTGCCCTGGAATTGGTGTCCCGTCCTTAGCCAGGAGAAGGACGGGCTCGTCGGCTATTCCTTCGGCATCGGGCCCCAAGGCGAATTCGGCCTCAGGGTCTCGGTCCGCGGCGAATGGAAGGAATGCCTATCCCGGGTCAGGATCCCCACATTGAAATGGTCCCATATCGCCGCCGTGTTCGACGGCCGGAGCGGGATCGCGTTGTTTCTCGACGGCCGGGAGGCGGGCTCGCTGGCCTTTCAGGGGATACCGTCTTACGCCGGCGGCGCCGACCTCTTGATCGGAATGAATCCCGAGAAGAGAAAACCTTCCCACATCGTCGGCCAGGGTGCCGGAACGCTCGAGGGCTGGTACGCGTTCGACGGCATCATGGACGAGATCCGGATCTCCGATCGGGCGCTCTCCGCGGAGGAAATGAGGCTTTCCCATGAGGCGCTGCGTCCGGCCACGGCCCCCGATCTGGCGCTCCCCCGGCTGCCTTCCGGTCCCTCGGGAAATGGGCGCTTCGGCGCTTATTACACGAAGCTCCGATACGACGCCGGCTGGGACGCGCTGTGGCCCGTCGGCCAGGCCGCGGACATCGTCGTCCAGTTCGACGATTCGCCGGTCCGCGTCGTTTTCTGGCGGGGAACTCGCTACGGTCCGGCCTGGGTCATGGAGAACGGGCAGTGGATCGTCGACCAAAGCGTCGAAACGTGGGATGGGATCGAGGGCTGTTATGAGCACATGGAAGACCCGCGATGCCTCTATTCCCAGGTCCGGATCCTGGAATCGAGCGAGGCCCGGGTCGTGGTCCACTGGCGCTATGCCCCCGTCAGTTCGCGCGACCATTTCTGGCGGGTCGATGAGAAATCGGGCTGGGGATTGTGGGTGGACGAGTATTACTATTTCTATCCCGACCTGACGGCCGTCCGCAAAGTCGTCTGGCCCACGGAATTCCTGGGCCGGGAATCGCCGTCCGAGATCCAGGAAACCATTCCCCTCTGCCAGCCCGGGCAGAGCTCCGAGGATATTCTGAATCCGGACGCCCTGACGCTTCTCAATCTCAAAGGGGAGAGCCAGGTCTACTCCTGGCCGGGCGAGATGAACGACCCGGACCTCTGGCGAAAACTCCGACCCGAAGATCCGAACATCCAGGTCGTGAACCTCAAGTCGAAGGCCAAGCCTTTCATCATCTTCGAGCCCGGCAGCCGGATGCACGTCTACGTCGGACGGGTCCGGGCGGGCGTTTCGAATTTTTCGGCCTATAATCACTTCCCGGTCTCTCTCCTGCCCTCGGACGGCCGGTTCGCGGTGGCGGCCGACCGCGTCACGCACTTTTCCATCTCCTACACCGACCCTCCGAGGCATGAAGGCCCCGAAGCCACGACCTGGGCGAGTTGGATCTACGGCGTCACCGAAGGCCCCCATGAAGGGCTGGCTGCGCTCGGGAGGTCCTGGGCCCGCGCGCCCCGCCTGGCAGTTCAGGGAGCGGGGCTTCGCGCAGAAGGCTACGACCTTTCGCAACGGGCCTATATTCTCTCCTGCCCGGAACCGGGGCGGCCGGCGGCCGCGGCCTGCGATCTTCAGGCAAGCGAGGAAACGCCCCTCAGGGATGTCGTCCTTTATATCAAAGGATGGGGCGACGGGAATGTCGCGGTCAAGATCGACCGCCGGCCCGTCGAACGCGGACAGGGCCTCAAGATCGGGCATGTCCGGACGATCGAGGGGACCGACCTGATCATCTGGGTCAAACAGGCCTCCGCCCGGCCGGTCAGGATCGATCTGGAGCCCCGCTAGACATGTCTGAAGCGTGCTATAATGACAAATTCTCAGGCCTGATATCCGCATCGATCCGGCGGATCCGGGGGCTGCCGTATCGGACGTCGGGTCGGGAGGGATCGAGATGAAAAAGACAGTTCTCATCATCGCCGTCGTCGTTCTGGCGGCCGTCGTCATCGTCGTCAACGTCAACCGGAAAAAGACGGGCGTCGAGGCCATCGTCTGGTACGGGATGATGCCCCATCCCTACAAGACCGAGGTCCGGAGCGGCGTCGAACGCTTCGAACTGGAGACCGGGGTCCGGGTCCTCAAGGTCGTCGGCCAGCAGTGGACGCAGGACAACGAGAACGTCAACGTCGAGGCCCTGTCGACAAAGAACCACAGGGCCTTCAGCATCTACCCCGGCGACCCGGCCGGAGCCAACGCGCTGTTCGGCCAACTGAAAAGCCGGGGCCAGCTGGTCGTGGCCTACGGCGCGGAACCCGGCCTGCCCACGCCCGTCCCGTTCACCGTGGCCACCGACATCAAGGCGGCGGCCATGACGGCCGCGGAAAAGCTGATCGAGCTCATGGGCGGCCAGGGCCGCATCCTGAACGTCCTGGAGCTCGTCACGGACATCAACACCAAGAAGCGCGACGACGGCATCAGGGAGGTCGTCGCCCGCCACCCCGGGGTCGAGATCATCCAGACGATCTCGGACATGACCCAGGTCAGCGAGGCGACGGTCAAGATCCAGAGCGCCCTGGCGGCCCGAATGAACGAGATCGACGGGATGATCACGACGGGCTACAACCCGACCATCGCCGCGGCGTCCGTGCTGACGGAATGGCACAAGGACCCCGGCCACAAGCGCATCTGCTTCATCGGCATCGATACGGGCGCCACCGTTCTCCAAGCCATCCGCGACGGCGCCATCGACGCCACGATCGCCCAGAATCCTCCCGGCCATGGCTACCTATCCTGCATGCTCCTGAAGCTCCTGCTCGACGGCTGGACGCCGGTCAAGGACTACCAGTTCATCGACGCGGGCATCGTCATCGTGACCAAGGACAACCTGGAAACGTACGCGTCCGATGTCCGGAAGATCACGGACGGGATCGCCGCCGACCTGAAGACCCGATACCTGCGCCCGCCGAAATAGACAGGACCCCCGTTCATGCTCGAACTCAAGGGCCTCGGCAAGAGCTTCCCCGGCGTCAGGGCGCTCGACGACGTCAGCCTGCGCTTCGAGCCGGGAGAGATCCACGCCCTTGTCGGCGAGAACGGGGCCGGGAAAAGCACCCTGATCAAGCTCATCACCGGGATCTATCAGCCGGACCAGGGCGAGGTGTTTTTCGACGGCCGGCGCCTGGGCTTCCGGAGCTATCGCGACAGCCTGGCCCGGGGCATCGACATCGTCAGCCAGGAGATCCAGGTCATCCCCGAAAGCACGGTCGCCGAGAACATCATGCTCGACAAGATGGTCACCCGGGGGAGGACGGGGATCATCGATTGGGCCGCGGTCAACCGCAGGGCCCGTGCCTACCTGGACATGGTCGGCCTCCCCCTCGCGCCCGACACGGTGATCAAGCGCCTGAGCGCCGCCCAGAAACAGCTCGTTCAGATCGCCAAGGCCCTGGCCGCAGATGCCCGGGTGCTGCTCCTCGACGAACCCACGAGCTCGCTGACCGAGCACGAGGCCCGCAATCTTTTCGGGATCCTGCGCGGCCTGCGGGATAAGGGAGTGACGATCGTTTATGTCTCGCACAAGTTCGAGGAGGTGT
>JBFYOD010000204.1:0-7791 GCA_041303965.1 Candidatus Aminicenantota bacterium
CTGTATAAGTATCATCGGCAGCGGGGGTCCCATACTGAGTGGCGAGACTGTAGCCCGCTTTCAAGCCAAAACGAACTCCGGTCTGGGCATATAGGGATCCGATAAAGGAAATGGATAAAAACAATACGAAGCAGATGGCTTTTTTCATCGTGCACCCCCTGTTTATTGGACTCATGACTTCGTGTCTCCCGGTCGTCGGTTCAACCGAACTTCCTCACCATGAACTTCCTGTACGCTTTGCCGAACCTGGGAATATTGTCGAATATATCTCCCCATAGATCATAATAATCTCTCTGCTGGATAATTCGGCCCTCCTCATTCAAGGTCAGCCGGCTCGAGCCGTATAGAACGGAACTCGGGTTTTTCTTGAACTGAATGGTCATTTCCCATTCCATAAGGATCAGGTTCCCCTCCATGACGGCATTAACGATCTTCATTTTCAGGTCTTTCGAGCGCTTTGTCAGACGTTTCGTCATTGCGATAAATTCTTCGATTCCGCGTATTTCCTGGATGGAATCCCTGAAATGAATATCGTCATCGTAATAGGGAAGAATGTGCGACCAGTCAGGTTTGCCTTCCGTGTTATAGGTTTTTGTCCACAAATCGAGCACCAGTTCTTTAGTCAGCCCAGAATAACTCCTTTCCCTCATGAAAATGAGCGTACTTTGGCCTCGAGCGAATGTCAATATCTCATAATTGATCCGTCCCGGGTGCCGACGAGCGGATGAGCGGGCGGAGGAGTGCCGGAGGCGGTGATGGCCGGTGGATTCACTCTAGGGCGGGCACAACGCTAGGGGGCTGGTCACTCGCTATTTGTTATAACGCAGGGCCAATTTCAATAACATGGGGACAAACCGGATTGACCAAGAGCTCTTCTTAATTTAGAATGACGTTCAAAAGGAGAGTCGGGTGCAACTAAAGAAGAACATTCATATCTTGTGGCTTTTCTCGTTTCTTTTCGTCCTGACGGTTTGGAGTTCGGCTTCTTTACAGACGGATATTCGGGATAAACCCGGCGCTCAGAGAGTTGGCCAAGACATTCAAAGCCGGAAACTTCTGGATACCATCAAGGTTCTGACCTCGGAGTCCTATGGAGGACGGCTTACGGGAACGCCTGAATATAAGGCATGCGCAGATTGGGTATCGTCTCAATTCAAAAAGTGGGGGATTCAACCCGCCGGGCAAGGGTCTTCATACCTCCAGTCTTTCCCCTCCCCGTACACTCTTGTGCTCAGTCCGGGAGAAGTCTCCCTTCGTCTCGGAGACGGGGAAAGAACATATATCTATGAGAAGGATTATTTCCCCGGCTCCAACTCGGCCAGCGGCCGGATCGAGGCGGAGGTTGTCTATGTCGGCTACGGCATCACCGCCCCGGAGCTCGGATACGATGACTATCAAGGGATCGACGTCAAAGGCAAGATCATCCTCATGGAAAGGGAAGTCCCCCTGTCTCCCGAGGAGGCTCCCGCCGAAGTCTTCTTGAAATGGAAGCCCTATTCCTACCACCAGTACAAAATGAAGAATGCGGCGGCTCACGGGGCCAGGGGACTGCTCTACAATTACCTGACCACGAACACGAACACCCCGTATATCGACGGTTTCCTCTTCTCGCAGATCGCCCCGCACGTGACCGAGGACCTCTTCGCCGGATCGGGAAAGACATCCGAGCAGATGAGGGGCCTCATTCAGAAGACTCTCCGGCCGCAATCGTTTCCGACGGGAAAGACCTGCATCATCGAGAACAAAACGGAACATCACAAGGAGGGGGTCGGATACAACGTCGTCGGCGTGATCGAGGGAACCGATCCTAAGCTCAAACAGGAGTTTATCCTTCTTGGCGGACATCTCGATCATGTCGGCCGCGCTCCTCTCCTTATGCCCGGGGCCAACGACAACGCGTCCGGCATCGCCGTGATGTTGGGGATCGCGGAGGCCTTGGCCAAGAGCCCGGTCAAGACGAAGCGATCGATCATGTTCATCGGCATCGGAGGGGAGGAGCTCGGACTTTTGGGTTCCCTGGCCTATCTCGCCGAGCCCGTCGTGCCTTTGGATAAGACCAAGGCGTTTATCAACATGGATTCCGTCGGATGCGGGAATGTCTTACATGCGGAGGCCGCGGAAAACTATCCGGAATTCTGGCAATTCATTAAAAGCGCGAACGACACTTACGTCCACCGAGCCATCCGCACGAGTTATACGAGGAACCTGGGGCGGCCCCGCACCGACGCGTGGGTGTTCATGGAAAAAGGAATTCCCAGCATCTCCTTCGGGGCTTCCGGAGCGCCCAGCTTCGCCCACACGACCAGGGACACGGTTGAGACCATCACTCCGGAGATCCTGGGCGACCTGGCCCGGATCCTCTCGGTCGCCGTTCTGGAAATGTCCGATCAGACATCTCTGGACTTCAAGGTGAGCGCCGCGACGGCTAAAGGACGATAGACGTCCGCTCCTCGCGATCGCGAATAACACGAATAATCAAGAATATTCCCCTCTCTCCTCGGCCGCCGTCAGGGCCACCTGTTCGAAGACATGGGCTGGCGGCCCTCATGGAAGCCATGAGAACTGCAAGGCTGAGGCTTTGCAGCCACGAACATCAACTCCAAGCGAAGAATGAATTTGGGCGTTGGCGTAGAGCCTGAAATAGCGGACCATGCCCTGGCCCTTGCCGGGGATGTGGGAAGTGACCCGGCTGCCAAGGGCGAGCCTTCGGCTCGACACTCGCCCGCTTTTTTATCCATGGGAGAGTGCGGCGGAAGCTGACCCCCAAGCAGGGCTTGGGGCCCCCGCCGCCGTGGACGTTGAAGTCCGTGTGCCGCCAGCTGATAATCCACAAGCCCACTCAGGGCTGAGCAATCCCCCGTCGACGACAAGCCTGAGCACTTCCCGGGCGAAGATCTCGGCCAGCCGGTCTTGGTTTGCCGGCTCCTGCGGTCCAAGCGTGGCGGAGAAAAGGATGGCCGCGGCGAGAAGGGCAGGCACTCCGGCGCGCGCAGCGCGGGCCGTTGGGCTGATCCTCCGGTCAGACCACGCGATCCTCAATGCCCGCGGCCTAGTAAATGGCTCGCTTCATGAACTCGCCGCTGACGATGTAGTAGGCGATGGCCCGGGCGCACAGTTCCCGATATCGGAGGAAAGATCTGGAGCTGGGGTAGCAGAAGCTGATCTTGTACCGGACCATCTCCCCGGCCGGCGCCCGGGTTACCCTGTAGGCATAGCCGGACTGATCAGCGCAGGCTTCCCCATTATGCTGGTCGTTCTTCCGAGGCGGTATTTCCAGGACTGAATCCGTCGACGTCATCAGGCGGTTCTGGCCGGCCATCGCCTTTCCGTATTTCGTCAGGATGAATCGGGCGCGATCCCAGGCCGCGGCGTCTTCGCTGACCAGGATCTCGAACTCGAGAAACTGGTCTTTCACTTTCTCCAGATACGCGGTTTCCCGGGCCGACGGCCTGTCGGGAAACAGGTCGAAATCGTCGGGAAAGCACCCGGCCTGGAGCAGGATGCCGGAAAGACCTGCGAGAACGAGCATCTTTTTCATGGTCCTTCCATCCTTCTGTCTTTTATGGGAATTTCCTTTTTGCTCTTGGCCTGGGATCGCCGGTCTCGGACTCGGCAACAGCCCTTCCCCTCACGAAAAGGAGGATATACCGGCCGTGGGTGAGCGTCAAGGACTCGAGATCCGGCAGTCCAGCGCCGCGGCAGGCGGATAAGCCCAGAATGCGGCCAAACGAGGGCAGCCTACTCCCCTCCTCCTCGGCCGCAGTCAGGGCCCCACCGGTCGCCAACTTTGCCCTCGCGCTCTAAAAACAAGAGGCGGTCCAACGCCGGGATGGGCCGGACCATCTATTGTCCCACCCGCTCGGCCTCGAGCTTGGTCCGGACACGGACACGGCTTTGAAAGCGCGCCTGGAGAGACTCGAACTCCCGACCCGCTGCTTAGAAGGCAGCTGGATGATCATTATAACTGACGTATATTAAATAGGTTACGTCTGCTCTACAAGAAGATGTGCTCAAAATTGTGCACATGGCCGGAAAGTGTTTCATTGGGGTTCTTGACTGGGGGAACGCTCGCCCCCTTTAGCTGTCGCCCTTCAGACGTTCGGCTAACGCAAAGAATATGCTCTTTGATACCTAGCCGGACCGCGTTATCCTCTAGAGAACCGGAACCCTTCAGCCTGACCCCGAAGTTCCCGATGAGGGATGGGGCTTCGAGATATCAAAGGCGATCTGAGCCTCGGCGAACTTCTTCATCGTCGCCGGACTCCTTTCCTAATGCCCATTTTCTGGAAGCCTGAGGGCAATGGAAATCATAATTTGAAATCTAGCCCATTTCGCGTAAAGACAGGGATGTTATCGATGGCGACATGATAGTCGATGGACTGTCCGCCCTTATAGATCTTGCCAGTTAAAGCATCCTTCCAGACCGAGCCTTCAGGAAAATAGATCCGTCTGGATTTCGCGTCAGGCTCCAATACCGGAGCGATAAGTATATCGGGGCCAAACATGAACTGATCTTCGATCGTATAGCAACGCTGATCTTTGGGAAAATCATAAAAGAGCGGCCGCATGACGGGCGTGCCGTCCTTCGACGCAATGTCCATGTGCTTTTTGATGTATGGCCGTATCCTTTCTCTGATATCGAGGTAATGCGACATGATCTTGTAGGCCTCTTCGCCGTAACTCCAGACCTCATTAGGGGCTCCGGAACCTACGACCTGGCCTTCAATGGACCGATAGGGATTTCGGATGCCATGAAGCCTCATGACCGGACTGAACGTCCCGAACTGGAACCAGCGGATCAGCAGCTCCCGGTAGTCCTCCGACTCCGAGTCCCCGTAGAAGCCGCCGATGTCGGTGTTCCACCAGGGAATGCCGCATAGCGAGATATTCAGACCCGCCTTGATCTGTCGGCGGAGATCGTCAAAGGTGCCGTAGATGTCGCCCGACCACAGGACCGTCCCGAACCGCTGACTGCCGATCCAGCCGCTGCGGATCAGGTTGATGATCTCGGTCTGGCCCTCTTTCACCTGGCCTTCATAAAAGGTCTTGGCCAGATAGTAGGGATACAGGCAGGAGACCTCACGTCCGTTGCCGATGGAATACCGGACGTTTTCGTAGTCCAGGGGATCGATCTCGGGTTCGGCTTCATCCAGCCAGAACAGGCGGACGCCCTTGTCAAAATAGTTCTTTTTGACCTTGGACCAGAACATGTCACGCGCGCCCGGGTTCGTGACGTCCACAAAGGTCAGATTATCGATCGCCTGCGCCTGCTTATAAATGATCGACAGAAACAGATTGTTGCCTAATTCCGGACGTATCGTCCAGTTGTTTTGAACGAATTCATCGTAATTTTCACTCTTGATATTGAGCGTGGGCCACACCGAGACCAGCAACTTGATGCCCATCGCCTCGAGTTCCTTGACCATGCCCTCGGGGTCGGGCCAATATCTGGGATCGAATCTCCAGTCGCCCGAGGTCGGCCAATGATAGAAATCGGCGACAATGACCGAGATCGGCAATTTCCTTTTCTTATATTCCCGCGCGACCGATAGCAGTTCTTCCTGCGAGGAGTAACGGAGCTTTGATTGCCAGAATCCCGTGGCGAATGTCGGCATCTCGGGAGAAGTTCCGGTCAATCGGGAATAGTGAGTGACCAGCTGGGCCGGCGTATCGCCCGGGAAAATGACATAGTCGATCTGCCTGGCATACTCCGCATAGAAGCTCGTGTGGGTCATCGACAATTCAGCCCTGCCTATCGCAGGATTGTTCCAAACGAATCCGTACCCTTTGCTTGAAAGAAGGAACGGGATGGAAATCTGGGTATTCTTCTGCGCCAGCTCCAGGACAGTCCCTTTCAGATCCAGGCAATCATTGGGATATTGCCCCATCCCGTACAAATGCTCTTCCTTGTCGGCATCAAAGGTCAATTTCAGTTCAAAATGATCGCTGCCCCGGCTCTTGAATTGCCTGGCAAAATGAGCGTGATGCTTATGAGTGGCTTCCTTAAGCAAAACCCCGCCGTTCTCATTCAGATAGGTCACCCGGCCGTCCTTGGCCTCTATTTCAGCCCTAATGCGGCCGTTCTTAATGACCGCCTTTTCTTCACTGATCGTGATTTCGGGCTGGATGAGGGGCTGTGGCAGCAACGCCCAGCTTTCATCCGCGATCCGCAAGCTTTTCGAGCTTCTGAAGCGAAGAGCGTCGGGCCCAAAGGCTTCGATCCAATAGATCTCACCTTCATTTTGCCATTGCAGCCTGGCGTCTAACCTCGTAAATGGCCCTGCCTTTTCCTGCCGTGCGCCGATTCCCGATGGCGAAAGCATGAGGCCCGCAAGGAAAAAAGCGGGAATTGTTTTGAGACACGATCTTTTCATGATATTGATCTTTAACATGGTTCCAGCCATTCCTCCATTAATCCGCCATCGCGACATTTAACAAAACCATTGATAGTTTCCGGAACCCATGCCATAGACTGAGGCATTGTTTTCCATGCGCTAAAGAATATGATTTTTCCTTGTTCATGACAAATGGGGCCTCACCCGGAAACTGATCCAGCCAAAAATGGAGTTTTTTGGCATCCTAAGCTGCTCTTGTATTTATCAACGAACTGCTGTGGAGTCAAGTCTCCGAGCGAGCTGTGCGGCCGGATGGGATTGTAGACTTTTCGCCAAGCCTCCACAAGCACTTTCGCCTCCTTCTGCGAGTTCAGCACTTCTCCGTCCAGAAGTTCGCCCTTCATCTTGCCGATAAATGACTCTACATAGTATCCCTGCTTCTCGTTCCCGCCAAGAGAAACAATATCACGATGATTAACAACCGGCTGATAATCCTGCTTGAAGCCCTCCATGTCATCATTCTTCCTTAGCCCTTCGGCCCGGCAAACCCACTGTGCCTAAATGCGTGCTCAACAGATGCCTAAGACGGTAAAAGGGGGTACATAAATGTGACAATCTTGAGACCCCGAGATAAGGCTAGAAATGGCCATTCTCTCGGGGAAACAGAGAGCGCGCCTGGAGAGACTCGAACTCCCGACCCGCTGCTTAGAAGGCAGCTGCTCTATCCACCTGAGCTACAGGCGCGCTATGGCTGTATATGGCTGTATGTAGATCGGGGAGAGCGGATTTGAACCGCCGACCTCCTGCTCCCAAGGCAGGCGCGCTAGCCGGGCTGCGCCACTCCCCGTTCCGTTCAGCCACGGAATCTTAACACCCGCCCCCTGGGCGGTCCATTTGAGGAAGGAAGGGGTCCCATCCTTTAATGGCGGCCGATGGTCTTGTCGATGAGCGACCGCTCGACGCGGACGACGATGGGCCGGCCGTGCGGGCAGAGCGCCGGCTGCGAGGTCTTGAATAGCTCGGCGATGAGGTAGCCCATCTTCTCCCGCGTCAGGGGCTCCCCGGCCTTGACGGCGGACTTGCAGGCCATGGTCGCCAGCATCCGCTCGCGCCGGTCCTCGGCCGCGGTCCCCGCCGCCTCCTCGAGCAGCCCGAGGAAGATGTCGCCGGCCTCCTCCGTTTTGAAGAGATCGGGAAATTCCTTGAGGGCGTAGGACCGCCCGCCCATGGCTTCGACCCGGAAGCCGAAATCCTCGAACAGGGCCGCGTTGGCCTCGAGCGCGACCGCCGCAGACGGCGGGAGCTCGAGCAGGGGCGGAATGAGGAGCGTCTTGCGCGGCCAGGCTTTCTGCCGGTCGATCTCCCGGTATTTATCATAAAGGACCCGCTCGTGGGCGTTGTGCTGATCGATGACGAGCAGGCCGTCCGCCGCGGCCGCGATGATGTACATGTTCGC
>JBFYOD010000205.1:0-4249 GCA_041303965.1 Candidatus Aminicenantota bacterium
TGAACCTGCCGGGGCGCCAGGGACGGCGGCGGTCGAGGGCCAGGGCCCGGTTCTTCCGATATTCGGCGGCGATCGCTTCGGGCGTTCCCACTTGGGCGGCCGCCCGGCGAAAGGCCTCTTCTTCCGTGAGCCCTTTGCCCTTCAGCGCGTCGAAAATATCGCGGAGCTGGAGCTCGAGGTCGGCGACAAGGGCAACTTCGAATATTTCGTGCTTGTGCAAACTCCCTTTCCACTCTCTGATGGCTTTTTCAAGTTCGAACATGTGTCTCTCCTGATATCAAGCCGCGTCAGTCTTCGGCCGGGAGGGGCGCGCTGAACTTGGTCAACGCCTTCCAGACGCTCCGCCAGCCGGCTAGCTCCGATTCGAGCTCCTTCTGCCCGAGTCCGGTGATCCGGTAATAACGGCGAGGCCGTCCTCCGTCGGAAGCCTTCCACCGGGAAGAGATCAGGCCGTCCATCTCCATCCGTTGGAGGACCGGATAGAGCATCCCGTCGGTCCATTCCAGGCTCCCGCCGGAGATGCCCTTGACCTTCTGAATGATGCTGTAACCGTAATCCTCGTCCTTGGCCAGGATGGCCAGGATGATCGGCCTCGTCGACGCGGCCATCAGGTGTTTGGATACCATCGTATGCCTCGTACCCACAGATACTTTCGTATTCTAGGTATGCACTTTCCATGCCATTTCGTGGCCGCGGCAATAACCTCGAAGAAAGGCCGGGACCCGCCGAAAAATGTCCGCTTTCGGACGGAATTGCCCGTCCGCGGACACCTGACGCTTCCCAGGACGGATCACGCCCGCCGGCCCCCTACCCTTTTCCGTTGAATTGGTGTAAAAGCTATCCCTTGGGCTTTGAAAATCCCAGACAGGAGCGTTCGCCGAAGATATCGGCCCGACGAGGTGACGCCATGGTCGACCGCCCATCTGTCAACATGCGTTTTATCTGGACGACGACGCTCGTCTCGGCCATGGGCGGCCTTCTCTTCGGTTACGATTGGGTCGTCATCGGCGGCGCCAAGCCTTTTTACGAAAAATTCTTTAACCTGACGACGCCGTCCCAGATCGGCTGGGCCATGTCGAGCGCCTTGGTCGGCTGTCTCGTCGGCTCGCTCGTTTCCGGCGGACTGAGCGACCGCTTCGGCCGCAAGCGCCTTCTCATCCTGGCCGGGTTCCTCTTCACCGGGACGGGCATTTTGACGGCCTTGGCCTCGAGCTTCTCGTTCTTCATTGCCAACCGTCTTCTCGGCGGCGTGGCCATCGGCCTCGCTTCGAATCTCTCCCCCATGTACATCGCCGAGATCTCGCCGGCTTCGATGCGCGGCAAGTTCGTCTCCGTCAACCAGCTGACCATCGTCATCGGCATCCTGGCCGCCCAGCTCGTCAACTGGCTCATCGCCGAGCCCGTGCCGGCCGGGGCCACCGCCGCCGATATCCTCGCTTCCTGGAACGGACAGGCCGGCTGGCGCTGGATGTTCGGCGCCGAGGCCGTCCCCGCTTTTCTCTTCTTCCTGCTGATGTTCCTCATCCCGGAGAGCCCGCGCTGGCTGGTCAAGAACGGACGCGAGGCGGAAGCCGAAAGGATCCTGGCTAAGGTCGGCGGAAAGGGATTCGCCGGCGAGGCGCTGGGCGAGATCCGCGACACCCTGGCCTCCGGCGAGAGCCGTAAAGTCGATTTCCGCTCGCTCCTCGGGCCGGGCATGGGCAAGGTCCTTGTTGTCGGCGTCGTCCTGGCGATCTACCAGCAGTGGTGCGGCATCAACGTCATTTTTTATTATGCCCAAGAGATCTTCACCGCCGCCGGCTACGGCGTGAGCGACGTCCTCTTCAATATCGTCATTACCGGCACGGTCAACCTGATCTTCACTCTCATCGCCATCCGGCTTGTCGACCGGCTGGGCCGGAAGCCCCTGATGATGGCCGGCTCCGCGGGCCTGGCCGTCGCCTTCGGCCTGATCGGCACGAGTTACGCCCTCCATGGCCGAGGCATCCATCTCCTGGCCCTTGTCGTCATCGCCATGGCCCTTTACGCCCTGTCCCTCGCCCCGGTGACATGGGTCCTCCTCTCGGAGATCTTCCCCAACCGCATCCGGGGCGCGGCCATGTCCGTTTCGACAGTTTCCCTCTGGTCGGCCTGTTTCGTGCTGACCTATACGTTCCCGCTTCTCAACAAGGGACTCGGCCCGGCCGGGACGTTCTGGATCTACGCCGGGATCAGCGTCTTCGGTTTCATCTTCATCAAGTCCCGCGTCCGGGAGACCAAGGGCAAAACCCTCGAGCAGATCGAGCGGGAGTTCGTCGGCCGTTAGCCCCGGGAGAGATCGATGAGCGATCCGGAATTCGCGGAGGGTCCGAACGGAACGCCGCCGGCCGCCGGGCGCACGCCTGGCCTCCTCAAGCGTCTTTACCGCGAAGAACGGGACGCCTGGCGCAAACATTACAGGAAATATTTCAAGTATGCCGCGCGGGCCCTTGGCGTGGGCTTCGTCGTCGGCTTCGTCTATTTCATGCTCAGTCCGGGCCAGGAAAAAAAAGCCCTGGAATTCGTGGTGCGGGCGCTCAAGGACATCGATCTCCAGGGCACGCCGCTCGCCCTGGCCCTGACCCTCTTCTACCACAACGCCCGCGCCTCCGTCGTCGCCGTTGCGGCAGGCGTCATCCCGTTCCTCTTTCTGCCCATCCTCGACCCGCTCCTCAACGGCGGAGTCCTGGGTCTTCTCGTCTCCGTGACGAAACACCAAGGTCTCGACGTTCCCCGGCTCGTCTTGACCAAGATCCTGCCCCACGGCGTCTTCGAACTCTCCGCCGTCCTCTACGCGACGAGCCTCGGCCTCTACCTCTCGGCGGGGATGGGCAGGAAGGCCGTCGCCGCGTGGCGTAAGAAACGAGGCCAACATCAGGGCCAGCCGCCCTCGGCTCCGGACCTGACGAACTTCCTCGAAACTTACCCGGAGCGGGCGGCCGAACCCGAAAGCCTGGCCTGGAACATCTTCCGCTCGTTCGTCCTCGTCGTCCTGCCGCTTCTCCTCATCGCCGCGTTCATCGAGGGCTTCATCACGCCACTCCTCTGATCGGCGGTGAGCTGAAATCCTTTTTATTTGGTTCTTCGCCTGATTTCGGGGAATATCACGCGGCGGTGAATGCCGCCCTGAAGGCCCCCGTAGCGGAGGGGCGGCAGGGAGCGGAGTCTTCGTAGCGACCGGCAGAAGTGCGGCGGAGCGGCCCGGAGCCGCACTTCTGGGGAATATCTGGATAAGTCTACTCTCCCAAGATATCTATCAGAATTGAGGCTTCGGGTACTCAGCCTCAATTCTGCGGGTCGCTCGCTGAAGCTCGCTTCCTGCCGGTCCCCGGGGGGCCGGGAAGCTAGGGGTGATATCTATCGCAAAGCCGAGCAGAGGACTTCCCCGGCGTTTGGGCAACAACGTTGCTTTACTTGACGAAGAACCTGTGGACGGTGACGGTCCGGTATTTCTGCCCCGGTTCGAGGATGGTCGAGGGGAAGTTCGGGTGGTTCGGGGAATCGGGGAAATGCTGGGTCTCGAGGCAGAAGGCGTAATGCTTTTGGTAGGCCTTGCCGCCCTTGCCGACGACGGTCCCGTCCAGGAAATTGCCCGTGTAGAGCTGGATGGCCGGCTGGTCGGTATAGATCTCCATCGCCCGGCCGCTTCCCGGCTCTTCGACCCTCGCGGCCAGGGCGAGCGTGCCTCCTCCGCTTCTAAGAACGAAGTTGTGGTCGTATCCGCCCTCGACCTGGGCGATCCGCTCGCCGATCAGGTGGGGCGACGTGAAATCGAACGGGGTCCCGGCCACGCTCGAGATCTCGCCGGTCGGGATGAGGTTGGCCGCCGAATCGACCGCCGTGAACTTGTCGGCCTCGAGTTGTAGCACGTGGCCGAGGACGTCGCCGTCCCCTTCTCCCTTGAGGTTCCAGTAGGCATGGTTGGTCAGGTTGACGGGCGTCTTCTTGTCGGTCTCGGCCTCGTAGCTGATACGCAGCTCGTCGGCGTTCGTAAGCATGTAGGCGACCGTGACCGAGAGGTTCCCGGGATAACCCTCTTCCGTGTCCCTACTGAGATAGGTCAGTTTGACACCCACGCCATCGGCGGCTTGGACCGGCTCGGCTCTCCAAACGACCTTGTCGAAGCCCTTGAGCCCGCCATGCAGGCTGTTGCCGTTGTTGTTCTGGGCCAGAGTGTACTCCACGCCGTCGAGCATGAACCTGCCCTTGGCGATCCGGTTGGCGTACCGGC
>JBFYOD010000206.1:0-10536 GCA_041303965.1 Candidatus Aminicenantota bacterium
ACCGAGTTCTACAAGCGGCCCGAGACGCGCGGCCTGTCGACCCCGATGCAGCACGCCCTGGCCTTTAAGCACATCATGGAGAACAAGCGGATCGTTTTCAACGACGGAGAGCTCATCGTCGGGGAGCGCGGCCCGGCCCCCAAGGCGACACCGACCTACCCCGAGGTCTGCATCCATTCCGTCCAGGACCTCCAGTACCTCAACGACCGGAAAAAGACCGCCTTCGCTTCGGACAAAGAGACGCGCCGGGTTTACGCCGAGGAGATCATCCCCTTCTGGCAGGGCCGCTCGCAGAGGGACCGCATCTTCGCCGAGATGACCAAGGAATGGATCGACGCCTACGAAGCCGGCGTCTTTACCGAGTTCATGGAACAGCGTGCCCCCGGTCACACCGTCCTAGACGGCAAGATCTACAAGAAGGGCATGAACGATTTCAAGCAGGACATCGAAGCGTCCCTGGCCGGGCTCGACTTCATGAACGACCCGGCGGCCTACGACAAGCAGGAAGAGCTCAAGGCCATGGCCGTGAGCGTCGACGCAATAATCGTTTTCGCCCGCCGTCACGCCGAGAAGGCCCGCGAGCTGGCGAAAGGGGAGAAGGACGCCGGCCGCAAGAAAGAGCTCGAGCGCATCGCCGAGGTCTGCGACCGGGTGCCCGCCAACGCGCCGCGCGATTTCCAGGAGGCCCTCCAGGCCTACTGGTTCGTCCACCTGGGCGTCATCACCGAATACAATACCTGGGACTCGTTCAATCCCGGGCGGCTCGACCAGCACCTCTGGCCGTTCTACCAGAAAGGGCTTGCCGACAGCACGCTGACGAAGGAAGGCGCCCGGGAGCTCCTGCAGGCCTTCTGGGTCAAGTTCAATAACCAGCCCGCGCCGCCCAAGGTCGGCGTCACGGCCGAGGAGAGCGGTACCTACACCGATTTCGCCCTGATCAACGTCGGCGGCTTGAAAGAGGACGGGACGGACGGCGTCAACGAACTGTCGTTCCTCATCCTCGACGTCATCGAGGAGATGCGCATCCTCCAGCCGAGCTCGATGGCCCAGATAAGCGCCAAGGGTCCGGACGCGTTCCTCCTGCGCGCGCTCAAGATCGTCAAGACCGGTTTCGGCCAGCCCTCGATCTTCAACACCGACGCCATCATCCAGGAGCTCGTCCGGCAGGGCAAGTCGGTCGTCGACGCCCGGAACGGCGGGGCCAGCGGCTGCGTCGAGTCCGGGGCCTTCGGCAAGGAGGCCTACATCCTGACCGGGTACTTCAACCTGCCCAAGGTCTTCGAAATTACGATGAACAACGGCGTCGACCCGCGTACGGGAAAGAGGATCGGCCTCGAGACCGGCGACCCGACGGCGTTCGAGACGTTCGACGAGCTCTTCGAGGCTTTCCGGAAGCAGATCCGTCACTTCGTCGACATCAAGGTCCGGGGCAGCAACGTCATCGAAAAGCTCTATGCGACGTACCTGCCGGCGCCTTTCCTTTCGGTCCTCGTCGACGACTGCGTCAAGAAAGGCAAGGACTATCACGCCGGCGGCGCCCGCTACAACACGAACTACATCCAGGGCGTCGGCGTGGGCACGATCACCGACATCCTCAGCGCCATCCGGCACAACGTCTACGACAACAAGCACTTCGCGATGAAGGAGCTCCTCGAGGCCCTGAAAAAGAATTTCGTCGGCTTCGAGACGCTCCGCCAGCGCGTCCTCAACCGGACGCCCAAGTTCGGCAACGACGACGAATACGCCGACAGCCTGATGAAGCGGGTCTTCGAGGCCTACTTCGAGGCGGTCGACGGCCGGCCGACGCCGCGCGGCGGCTCGTACCGGATCAACCTCCTGCCGACGACGGCCCACATCTACTTCGGAAAGATGACCGGGGCCTCGGCCGACGGGCGGCTCGCGGGCGACGCGGTCTCGGAAGGCGTTTCGCCTGTCCAGGGAGCCGACCGCAAGGGCCCCACGGCCGTCATCAAGTCGCTCGGCAAGATGGACCACGTCCGGACGGGCGGGACGCTCCTCAACCAGAAGTTCACGCCCCAGCTCCTGGCCGACGACACCGGTCTCTCCGGGGTCAAGGACCTCGTCCGGTCCTACTTCCGGCTGATGGGCCATCACATCCAGTTCAACGTGGTCACGGCCGATCTCCTCCGCGAGGCCCAGGCCCAGCCGGAGAAGTACCGCGACCTCATCGTCCGCGTCGCCGGCTACAGCGACTACTTCGTCGACTGCAGCATCGAGCTCCAGAACGAGATCATCCACCGCACCGAGCACCAGGAGATCTAGGGACTGCCCCCAAACGGGGACTGTCCCTCTGAATTACTTGGGCTCGCATTGACGCCGCGCGTCTCCATGTTGGATACTGCTTCCATAGGCTTGGCAACGGGTCGAAAGGAGCCGCGATGGCCAAAGAAGTCCAAACCGAGATCGTGTTCAAGGGCGGAATGCGCTTTGACGGGAGGTCCGGCCGGGCTGGAAAGCCGGTGGCCATCGACTTTACTCCGGAGGGCGAGGCGATCGACGGCTATTCGCCTCTCGAACTGCTGCTCACAAGTTTGGCCGGATGCAGCAGCCAGGTCGTCGTCGGGCTCTTGAAGCGGATGGGCCAGGAGGTCCAAGGCCTGATGGTCCGCGCCCGCGGCGAGAAACGCGAGATCCACCCGACCGTTCTCACATCGGTCGAGCTCGAGTTCGAATTCCGGGGCGGCCGGATCGACAGCGCATCGATCGAGAAAGCCTTGGCCCTGTCGGAAGAACGCTTCTGCCCCGTCTGGGTCATGCTCAAGACGAGCGTCCCCATCACGGCCAAGTTCCGGATCCTCGCCGAATAGAGAAGGCGGACTTCCCCCTCCCGGCGGGTTCCCTATTTCTGTTTGGTCCCGACGATATCCAGGCTCAGCGATTCGGCCACGACGCGGCATTTTGAGTACTGCCCCTCGGCGTCTTTTTGAAAAGTGACCTTGATCAGCCCGTCGTCGGGGTCGGTGAACGTGAATTGATCGGTGGCGTTCTCCTCGGGCTTCAGCTCGCCGGGCGAGGTAAAGCCGTATTCGATCCAGAACGCGCCGTCTTTCACGTAGAATTCGAAAACCCTCACGCCCCCCATATCGCCCAAGTCGAATTCGTACTTGCCCAGGAATTTTCCGTATGTCTTGGCCGGGTCCTGGCCGGCCGCCGCCGGGACTGAAATCGAGGTCAGCATAAGCAGAATGAACGCCGATCCCCACACCCAGGCGCTTCCTCGTCGCCGCGAATTCATTTTAGCCATTTCTTCCTCCCGTTCATCCGGCCTCTTGCCGGGGGCCGCGATGGAGATATACGCCTCTAAATACGCTAAGCGCCTGTAATAGGTTGCCGGCGCCCTCCCCATTCGAGCGCTTTGCTTGATCGATGCCAGCTATGCCAACGCCCGTCTCGGAAATACCAATACGGCCAATGTCCTCAGAACGACGAGATACCGGCCCCTCCCCGGCTGAAAACCTGGTTTTTCGCTCCGCCTTCGAGAAATTTCCGGCCCTCTGGCGTCTCTTCTATATGAAAGCAAATAGTGAAAATGATATGTTGACATATCTCTAATATGTATTTATCATATGTATTGGAGATATGTATGAGGACGACATTGATCATCCCTGACGATCTGATGAACGACCTGATGGAGGAAACGGGCGAGAAGAGCAAAACCCTTCTTGTCTGCCGTTCCCTTGAAGAAATGCTCCAGCGGGTCCGCCGCGAGAATCTGAAACGGCTGCGGGGAAAACTCCAGCTTGATATCGACCTCGAAGCTCTACGAAAGAAAGACCTCACGTGAAGCCGGAATTTTTCATTGATACGAGCGTCTGGATCCCGTATTTTCGGGACGGCGGCGCGGAATATGGCGATTTCATCGACGCGCTCATCGACGAGAACCGCGTCCATATCAACGGAATCGTCTTGGCCGAACTCTTGACGGGGGCGAGGAGTCCGGCTGAAATGGACCGTTTGTCTTTAGCCTTGGCGGGCTTGAAGTTTGTCCCCAGCGACAGAAGCTCCTTCCAGTCCGCCGGCCGCAGCGGGTTCGCTTTGAAGAAAAAAGGCATCTCCGTTCCACTGAGCGATATCATCATCGCCACGGACTGCGTCGACCACGCCCTCATCCTCGTCGAATCAGACAAGCATTATGCGGCGATCGCTGCCCATCTCCCTCTCAAACGGTATGCGGAGTCCGGGCTGAGAAAATAAAGAGTGACGTCACCCAACCGTGCAGTTCCGGCGCACGTAGAAGAACCCGAAAAAGATAATGAGTGCCATTTTCCCGTATCTATGGTTGGACGATGGCCTTGAGGACGCCGTCCCGCCTTTCGGCCGCCGCCTTGTAGGCTTCGCGGGCGGCATCGAGCTTGAAGAAGTGCGTGGCCAGGAAATCGACCTTGACCCGCCCCGTGTGGATCATGCCGACGGCCTTCTCCAGGCACTTGTTCTGACGCCGGACGCTCTGGACCCGGATCTCCTTGCGCCTGATCTTGCCGCTATCGAAGGACACGCGCGGCTCGAGGGGGATGCCGACAACGACGAGCGTGCCGCCCGGTTTGAGAAGGACGACCGCCTGGTCGAGAGCCGGCTGGTCGCCGCAGCACTCGAAGACGAGGTCGAGGCCGAGGGATTCGCGGGCGAGGATCCCGGCGACGACGTCCTCGCGGTCGGGATTGCCGGCCCAATCGGCCCCGGCCATCCCGGCCGCTTTGACCCGGGCTTCGACCTTGTCCGTCATATAGAGAGCGCCTGCGCCCTCCGCCTTGAGAACCATGGCCGCGCACAGTCCGATCGGCCCGGCCCCGAGAACGGCCGCCGTTTTTCCCCTTACCGACCCGGCCAAACCGGCCGCGTAGAGGGCGATCGAGAGCGGCTCGGCCAGCACTCCCTGGACGAGGCTCATCTTAGCAGGCAGAGGGACACAATTTCTCTCCGGGACGAGGACGAACTCGGCCATGCCGCCGGTGAGCTCGCCGTAGTGCCCGATGAAGAGCTGTTTCCGGCAGGTATGGGGACGTCCCGCCCGGCACTGGTCGCACGTCCCGCAGGAGACGGCCGGCTCGATAACGACGGAGTCGCCCGGCTTGACCCGGGTGACGCCCCGGCCGGCCTCCTCAACGACTCCCGCGCACTCGTGCCCGGGGATGAAGGGGTAGGACACGCGGTCGCTTCCGACGGAATCGGAGAGATAGTAGTGGAGGTCGCTACCGCAAACGCCGACGGCTTTGCTTCGGACGAGGACATCGTCCTCCCGGGCGATGCGCGGCGCCGGAACCTCGCGGATCTCGATCGTCCGGACGCCGGTCAGGAAGGCGGCTTTCATGGCTTTCTTATTATAGAGCAGATGGGTTGGCAACGGGAAGGCCCTCGCCTTTGACTTCGGTAGGGCGAGGTTGGTATATTTCCGCTGTCTTCAAGGAGGCCCGCATGAAAAAGCATCTCTCGGGGCGTTCGCTCGCCCTCATCATCCTGCTCATTCTTTTCGCCGTTCAGATCGGCGCTCAGGAAAAACTCGACTTTTCGATGGTCCAGCGCATCCGCCAGGAGGGGCTCGAGAATTCCAAGATCATGGATTTCATGATCTATCTCTGCGAGATCTACGGCCCGCGGCTCCCGGCCTCGCCGCAATACCTCAGGGCGGGGGAATGGGTTGTCGGCAAGGCCAAGGAAATCGGACTGGAAAACGTTCAGATGGAGTCCTACGGCACGTTCGGCCGCAGTTGGGAACTCCAGAAGTTCTACGCGGCCATGACCGCGCCCCAGTACATGCCCATCATCGGCTTTCCGAAAGCGTGGACGCCCGGGACGAACGGCATCCTTAAGGGCAACGCGGTCCTGCTCAACGTCACCAAAGCCGCCGACCTGGACAAGTACAAGGGCAAGCTCAAGGACGCCATCGTTCTGACGCAGGGCCCCCAGGACCTCCCGATCTCCTTCGGCCCGGCCGCCTCGCGGCTCTCCGAGGACGACTTGAAAAAACTCGTCCTGGCTCCCGAGCCGGCCGCGCGCTCGCCTTACGCCGCCCGGTCCGCGGAGATGATGGCCCAGCAGCAGCTCCAGCAGACGGTGGCCAAGTTCCTCCAAGCCGAGGGGGCCGGGGTCGTCGTCGAGCCCAGCCGGGGCGGGAAAGACGGGACGGTCTTCGTCTCGAGCGGCGGGTCCCGCGCCAAGGGCGCGCCCATGCCGCTGCCGACGATCGTCCTCGCCATCGAGCACTACAACCGGATCGTCCGCATCCTGCAGAAGGACATCCCGGTCGCGATGGAGGTCGAGGTCCAGGCCCGGTTCACCGATGACGACCTGCCGGGGTACAACATCGTCGCCGAGATCCCCGGCGTCGACAAGAAGCTCAAGGCCGAGGTCGTCATGCTCGGCGGCCATTTCGACACCTGGCACTCGGGTACGGGGGCCACGGACAACGGGGCCGGCTGCGCCGTCGCCTTCGAAGCGATGAGGATCCTGAAAGCGCTGGGCGTCCAGCCGCGCCGCACCATCCGCCTGGCCATGTGGGACGCCGAGGAGCAGGGCTTCGTCGGCTCGCGCGGCTACGTCACCAACCATTTCTTCGACCGGGCCAAGAAGGAGAAGAAGCCGGACTACGACAAGCTTGCCGGCTACTTCAACTTCGACAACGGCAGCGGCAAGATCCGCGGCATCTACGCCCAGGGCAACAGCGCCGCGGCCCCGATCTTCGAGGAGTGGCTCAAACCCATCCACGACCTCGGGGCGGCGACCGTGACCCTCCGCAACACGGGCGGCACGGACCACCTGTCGTTCGACGCCGTCGGCCTGCCCGGCTTCCAGTTCATCCAGGACGACCTCGAATACGACACGCTCACTCACCACTCGAACATGGACGTCTACGACCATCTGTCGCGCGGAGACCTGATACAGGCGGCCACGGTCATGGCCTGGTTCGTCTACAACACGGCCATGCGCGAGGAGAAGCTGCCGAGGAAGTATTTCGACCCCAACGCGCCCGCGCCCGCACGCCGCGGGAATTAAATAAGGGTTTCTCCCGATTCTGGGTAAGCCCTCTCTTCGGCTTTGCTCAGGATATCGCCCTTAGCCCCCCGGCCCCCCGGGAACCAGTCCCGGCGGTTCCCCCGCCTTCGGCGGGTCCCTCTCCGCTACGGGGGTCTTCAGGGCGACATCCATCGCCGCCTCACGAGGGATGTACAGACTAGGGGAGAAGGACCTTAAAAGGGATTCTCCGTCGGGTAAAGCATTCCGGGCGGCCGGTTGAAGGAGATGTCCTCGACGCCGAGCATGCGCATCGCCGCCCAGAGCGCCTTCCCTGCGGGAGCGAATGCGACGGCGGTGTGGTGCGGGAAGCGCTTCTCGATGAGGACATGCCGGTAGAACCGTCCCATCTCCTTGATGCCGATGACGCCGATGCCCCCGAACGACTTGGGGTCGATGTCGAGGACCTCGCCTTCGGCCATGTAGGACCGCAGGACCGTTTCGGCCGTCGACTGGAGCCGGAAGATCGTCACCCCGCCCGTCCTGATCCGGCCCTCGAGCGTGCCCCGGGTGATGTTCGGGTCTTTCCCGGACTCCATGAGCCGGTGCATGATGAGCTGGTAACGCATGGCCGGGTCGAGCATGCACGGCGCCGGCGTGTTGCCGCAGTGGAAGCCCATGAACAGGTCGGTGGGCTTGTAGCCTTTCACCGTTTTCTTGGCCCCGGCGATCATGTCGTAGGGGACGGTGTTGTTAATGTCGAGGAGCGTCGCCGGCAGTTCCGTCGCGCACGTGCAGATGTACTCGCTGAGGGCGCCGTAGATGTCGACTTCGCAGGCGACGGGGATGCCCCGGGCGGCCAGACGCGAATTCACGTAGCAGGGGACGAACCCGAAAAAGCTCTCGAACGCCGGCCAGCACTTGTCGGCGAAGACGCCGTATTCCGACGCTCCCAGGTTCTTCTCCATGAACTTGAGCAGGGCGACCTCGAACTGGGCCAGCTTGACCAGGATGTCGGGGTACTGGTTCCCGGCGCCGAGCTCCCGGGCCATGTCCGCGGCGACGGCCTTCGTCTTCGGGTCGCCTTCGGCCTTGCGGAAGATGTCGTAAAGGTCGAGTTCGCTGTTTTCCATGACCTCGACGCCGAGGTCGTAGAGGGGCTTGATGGGCGCGTTGCAGGCCAGGAAATCCTGAGGCCGCGGCCCGAAGGAGAAGATCTTGAGCTTGCTCATCCCGAGGAGGACGCGGGCAACGGGCACGAACCCGGCGATCATCGCGGCCACTTCCTCCGGGGTTCCGACGGGGTACTCGGGGACGTGGGGCCGGAGCTTGCGCAGGCCCATGTTGTAGGAATTGTTGAGCATGCCGCAGTAGGCGTCGCCGCGTCCGTTGACCAGGTCTTTTCCGGACTCCTCGGCGGCCGCCGCGACCATGACCGGCCCGTCGAATTTTTGGGCCAGGATAGTCGTCGGTCCCTCGGGCCCGAAGTTGCCGAGGTAGAGGACCAAAGCGTTGACGTTCTTGGCCTTGGCCTCCTCGAGCGCCTTGAGGGCGTCCGTCTCGTTCTCGACGATCGTCGGGATGCGGACGACGGCCAGGCCGGCCTTGCGGCATTCCTCGGCGACGCGGAGCTGGCGTTTCCGGGAGAGCTCGATGGGGAAACAGTCGCGGCTGACGGCGACGAGGCCGAGCCGCACCTTGGGCATGTTAGTCATGGTCCTTCTCCTTCTTCTGTCCGTAGGTGGCCTGGGGCCCGTGCTTCCTGAGGTAGTGCTTTTCCTGGATATAGCGGTCGAGGGGCGCGATGTTGCGGTCGAGGGCCATCGTGCCGTAAGCCATCTTGGCCACGAGTTCCAGGACGAGGGCGTTCTCGATGGACTCCGCGGGCGTCCGGCCCCAGGCGAAAGGCCCGTGCCCGGCGACGAGGGCCGCGGGCAGTTCCAGGGGGTCGAGCCCGGCGAACCTCTCAACGATGACCTTCCCCGTGTTCCGTTCGTAATCCTCGACGACCTCGGCTTCGACGAGAAGCCGGGTCAGGGGGACGGGGCCGTGGAACTGGTCGGCGTGCGTCGTCCCGAAACAGGGGATCTCGCGCCGCGCCTGGGCGAAGACCGTCGCGTATTCGCTGTGGGCGTGGGCGATGCCGCCGACCTTGGGGAAGGCCTTGTAGAGCTCGACGTGTGTCGGCGTGTCCGAGGACGGGCTGAGCCAGCCCTCGACGACATTCCCCTCGAGGTCGACGAGGACGATGTCGTCGGCCTTGAGGCTGTCGTAGGGGACGCCGCTCGGCTTGATGGCCACGATACCCCGGCGCCGGTCGATGCCGCTGACGTTGCCGAACGTCAGCATGACCAACCCGGCTTTCGCCAGTTCCAGGTTGGCCTTGTAGACGGATTCTTTGAGTTCGCTCAGCATGGTCCTATCTCCGCTGGCGGTCCTTGATGGCCAGGAGGTCTTTCATGACGTTGTGAAGACCGCCGTTCCATTCTTTCGTCCCGAACGCGTCGTGGAGCTCCCGGTAGAGCGGGTAGAGCTCGAGGTAGATCCTGTGGTTCGCGGCCTTCGGCTTGTAGCTCGTTCTCTTGATCCCGCCCATCGCGGCCTGGGCCTCGGCGAACGAGTCGTGTCCGCCGCCCTTGCGGCCGGCGACGACGGCCCCGGCCATGGCCGCTCCAAGGGCGCAGGTCTGGGCGGAACGGGCGATCTTCATCTCCAGGCCGGTCACGTCGGCGTAGATCTGCATGACCAGCGGGTTCTTCTCGGCGATGCCGCCGCAGTTGACGACGTCGCGGATCTTGACCCCGAACTCCTCGAAGCGGCGGATGATGGTCAGGGCGCCGAAGGCCGTGGCCTCGATGAGAGCCCGGTAGATCTCCTCGGGCCGCGTGCGGAGCGTCAGTCCGACGAGAAGCCCGGTCAGGCGCTGGTCGACGAGGACGGTCCGGTTGCCGTTATGCCAATCGAGGGCGAGAAGGCCCGATTCGCCGGGCTTGAGGGCGGCGGCCTTGCGGGTCAGTGCGGCGTGGGAGCCCTTCTTCGGGCCGCCGGGTTCAATCTCGCTCGCGAACCAGTTGAAGATGTCGCCGACCGCGGACTGCCCGGCTTCGAGTCCCAGGTAGCCCGGCAGGACCGAGCCGTCGACGATGCCGCAGAGCCCGGGGACGTCGGGGAGCTTCCTCGACGTGGGCCAGACGCAGATGTCACAGGTGCTCGTGCCGATGATCTTGACGAAGCGGCCCGTCGCGACGCCCGAGCCGACGCCGCCGAGGTGGGCGTCGAATGAGCCGACGGCCACGGCGATCCCCGGCCGGAGTCCGAGTTTCTTGGCCCACTCTTTCGTCAGTCCGCCGGCCGCGACGTCGGCGGTGTAGGTCTTTTGATAAAGGCGGTCGCGGAGCTCGCCGAGCCCCGGGTCGAGCTTGGTCAGGAACGCCTTGGCCGGCAGCCCGCCCCAGCGGTCGTTGAACATGGCCTTGTGGCCGGCCGCGCAGCGGCTCCGTTTCATCCTGAGAGGATCGGTCACGCCGGTCAGCAGTCCGGGGATGTAGTCGGCGCACTCAACCCACG
>JBFYOD010000207.1:0-3302 GCA_041303965.1 Candidatus Aminicenantota bacterium
TAGAACTGGGTCACCGGCAGGTTCTCGAAAAAGCGCCAGGTCTTGCCGCCGTCATGGCTCTCGTAGACGCCGCCGTCGCTGCCGTTGAGGATGTAGTCGGGGTCGCCCTTGACGAAGGCCATGGCGTGGTTGTCGCCGTGTTTGCTCTTCTCGCCGACGGGACGCCAGCTTTTGCCGCCGTCGTTCGTGACCATCATCGACGGGTCCATCTGGTAGACGCGGTCGAAGACGCTGGGGTCGGCGAAGATCTCCTGGTAATAGTGCGGCCCGGTGCCGCCGCTGATGTACGGGCTGCGCTTCTCCCAGCTTTCGCCCTTGTCCGTCGACCGGTAGAATCCTTTCTCTTCCGGCCCGGCCTCGACCGTGGCGTAGACGACGCGGGGGTCGATGAATGAAACGGCCAGGCCGATCTTGCCCACGTCCCCGGAGGGCAGGCCGACCGCGAGCTTGCGCCAGGTCTTGCCGGCGTCCTCGCTCTTGTGGATGCCCGACTCGGGCCCGCCGCCCATGAAGGCGGCGACGCTGCGGCGCCGCTGGTAGGCCGCGGCGTAGAGGATGTCGGGATCAGCCGGGTCGAACTCGACGCTCGTGACGCCCGTATCCTTCGAGATCTCGAGCGCGAGGATCCACGTTTTGCCGCCGTCGGCCGTCTTGTAAAGGCCGCGCTCGCCGCCCGCCGACCAGAGGGGCCCTTCGGCCGCGGCATAGACGACGTTCGAGTTCCGCGGGTCGACGAAGATCCGGCCGATGTGCTCGGACTTGGCCAAGCCCACGTTCGTCCAGGTCTTGCCGCCGTTGAGACTTTTGTAAACGCCGTTGCCGAAACCGACGTGGCGTCCGCTGACGTTCTCGCCCGTGCCCACCCAGACCGTTTCCGGGTTCGACGGGTCGAGGGTGACGCAACCGATGGAGTAAGACGCCTGGGCGTCGAAAATGGGCGTCCAGGTCGTACCGGCGTTCTCGGTCTTCCAGACGCCGCCCGAGCCAACGGCGACGTACCAGGTGTGGCGCTTCAGGGGGTGGATGGCGATATCGCTGATCCGGCCGGACATGATGGCCGGGCCGATGTTGCGGAAGGCCAGGCCCGAAAGGAGTTCGGGCGTGAGGGCCGGTTTTTTTTCGACTTTGGCGCCGGATTTGACGTCCGACTTCGCGGCCGTCGGGGCGGTTTGCGCCTCGAGAGGACCCACCGCGGCGAACGCGGCGAAAACCAGAAGGACCGGAACGACGTATTTCTTCATATTGACCTCCTCGACAGGAGGGAAGATTATCAGTATCCGGGTCGGAATGACAATAGCCCGGATGAAGCGGGAGCGGGGCCTTGATTTTTCGGCCCCGGCCCCGTATTGTTAGGAACGGACAGTAGTCCGAAGGAGGAACACATGGGTGCTTTCGTTCTCTTGCTCATCATCATCGGGGCCATCGTCCTGATGGCCATCGGCATGTACAACAGCCTGATCACGCTCCGCAACCGCTGCGACAACGCCTGGTCCCAGGTCGACGTCCAGCTCCGCCGCCGCTACGACCTCATCCCCAACCTGGTGGAGACGGTCAAGGGCTACGCCAAGCACGAAAGCGGGGTTTTCGAACGGGTGACGCAGGCCCGGAACATGGCCGTCAACGCCCAGACCGTCAAGGCCCAGGGCGATGCCGACAACGTGCTGACCGGCGCCCTGAAATCCCTGTTCGCCGTCGCCGAGGCCTATCCCGACCTCAAGGCCAACCAGAACTTCCTGATGCTCCAGGAGGAGCTGGCCGGGACCGAGAGCAAGGTTGCCTACGCCCGGCAGTTCTACAACGACGTCGTCATGAAGTTCAACATGAAGCAGCAGGTCTTCCCCTCGAACATCCTGGCCAATATGTTCGGCTTCAAGACCAGAGAATACTTCCAGATCGAAGAAGAAGTGGCCAAGGGCCCGGTCAAGGTCCAGTTCTGATCCTTATGGGGACATGCACCGCTTCGAGAGAAGCGGCGCGTGCCCCCATTTATTTCTTTGGTGAATAGCAGGATCGGCTATGTACGAACAGATCTCGCGCAACAAGTGGAAGTCCGTCGCCCTGATCGGCTTCTTCATGGCCTTCATCTTCGCCCTGACCTGGTTCTTCGAGTACTTGACCGGGTGGGGGAAGGGCGGCCTCGTGCTGGCCGTCGTCGTGTCCATGATCATGGCGGCGGCCGGCTACTACGCGAGCGACAAGATCGTGCTGACCATCAGCCGGGCCCGGCCGGCGACCAAGGACGAATTCCCGTACCTCTATAACGTCGTCGAGGGCCTGGCCATCGCAGCCGGCCTGCCCGCGCCGAAGTGCTACGTCATCGACGACACCGCCCCGAACGCCTTTGCCGCCGGGCGCAAGCCGGAGACGGCTGTCATCTGCGTCACGACCGGCATCCTCGAAAAGCTCAACCGCGTCGAGCTCGAGGGCGTCATCGCCCACGAGATGTCCCATATCAAGAATTTCGACGTCCGGCTCCAGACCCTGGTCGTGGTCATGGCAGGGATCGTGGCCCTCCTCAGCGATTGGATGCTGCGGAGCTTCATGTGGGGCGGCGGGCGGCGGCGCGGCGGGCGGGACCGGGGCGGCTCGGGCGGCGCCGGGGGCATCCTGATCATCGTCGGCCTGGCCTTGGCGGTGCTCTCCCCATTCATCGCCACGATCATCCAACTGGCCGTTTCGCGGAAGCGGGAGTTCCTGGCCGACGCGAGCGGGGCCATGCTGACGCGCTACCCGGCCGGCCTGGCCTCGGCCCTGCGCAAGATCTCGGCTGACACCGAGCCACTCGAAGCGGCCAATAAGGCCACGGCCCACCTCTACATCGTCAACCCACTCAAGAACATCAAGGGTGGCGTCAACAAGCTCTTCAGCACCCACCCGCCCATCGAGGAGCGCATCGCCGCCCTGGAGAAGATGTAGGCGGAGCGGGACAGCGCTTCAGCGCATCATTTCAGGCGGGCAAAAGCGTCGTCGACGGCCTTCTTGAGGTCTTTGGCCGCTTGCTCGAGCCCCTTCTTGACGTCTTCCCCGGCCTTCTGACCGGCTTTGCTCCATTCCCCCATCCGGACCTTGAGCTCCCCCTCTTTCTGCTCAAGCGCCTTGAGGCCCTTGTCGTACTCCAGGCGCGCCTCGAGCTTGAGCTTCCGGCTCTTGGCCTTGAGCTCCATCAGTCCGGCCTTGACGTGGTCCATCTCGATGCCGAGTCTCTCCAGGAACTCGTCTTTTTTAGTGAGCTTTGCCATGATGTCCCCTCCTGGCCTTAATGTACCAGAAAACCAGCGCTTCCGCGAGAAGCCGGCGGGCTC
>JBFYOD010000208.1:0-19589 GCA_041303965.1 Candidatus Aminicenantota bacterium
CCGCCCCATTGGCACGCCCCGATCTCCATCGCCGCCGCGGCCGCCGGAAAGGACATCTGGTGCGAGAAGCCCATGACCCGCACGATCGCCGAGGGCCGCGCCGTCGTCGAGGCCGTCAAGCGTCACGCTCGCATCTTCCGGGTCAACACCTGGTTCCGTTTCGAGGACCGCTTCTACGGCTTCGGGACCGACGTCAAACCGATCAAGAAGGTGGTCCAGAGCGGGCTCCTCGGCTGGCCGCTGAAAGCGACGGTCGGCGCGTCGACAGGTTTCGATTGGAAGTTCTACTGGAGCGGGTTGACCAACCTGAAACCCGAGCCCGTTCCGCCCGAGCTCGACTACGATTTCTGGCTGGGCCCCGCCCCCTATAAGCCTTACCATCCCCACCGTGTCCACGGCACGTTCCGCGGCTATTGGGACTACGACGGCGGCGGCCTCGGCGACATGGGCATGCATTACCTCGACCCCGTCCAGTACCTCCTCGACAAGGACGGCACGAGCCCCGTCGAGATCGCGGCCGACTGCCCACAGCAGCACCCCGACGCCTGCGGCAGCTGGCGGCGGATCGAGATGAAATACGCCGACGGCTGTGTCATCGTCCTCGACGGGGAGAACAGGGACAAGAACGCGCCCTTCCTCGAAGGCCCGGACGGGAAGCTCTTCCGGGGCTTCGAATCGGACATTCCCAATCTCAAGGCCGTCCTGGCTTCCCTGCCGGACCCCGAGCCCCAGGTCACCGATTTCGCCGAGGCCGTCCGGGCGAGGCGCCGTTTCGCGCTCAACGAGCGGAACGCCCACCGCTCCTGCACGCTCGTCAACCTGGGGAAGATCGCCGTCCAGCTCGGACGGCCGCTCCGATTCGACCCGGAAAAAGAGCGCTTCGAGGGCGACGAGGAAGCCAACCGCCTTATCGACCAGCCCATGCGGGCGCCTTGGCACATCTGAGCTGACCGTGAGGAGAAAGAAGATGAAAAAAGCCTTGATCGCGGTTCTCGTCCTCGCGGTTTCGTCCGGCTGGCTGATAGCCGCCCCGCAGGTCCCCGGTCCCGGCAGGGGGGAAGACCTGAAGCCGCTCGTCTCGTCGATCCTCGAACGCTTCCCGGCCGAGACGTCCTCGGCGAGGGACGGGTTTTGCGCCGAGATCCTGAAGCTGGGCCCGGCCGCCATCCAAGAGGTCTGCGGCCGTGTCCTCGCGCCCGGGGCGGGCGACGACGCCAAGGCCAGGTTCGCCGTCAACGGTCTCGCCGTCTACGTCACGCGGCCTGGCGCCGAAATCGAGCGCGCCCTCTTCGCCCGGGCCCTCCTCGCCTCCCTGGCCGGGAGCCGGGACAAGAATGTCACCGCGTTCTTCCTGTCCCAGGTCCAGGCGGCCGGCAAGAAGGAATCCATCAGGCCCCTGACCGGGTATCTCGCCGACGAGACGCTCGCCGGGCCGGCCGCCGCCGCCCTCCGAACGATCGGCGGCCCGGAGGCCTCCCGGGCGCTCTTGAAGTCGCTCGACGCGGCGCCCTCGGCCGCGCGTCAAGCGATCATCGAGGCGCTCGGCGAACTCCGCAGCCGCGAGGCGGTGAAAAAGATCCTGCGCTTCGCCGAAAGCGGCGACGAAGGGCTGCGCCGGATGGCCCGATTCGCTCTGGCCAACATCGGCGACCCCGCCGCGGGCCCCGTTCTCGCGAAAACAAGGGTGGACGCGTCGTTCCGGGAAAGGGCCGAGGCGCCTTCGCTCTATCTCCTCTACGCGCGGCGGCTCGCCGGATCCGGGAAGACCTCCGAAGCTCTTAGCGCGGCCCGGTCCGTGCTCGACTCTCATGCCGGGCCCGGAGAAAGCCATATCGCCGCCGAAGCCCTGGCTCTCATCGTTGCGTCCCTCGGAGAACGCGCCCTCCCCGACCTTCTCCGGGCCATGGACAGCCCCAATCCGGACTATCGCGGCGCCGCCCTGGCCTCGGCCTCGTCGAGCCAGACGAGCGGAGCGACGGCCCGATGGATCGAAAAGGCCGCCCAATGCGGGCCGGACGTCCGGGCCGAGATCATCGAAATGCTCGGCCGGCGCGGCGACGGCGCGGCGCTCCCGTTCCTTCGGGAAAGTCTTCTCAGCCGGGACGGCGCCGTGCGCCTGGCGGCCATTCCCGCCGCTTTTCGGCTCGGCGGCGAGGCCGTTCTTCCCGACCTCCTCCGGCTCGCCGGCCCGGCCGACGAAGGCGAGGCCGCGGCGCTGAGGACGGTCCTTCTCGGCTGCCGCGCCGACTTGGTCGTCCCCGAATGCGTCCGTATACTCGACTCCACTCCCCTGCCGGGCAAGGCCGTCCTTATCGAGGTCCTCGGCGAAAAGGGGGCACATCAAGAGATCGACCGCGTGTTCGCGCTGGCTCAAGACCCGGAACCGGCGGTCCGCTCGGCCGCCGTCGGAGCCCTGGCCCTGCTGGCCGGGGAACAGGACCTGCCGCGCCTCGTGACCATGCTGGAGACGGCCGTCGACGGCGATGACATCCTTCGTCTGCAGGAAGCTGTCGCGTCGGCGGTCCGCCGGAACCCCGATCCGATGAAAAGGGCCGACGCCCTCCTCGCACTCGCCAAGAACGCTTCGCCCGCCCGGAAGATCGCCATTTTGCGGGTCCTGCCCAAGGTCGGCGGGACAAGGCCGCTCCAGGCGGCCGTCGAGGAATACGCGAGCACGGACGCCCAAGTGCAGTCCGTCGCCGTCTACGCCCTTTCGCAGTGGCCCGATCAACAAGCGGCCGAGGAACTTCTCCGCATCGTGAAGACGACGCGGACGAAAAAACATCTGCTCCTGGCCGTCGAAGGTTATGTCCGGCTCCTCGGCCGGGCCAGCGCGCCCAACTCCAAGAAGCTCGCTCTCCTTCAAGAACTCCTCTCCCTGCCCATGGACGACGCCGACCGGAAGACCGTCCTCATGGGGGTCGCCTCGGTCCGTGAGCCGGAGTCGCTCCGGCTTCTCGCGGGATACCTGGCCAACCCCGCCCTTCGCGAGACCGCCGTCACGGGCCTTCTGGACCTCGCTTCGGAGCAGGCCCCGCATGAGCGTTGGCTCTCGGGCCACGAGGCCTACTCGGTCCTCCGGCGCGTCGAGGCCTCCCTCGCCGATCCCGCCGAGAAAGAGAGAGTGGACAAGGTCATTGTCGAGCGCCTTCGCCAGGGCGGTTTCGTCCCGCTTTTCGACGGCCGCGGCCTCGGCGGCTGGAAGGGACTCGTCGCCGACCCGCCCGGACGGGCTAAAATGACGCCCGCGGAACTGGCCAAGGCCCAGGCCGAGGCCGACGAGCGGATGCGGGCCCACTGGAAGGTCGCCGACGGCGTCCTCGTTTTCGACGGCAAGGGCGAGAGCCTGTGCGCTATCGGGAACTTCGCCGATTTCGAGCTCCTCGTCGACTGGAAGATCGAGAAGGGCGGCGACAGCGGCCTCTATCTCCGAGGCTCGCCGCAGGTCCAGATCTGGGACGCCGAGGCCAACCCGGCCGGCTCGGGCGGCCTCTACAACAACCAGAAGGGGCGGAGCCAGCCCCTGGAAAAGGCCGACCGTCCCATCGGCGAATGGAACACGTTCCGGATCATCATGATCGGCGATAAGGTTTCTGTCTATCTCAACGACCGGCTTGTCGTCGACAACACCGTCCTCGAAAACTATTGGGAAAGGGACAAGCCGATCTATCCTTCGGGCCAGGTCGAGCTCCAGGCCCATGGTAACCCGCTCTACTTCAGGAACATCTTCATCCGGGAGATCCCGCGCGACACGGACGTCCCGGGGATCGCCGAAGCCGAGACGGCCGAGGGGTTCGCGCCCCTCTTCAACGGCCGCGACCTCGAGGGCTGGACGGGCGACACGGGCGGTTACGCGGCGGAAGAAGGCAAGATCGTCATTCACCCCGAGCGCGGCAGCGGCAATCTCTATACGGTGAAGGAATACGCGGACTTCGTTCTCCGCTTCGAGTTCAAATTGACCCCCGCCGCGAACAACGGCCTCGGAGTCCGGACCCCGCTCGAAGGCGACGCCGCTTACGCGGCGATGGAGCTTCAGATCCTCGAGGATGGGTCGCCCGTCTATTGGGGCCTCAAGCCCTACCAATATCACGGTTCGATCTATGGCGTCGTCCCGGCCCGCCGCGGCGCCCTGAAACCCGTCGGCGAGTGGAACGCCGAGGAGGTCACGGTCCGGGGCTCGCGCGTCACCGTCGTCGTCAACGGGACGACGGTCGTCGACGCCGACATCGACGCGGCAAGCGCCGGGGGGACCGTGGACGGCAATGCCCATCCTGGCTTAACCAGGAAGTTCGGCCACATCGGGTTCCTCGGACACGGCACCATCGTCGAGTTCCGAAAGATCCGGGTCAAGGAAATATAGGGGAGTTCAAGACGCTCGCGCGGCACGGCGTCCGAGCGCGCTGAGGCCAAGGGCCTCGCGCAGGGCGGCGTTGATCTGGGTGTTGTCGAGGATCAAGCCCGGATACCATGTCCCTCGGAATTTCATGAAATTGCGGGTCCCGGCGCCGACCACGGCCAGGTTGACGAGTTCGTTCGTGTGTCCCGCCGTGCCGAAAAACACATCCTCATCCGGATAGACATTGGGCGAGGCGTAGACGGGGCTCTTGAGCGCGGCCCCGTTCGCAGCTACTCCCCTGTCGCTGCCCGTGGCGGGAGGGGCTTCCGGATGGGCGACGCGCGTGTCCTGGCGGGGTAGGTCCCCGAGGCCGAGGCGTTTCGTACCGTCGAGGGCGAGCCCACCGGTGGCATGGTCGGCGGTCACGAGCAAGACGGTATTCGTCCAGTCCACCGCGTCTCCCGGACGCTCGACGAAGGCCGTCGCCGCCCGGACCGCTTCGTCGAGGTCGGCGACGCTCCCGACCATCGCCCGGAAGTCGTTGTCGTGGTTGGCCCAGTCGATGTCACCCTGCTCGACGACCAGGAAAAACCCGTCGGGGTCCCGGCCGAGATAATCGAGAGCGGCGAGCGTCGCCTCCGCGAGCGACGGGTTCTCCTCGCTTCCGGGGCTGATCCCGGGTCGTCCGGGGCTATCCTCCACCCGGGGGACTTCGAAGTTGCCGCCCTTGCCGCCGAAGAGTCCGAAAAGCTTTTTGCCCGCCCGGAAGGCGGCCGCCGCGCCTTCGATGATAGCCCGGCCGCCGTCGCCGCCGGGCGTTCTTTCCACCAGCAGATACTCCGAGGACGTCTTGAGGCCGAGGTAGAGAGACTCCGAGATGTAACCCCTCTTGGGATTGAAATCGGGGTTGTCGAGGAGCGGATGTCCGCCGCCGATGACGACTTCGGGCTTGACGTGCAAAATGATCTCGTCGGCGATGCCCGGGCCCGCGTTCCCCTTGAGGCCGGTGTAGTAGGAGTTGCGGCTCGTGTTGTGGCTGACAAAGGCCGCGGGCGTCGCATGATCGAACGGGACGGTGCTGACGACGCCGATCCCGGCCCCGGTCCTGGCCCTGAATTCCTCGGTGATCGTCGTCAATCCGCCCGCCGGGGGGTCCCCCGGAAGCCAGGAAATGTTGCCGGAGTCGGTCTTGAACCCGGTGGCGAGGGCCGTTGCCGCCGAGGCCGAATCCGTGGCCGGGCCGGGCGGAAAAGCGGCCTCGTCGTCATCTCCGGCGCGCGGCCTCGGGCCGTCCGTCCTCGCGTCATAGCCAAGCAACGGCGTGAACGACGACCGGGAATACGGCGGGCGCCGCTCTCTGCGGGCGTTTCCGTTGTAGACGTTGACGTCCCACGTCGCGACATAGGCCTTCCCCGGGAACTTCTGCCAGACGAGGCCGTCGTCCCGTCCGAAGAGATACCGGCTCGCGGCGACCTCCGTCTGGGCCGACATCCCGTCGCCGATGAAGAAGATGACGTGTTTCAGGGCCGGGGCGCGCCGGCCGCAGGCCGGAGAGAAGACGATGACGGCGCAGAGCAGGACAACGGCCAGGCCGGCGAGTAGGGCCTGGTTGGTCGTGGGCCGGATTCTTTTCATAACATTCTATTATAATCCAGCCCCAAAACCCGGAGGCCGCGGACCCCTATCTCCCGGGCTTCCGCCACTGCGTCCGATCCGTTTCACCACTCCACGAGGCCGGCCAATTTCAGGATCTCGAGCTGGTTGATGACGGCCTGGAGCGTCGACCGCCGCTCGCTTTGGGCGTCAAGCATCTTCCTGATGTCGAGGGCGCTGTGCCGGCCGTTGACGAGTAGCTGGAGCTCGGCCGGGTTGGCCAGGACCAGGTCCTTTCCCTGGACCGGGTATTTGGCCCGCTCGGCCGCGGGTACGGCGGTGATGTACTTCTGGTATTCCCGGTAGCCGTCCTGGCGGACCTTGGCCGTCGGCCGGGGGACGATTTTGGCCGCCCTTTTCTCGAGGTCCGTGAGAACGAACGGCGCAGGCTTGAGGCCGAACTTCCGGGAGACCGAGGTCCGGTGGACGTCGAGGGCGGTCATCGCGGCGGCCCCGACTTCGTCGACGGCTTTGGCCATCTTGGCCAAGTGGCCGGAGAGTGAGGCATCGCCGGGCGCCAGCTCGAGGAGGGAGCCGAGGGTGTCTTTTTCGTTCATGACCGCGGCTTCGAGAATGTCCCGGGCGAAGCGGGCGTCGGCCCCGAAGGAATCCGCAGTGGCCCGGTTCAGAGTCTCTAAAGAGACGACGAGCTGGTGCCCGAGGCGGCGGGTCGCGTTCGAAACGACCTCTCCAGCGATCCTGACGGCGTCCTCCGCGCCAGCGGCGGCGACGGTGTAGGCGCCGGCCGCGCCGATGATGGCGGCGCGCTTGAGCTGGGTCGGGTCCGCCTTGTCGGCCACATCGCCCGAGGTGTGGTACCACTTGTCGGGCCAGGCGATCATCATGATGCCGGGGACGCCGACGCCCCAGTCGTTGAAGACCTCGTGGTCCGAGGCCCCGTAGTGCGTCTCGATCGAATAGACGAACGGCTCGTCGGCGCCCGAGGGGGCCACGATGCGGACCGGGACGCGGGCCGCGGTCGACCGGTTCTGGATGCGCTCCCGGTTCCCCTCGCCGATATAACGGTAGTAGTTTTCCATGACGTCGTTGATGTAGTGGGCGTTACCGTAGGTCGTCCGCATGAGGCAGAAAAAGGACTGGTTCTTCGACAGCCACTCGCCGACCATGTCCATGTTGATGTTGCAGAGCGTCCGCTCCATGATCTTCGGATTGGCCTTGACCCAAAGGCCGATGCCGGAAAACTCGGGCCCCCAGATGAAGCGGATGGACCTCTTCGGCCGGGGCAGACGGCCCTCGGCGATGAGGGCGTTGAGGACGCGGGCGGCCTCGAGGATGCAGGCGCTGCCGGAGATGTTGTCGTTGGCGCCCTGTTTCTGGAGCCCCTCGAAGAGGTGGGCGGAGAGGATGACCTCGCCGGCCTCGGGATCCGTCCCCGGGATGAGGGCGAGGACGTTTTCGAGGTCGGCCGTCTCCATCTTGGATTCGACCTGCGCCCGGACGGTGATCTTTTCGTTGGCTAGAAGGCGCTGTTTGAGGATGTCTCCCTCGCGCACGGGCAGCTGAAACGCGAACTTCGGCGCCTGGGGCTTGGCCGCGGGCAGAGCGGCCTCGCCGGCGGGCGCGGGGCGGGCCCGCGTCGAGATCCCGGCCCAGGGCATCTGGAGGGGGTCGAAGTAGGGGCGGGACATACTGATGGCGATGACCCCGAGGGCCCCCTGCGGGACGGCCGCGCCGTAGGCCGACATCAAGCTGCCCTCGGTCACAACGATCTTGCCCTCGACCTTGGCGTCCAAGACCTCCTTGGGCAGGCCTCGGCCGACCCAGACGAGCTCGCCGGTGACGTCAGCCGTCGCGCTACCGGAAGCCAGCATGGGCAGCATGTCGTGAATGGAGGCGATCTTCTGCCGGCCTGGCTTGGTTTCCCAAAGTTCTCCTTTGACGGCTCGCCAGGCCTGGCCGCCAGGATAGGCGACGACCTCGACCCCGGCCAGGCCGTAACTCTTGAGCTTGCGGAGGACGACCTGGGTCTCGAAAAAGTTTCCCGTGTATTCCTCGTCGAAGCGTTCGCGGTTGAAGGCGTTGATCTCGGCGACCGTGTTCCAGGCCGTCTCGCCGGACGCTTCGCCGACGATCTCGTCGACCTGGACTTTGGGCAGGAACGTCCAGTAGAGCCAGGGAGTATATTGGGCAGAGATCGCGGCGGCCAGGATGAGGGTGCCGCAAAGGACGGTCAGTAGACGTTTGGACATGGTATTCTCCTCCCGAAGTTAGGCTTATACATCAAGTGTCGGCCGGCGGTCAACGAGCCCCCGCCCGCCTGTCTCAGGCCGAGCCCAGGAAATCGAAGCTGATCTTCTTCTGGATGTTCGCGATCTGGGCGAACGCCTGTTTCAGCAGCGTTTCCTCGAGATGTGTTAATTCGCGGGGGTCGATGTCGTTTCCCGGAGCCGCGCCGCGGTCCAGCGCCCGGACCTGGCGGGCCAGGCGCAACTCCATGAGATAATCATAAACCTTGACCGCCTCGTCGTGAAGCGTCTCCCTGAGCGCCCCATCATCGAGGAGGGCGTGCAATCTGTCCAGCGTATTGACTCCGGCGACGCCGTGCCGGAACGCGTAGAGCCGGGCGAAGTTGACGACCGGCATCAAGGCATCCTTGATGTTAAACGTCCGCAGCCCCTCCTTCCCTTCCTCGAGGACGATATGGCCGAAAAAACTGAGGGGCGCTTTGTACTGCAGTGTGTACTGGGCGTAGTGAAGGAGGAACGGAGGCTCCTGGCCGAGGGCCGCGTCGATGTGCCGGCGGAGATCGGCGGCAAACTCCATCTCCCCGTGGACCGTCCGGAAATCGAAGAATATCGTGAGGTCGAGGATGTCCTTGGGCTCGGCCGTCCTGAGCCACTCGGCGAAGTACCCCTTCCAAGTCTTCAGCGGCTGGCACCAGCGCGAGTTTCTGGACATGACTTCGCCCAAGCATAGGGGATATCCGGCCAGGGCCATGCCGTCCGACACAAACTTGCCCAGCTTCAAGAAATAGGCCTGGACGTCCGCCACGGCCTCCTCGGGAACATCCTCGAAAATGACGGCGTGATCCTGGTCCGTGGCCAGCGTCTGCTCCTCTCTTCCCTCGCTGCCCAACGCGATGAAGGAAAAGCGCGCCGGCGGCGGCCCGTAGTCGTCGACGGCGAGTTCGAGAAGTCGGATGACGACCGCGTCGGTCACGGCCGTTATGGCCCGGGTGATGTTGCGGGCCTTCGCGCCGCCCTCGACCAGGACCTTCACCAGACTGGGTAGTCCCTGGCGGGCGGCGGCGATCGCCTCCGCCGTTGGGGCATGACGGATCTCCTGCGTCAGGACGGCCAGCGAGTACCTGTGGAAGAGAAGAAGTTCGCGGTTGCGAATAACTCCGGAGACTTTGCCCGATTCGTCGCGGACGACCAGATGGTCGACGTTTTTCTCGCGCATGCCTAGGATGGCCTCGTAGACCAGAGCCCGGGCTTCGATCGAAACAAGCGGCGCGCTCATGATCGAAAGAAGGGGGCGGTCCGCCGGCAGGCCTTCGGCCACGAGGCGGGCCCGGATGTCGGTGTCGGTGACCAGGCCGACGGGTTCGCCGTCCGCCGTGACCACCACGGCGCTCGAGCCCCGGGCCGTCATCATGGACGCGCCCTTCGACACGGGGTCTTGAATGTCGCAAAAGACCGGGGGGCCAACGAGGGGCGCGACGGGTTCTTGGAGGAACATCAGGGAGGCCTGGAGGTCGCCGAGCAGGTTTTCCCGGTCGCGCGCGAGGGCGGCCGCTTCCCCTCGCCGCCGGGAGTGCAGCGGCCGGGCGGCGACAACGACGCCTTCCCGGCCGGCGAACGAGATCCGGGTCGCCGTCAAAGCGACGTCGACATTGCTTCCGTCCCTGCGTCTGATGACCGCTTCTTCGGCCCTCACCCCGCTGGGGCCAGGCAACCGGCCTACGAAGTCCTCGGGAAGGACCTCGACGAGGTCGAGGAGCCTCAGTTCGTCCTCCGTGACGTCGAGAAGGTCGAGCATGGTCGGGTTGGCGAAGGCGGGGCGTCCGTCGAGGACCGTCAGGATCCCTTCCGTCGCCGACTCGGCGAGCGTCCTGTATTTTTCGTGCGATTCCCGGAGGTCGTCCACCGCCTTGGCCCGGTGACGTTCGATGCGCATGCTCTGCGTGGCGACAAAAAGGAGAAGCAGGGCGCAGAGAACCGTGATGCCGATGGAGACCCGGACGAGACGGGCAGCCATGGCCCTGATCTCCCGCTGGACATCCTCGAGGTAAAGCCCTGTCCCGAGGATCCAACCCCAGGGCGCGAACTTCTTGATGTAAGACTGCTTGGGTTCGAGGCGGTCCGGGTCGTCCTTCCATTGCCAGACGTATTCGACATAGGCGTCGCCCCGGTCGCGGAGGGCGTTGGCGAACTCCACGAAGATCCGGACGCCGCGGGGATCCTTAAAGTCGGAGACGTCCCGGCCGTTCAGGTCCGTCCGGTAGGGATGCATGATCATCCGGACCCGCAGGTCCGTGATCCAGAAATAGTCCTTGCCTTCGTTGCCGTACCGCAGGTCCTGGATCCGACCCGCGGCCGACTTCTGCGCTTCGGCGAGTGACAGTCGGCCCGCCTGGACATCGGCGTCGTATTCGGCCAGGATGCCGGCGGCGACGTTCGTCAGCTCCCGGATGGTGTCCCGCTTGCGCTCGAGCAGCCGGCCCTCGAACGCGGGGATCAGAACCCGGAACAGGAATGCGACGAAGAGCCCGATGGCCAGGGCCGTAGGCAGAATGATCCGGAGAAGGAAGGCATTCCAGTGTGGCCGCGGCAGGGAGCGGCGGGCGGCAGACTCCCTGATGGCCGGGCGGACGGATACCCCCTCTCCCCGCCGCAGGAGTCCGTCCCGGAAGCTCCGCCAAAGCGCCTCAGGCATGTCTATGGCGAGTTCCGCCGAAGCCGAAAGTTCCGGACCGTGGTAATCGCTGCCGGCACTGACGAGAAGGCCGTGCCGGCCGGCCAAGGCAACGAGGTCTCGTCTGAGGTCTTCGGAATACCCGGAGCAAAAGGCCTCGATGCCGTCCAACCCCAGGCCTTTGAACTTGGAAACCAGACGCTCCAGTGCGGCGAAATCGGACTTCTGCCCCGGAACGACCGGGTGGGCAAGCACGGCCAGGCCGCCCGCCTCGTGGAGAGCACGGATGGCCTCGGCCGCCGTGATCGCCCCCGTGGCCAGCCGTTCGGCCGGAGACCGGCTCCTGTCGAACGCGGAGGACAAGGCCTGCAGATAGGAAGGCCGGCGTATGCCCGCGGCCCGGCTCAGGACGTCTCCCAAGGCTTTATTGGCCGGGTCGAAGCCATACCCGAGGATGTGTTTCTCCCCTTCCTCGAGGTCGACGACGGTCAACTCGACGCCCGTGACGAAACCGACGCCCTTCCGGGTCAAGGCCTCGCGGAAGGCCGGGAGCCCCTCGATCGTGTCATGATCGGTCAGGGCCGCGGTCCGGACCCCTGCGGCGGCCAGCCGCTCGGCCAGCTGGTCCGGCGTGAGCTCGCCGTCGCTCAGATGGGAGTGGCCGTGGAGGTTGATGCGGATGGATTCTGGCACTTCGCTTCCGGGTCCCTCGAAAGAACTGCCCCACCATAGCACCTCCCTAGAAATGCTGTCAATAGCCCCGTCATGCACGGCCCGTGCCTTGATTTTTTCCCTCGACTATGAGATAAAGTCTGGCTACGCGAGTAGCCGGACGGGGCCCCGCCCAGATCGGAGCGGGCCGTCCGGCACTTCATTATAAGGAGAAAAGAAGCCCATGTTGCACGAACCCGCAGCAAAGTCCGGGGCGGACCCCGCCTTCTTGTACAAAAGACGACTTGGTGCCTGGATGTTCACGCTCTACGCGATCATCTACGCCGGCTTTGTCGTCGTTAACCTGACCAGCCCCGGGCTGATGGAAAAAACCGTCGTTGCCGGGCTGAATCTCGCCGTCGTCTACGGATTCGGACTTATCGTCTTCGCCCTCATCCTGGCCCTGATCTACAACCGGGCTTGCGGACGCCGGGAAGCAAAATTGCGTTCCGCCGCAGGCCAGGGAGGCCGGCCATGAACATCCTGTCCATCATCCTGTTCGTCCTCTTCGTCGCGTTCGTCCTCGGCATTTCCTTCTATTTCGCGGGCCGGGCCAAGTCCGCGAGCGGCTATTACGCCGCCGGCGGCCGGATCCACTGGGGCATCAACGGCATCGCCTTCGCCGGAGATTACCTATCCGCGGCGTCCTTTCTCGGCATCTGCGGCATGATCGCCACGGCGGGCTACGATGGCTTTCTCTATTCCATCGGCTATCTGGCCGGCTGGATCGTCGCCCTCTTCATCGTCGCCGAACCCCTCAAGCGGCTGGGCAAGTACACCTTCACGGACGCCCTCGACGCCAACTACAACCACCGCGGCATCAAGCTCATGGCCGCCATCAGCACCCTGCTCGTTTCCATCTGTTACCTCATTCCCCAGATGGTCGGCGCGGGCGTCCTGGTGACTCCCCTGCTCGGCCTGCCGCACGCGGTCGGCGTCATCCTCGTCGGGCTCATCGTCATCACCATCGTGGCCACGGCCGGGATGACCTCGACGACCTACGTCCAGTTCATCAAGGGCGCGCTCCTCCTCGTCTTTTCGCTCGTCCTGGTCACCGTCGTCCTCATCCGAGGCCTGTCCACCAAGCCCGACCAAGGCGGCCGGGTCCCCTTCCGGCAATATCGAACCCTGACCGCGACCGAAGCCGGCGGCGGCCTCGTCCTCGAGGACCCGGCCTGGCAGATCGCCGCAGTGCGGGAGGTCAAGGCCCTTCGATTCGTCAAGCTGCTCCGGGACGGCCGGGAGAGCTGGTGGAAAGCCGAGGCCGACGCCGCGTCCGGCGGGGTGAAGCTCCTGGAGTCCCAGTTCACCGCGCGTCTGGCCGACGGAAGCCAGATCGTCAACGGCGCCCCGGCCTCGAAGGACAACATCCTGTCCCAGGCGGGGAACATGGAAGCGATCGCCGGGAAGACGGGACCCGAGGCCGAGACCGGTAGCCTCAACCCGGCTAAGTACCTCGCCCTCATCGGCGATTCCCGAACCCGTATCAAGCTGTGGAAAAACGCCTCTTTTAACGACAACGGCGGCAAAGTCACCGTCTACTACCCGGTCTTCACGACCGGGAACAAGATCCTCCGGCCAGGGCAGCGGTTCAAAGTCGAGGGCACGGCGACCGACCGCATCGATTTCCTGTCCCTCATGCTGGCCCTGTTCCTGGGCACGGCGGCGCTCCCCCACATCCTCATCCGCTATTACACCGTTCCGAGCGCGGCGGCCGCCCGGAAATCGACCATCGTGGCCATCGCCGCGATCGGCTTCTTCTACATCCTGACCCTGTTCATGGGCCTGGGCGCGATGACCAACGGCGTCGTCAATCTGCTCGACGACAACATGTCGGCGCCTCTGCTGGCCCGTTCCTTCGGGACGTTCCTGTTCTCCATGATCTCGGCCATCGCCTTCGCCACGGTCCTGGGCACAGTGAGCGGCCTGATCATCGCCGCGTCCGGCGCGGTCGCCCACGATCTCCTCGACCGTTTCGCCAAGGTCATCAAGAACGACAAGCAGAAGGTCTACGCCGGCAAGGTCGTCGCCTTCGTCGTCGGCGCGCTGGCCATGGTCCTGGGCATCATTTTCAAGGGGGTCAACGTCACCTTCCTGGTGGGACTGGCTTTCGCCGTGGCGGCATCGGCCAACCTGCCGTCGATCGTCATGATGCTCTTCTGGAAGCGGACGACCGCCCGGGGGATCACCGCGTCGATATTCGTCGGCGTAACCTCATCGATCGGCCTGATCCTCTTCTCGCCGACGATGTACGAGCTCTACGGCAAGGACCCGCTCTCGGCGCCCTTCCCGCTGAAGAATCCCGGTATCGTTTCCATCCCCCTGAGCTTCCTCACGCTGATCGTGGTCTCGCTGCTCACCCGGTCGAAGGCCAAGAGCGCGGCTCCGGCAGCCGCCTGAATTCCTACATGCCATACTTGGCGATGATCTCCTGCTTCGTTTTGCCAAGGATGTCGAACTTCCGGCCGACCTTGGTGAACGCGGCCAGGGCCTTGTCGAGGTGATGGATCTCGTGCCCGGCTGAGATCTGGGTCCTGATCCTGGCCTGGCTCTGAGGAACGACCGGGAAGAAAAAGCCGATGGCGTAGATGCCCTCGTCGTAGAGGGCCCGCGAGACGTCCTGGGCCAGCTTGGCGTTGAAGAGCATGACCGGGACGATGGGCGTGTCCCCTTCCCTGAGGACGAAGCCGGCCTCGGTCAGGCCCTTGCGCCAGTAGGCCGCGTTCCGTTCCAGCTTGTCCCGCCGCTCGGTCGACTTGGAGATGATGTCCATGACCTTGAGGACGCCGGCGACGACGACCGGGGCGATGGTGTTCGAGAAGAGATAAGGCCTGGCCCTCTGCCGGCACAGTTCGACGAGCTCCCGGCGCCCGCTGACGCAGCCGCCGGAGGCCCCGCCGAGGGCCTTGCCGAAGGTCGTTGTGATGACGTCCATTTTGCCGACGACGCCGCACTTCTCGTGGGTGCCGCGTCCCGTCTTTCCGATGAACCCGGAGGAGTGGGACTCGTCGACGAGGAGCATGGCGTCGTATTTCTCGCAAAGAGCGGCCATTTCGTCGAGCTTGGCCGTGTCGCCGTCCATGGAGAAGACGCCGTCCGTGACGACGAGCTTGAAACGCTTGTCGGCGTGGAGCTGGAGCTTCTCCTCAAGGTGTCCCATGTCGGAGTGCTTGATCGTATCGTGCATGGCGCTGCAGAGGCGGATGCCGTCGACGAGGGAGGCGTGGACGAGGCGGTCGGAGATGATGACGTCGTCCTTGGATAAAATGGCCTCGAAAACGCCGGCGTTGGCGTCCATGCAGGAGGGGAAGAGGAGGGTGTCCTCGGTGCCCAGGAATTCGGTCAGTTTCTGCTCGAGCTCGCGGTGGATGTCCTGGGTGCCGCAGATGAAGCGGACCGACGACATGCCGTAGCCGCGGCTATCAAGCCCTTCGTGCGCGGCCTTGACCACGTCGGGATGGCTCGACAGCCCGAGGTAGTTGTTGGCGCACATGTTGATGACCTTTTTGAGGGGCGAGCCGGCCGGGAACTCGACCTCGATGTCGGCCGCCTGGGGCGAGTGGATGTAGCGCTCCTGCTTGAACAGCCCGGCGTCCTGGATGCCCTTGATCTGGGTCTGGTAGGTGCCGCGGATCTTGTCGCTGTAGGCCACGGTCTTACCCTTTCTTGGCCACGAATCTCTGGACGAGAGACACGATCTTGTTGACCGAGTCGAAGGCCTCGGGCGTGGCCTCGTCGTCCGGGATGGCGATCCCGTACTTGTTCTCGAGGAAACGCTTCAGGGAGACCATCGAGAACGAGTCGACGATGCCGCCCGAAATGAGGGGTGTCTCGTAGGTCAGGGGCTCGCTGTCGTCTTCGAGGTACTCTTTGGTGACGTAGTTCAGAACGATGTCTTTCAATTCGTCGGACATGATAGGGCTCCTTTATATTTAATCGTTTTCGAGGGTGGACGTGTCGCCGATCTCCTCGCCCCACTCCTTGGCGTGGAGGATGCGGCGCATGATCTTGCCGCTCCGCGTCTTGGGGAGCGACGGGACGAACTCGATCTCCTGGGGCATGGCCAGGGGCGAAAGTTTCTTGCGGATGAAGTTCATGATCTCGAGGTCGAGGTCCTTGCTGGCCGTGAAGCCGGGCTTGAGTGTGACGAAGGCCTTGACCACCTCGAGGTTGATCGGGTCGGGCTTGCTGACGACGGCCGATTCGGCTACGGCCGGGTGCTCGAGCAGGGCCGATTCGACCTCGAACGGGCTGACCAGGTGGCCGGCCGTGTTGATGATATCGTCGTCGCGGCCGGCGAACCAGAAGTAGCCGTCCTTGTCGATCTTGGACCGGTCGCCGGTGATGTACCAGCCGTTCCGGAACTTCTTCTGGAAGGCCTCTTCGTTGTTCCAGTACGTGCGCATGCGCGAAGGCCAATCGAACTTGAGGGCGACCAGGCCGATCTTGCCGTAAGTCGGGAGGGGCTCGTTCTTGACAGGGTCGAGGACGGTCCCGGTGATGCCGGGGAAGGGCTTGCCCATCGAACCCGGCCGGACCTCCATGCCTGGATAGTTGCCGATGACGATCGAGCCGGTCTCCGTCTGCCAGTACGTGTCGTAGAACGGCAGGCCGAAGACCTTCTCCGACCAGATGACCGCCTCGGAGTTGAGGGGTTCGCCGACGCTGGCCAAGTGGCGGAGGGTCGACAGGTCGAATTTCTTGACGATCTCGTCACCGGCCTTCATCAGGGAGCGGATGGCCGTCGGCGCCGAGTACCACATCGTCACCCGCCGTTTCTCGATCCACTTGTACCACGCTTCGGCGGAAAACCCGGCATCGAGGACGCACTGGGTGACGCCGATGGCGAACGGCGCGATGATCCCGTACGAAGTGCCCGTGACCCAGCCGGGGTCGGCCGTGCACCAGTAGATATCGTCTTCGCGGAGGTCGAGGGCCCATTTGGCCGTCAAGAATTGGGAGATCAGCGAGTAATGGACGTGCTGGACGCCCTTGGGCATGCCCGTCGTGCCGGATGTGTAGTGGAGGACAGAGGGCGATTCGGCCTTGGTCGGGTGGATGTCGAGATGCTCGACCGGCGCGGCCTTTTCGAGCGAGAAGGCGACCTCGCGGTCCTTGAGCGGGGCGACGCCGTCGTGGTCGACGAGGATGATGTGACGGACGTGGGGCAGCTTCTCGAGGATCTTGCGGACCTTGGGGGCGTGTTTCTTCTGGGTGATGACGGCCGATGTCTCGGCGTTGGAAAGACGGACGAAGAGCGACTCGTCGCCGAAGGCCGAGAAGAGCGGCTGGGCGATGGCCCCGATCTTCAGGATGCCGAGGAAGCCGAGGTAGAGCTCGGGGATGCGGTCCATGAACAGGCAGACGCGCTCGCCGTCCTTCAGGCCGAGGCCGCGGAGGAAGGCGCCGATGGTGTTCGTGGCCAGGCGGATGTCGTTGTAGGTGTATGTCTTTTCGACGCCGGTGTGGCCTTCCCAGTGGAGGGCGACCTTCGAGCCCTTCCCCTGCTCGCAGATCCGGTCCGTGCAGTACCAGCCGATGTTGATGACGTCGCCCGGCTTGTAGCCGAGTTCCTTCTCGGCGATCGACCAGGAGAAATTCTTGACGCGTTCGTCGTAGGAGCCGATGTTCGACATGAGCGATTCCTCTCCGTTCAGGGTTGTGGCGATCTCGTTTCAAGGACGACGACAGCCGAGGCCAGGTCCTTGATATGGGTCAGCGAGACCTCCATGGCCGAGACGCCGTGGGCCTCGCAGAATTCCTTGACTTTGCCATGGACGAAAAGCTCGGGTTTGCCCAGGGCGTTGTTGACGACCTCGATCTCGGAGAACTTGTGGCCCCCGCTCCAACCCGTGCCCATGGCCTTGAGGAAGGCCTCCTTGGCCGCGAACCGGGCGGCGAAATGCATGGCCGGGCGGTGTTTGGATTCGCAGTAGGCGATCTCGGTCGGGGTGAAAAGCTTGGCTTTGAGGCTCTCGGTGCGGACGAGCTTCTCCTCGACCCTTTGGACCTCGATGATGTCCGTTCCCGCCCCGAAAATCAACGGTTTATGTGCCTTTCGTCCATGGATAACGGGGCCTGCGGCGGTTGGCCGGCCTCGAAGCGGCCGGATCAGCCGGCGGCCCGTAAAGACGGACCATTATTATAGATAAGCGCCATGAAATGTCAAAGCCGGTCGACGATGGCCTTGAGCTTGTTCCTGACCTCGAGGCCGACCGTGCCCAGCTCCGGATTCTGCAACCGCCCGCATGGAGGCCAAGGGGCCGATGGCGACCGGCGTCTCAGATCGCGCCGAGGCGCTGGCCGATCTTGCGGAATTTATCGATGGCGAAGGCGATCTGGTCGGGCGTGTGGGCGGCGCTGATCTGGACACGGATGCGCGACTTGCCCACCGGCACGATCGGGTAGCTGAAGCCGATGACGTAGATGCCCTCCCCGAGGAGCGCGCTGGCGAAATCCTGGCTGAGCCGGGCGTCGTCCGCGATATGGCCGAATAGGACCGGAACGATCGGATGGATGCCGGGGACGGTCCGGAAACCGGCGTCCTCCATGCCCTTCCGGAAGAGCCACGTGTTGGCCATGAGCCGCTCCCGGAGCTCTGCCGACTCCTCGAGGATCTTGAGGACTTCGACCGTGGCGCCGGCGATCCCGGGGGCCAGGGAATTGGAGAAAAGATAGGGGCGGGAACTCTGGCGGAGGAATTCGATGATCTCCCGCCGCCCTGCGATACAGCCGCCCGAGGCCCCGCCGAGGGCCTTGCCGAAGGTCGTCGAAATGAGGTCGACGCGGTCGACGCAGCCGCAATATTCGTGCGTGCCGCGGCCCGTCGGCCCGATGAAGCCCGTGGCGTGGGAGTCATCGACCATGACCAACGCCTCGTATTGATCGGCCAGGTCGCAGATCTTGTCGACCCTGGCGATGATACCGTCCATGGAAAAAACGCCGTCCGTGACGATGAGCTTGAACCTGGCCTCGCGGGCCTCGACGAGCTGGTCTTCGAGGTCCTCCATGTCGTTGTTCCGGTAGACGAATCTCTTGGCCTTGGCCAGGCGGACGCCGTCGATGATCGAAGCGTGGTTGAGCTCGTCGGAGACGATGGCGCAGTTCTCGTCGAGGAGCGGCTCGAAAACACCGCCATTGGCGTCGAAGGCCGAGGAGTAGAGGAGAGCGTCGTCCATGCCTAGGAAACCGGACATGCGGCGCTCGAGCTCCTTGTGGACCTGCTGCGTCCCGCAGATGAACCGGACCGAGGCCATGCCGAAGCCCCAGCGGAAAAAGGCGTAGTTGGCGGCGGCCATGACCCGGGGCTCGTTGCAGAGCCCCAAGTAATTGTTGGCGCAGAAGTTGAGGACCTTGGCCCCCGACTCGGTCCGGATCTCGACGCCCTGGGGCGTCTCGAGGACCCGCTCTTTCTTATAGAGGCCGCGGTCCCGGATCTGCTGGAGTTGAGCGTTCAGGTGGTCCTTGAATCGTCCGTACATGGGTGTTCTCCAAAAATTATCGCCGCGTCATTATAGGCGAGATAGCGGGGGAAAGGAAGGCGCTCCGGCGGACGGCCGGCCCTTGCATCCCCGGCCCGTCTGTCGGAGAATAGCCCGGACGCCATCATGACCAAACGCCAGGCCCTGTATCTCCTTTCTTTTTCAGAATTCCTGGGCATGTCCGTCTGGTTCTCGGCCTCGGCTGTTGTTCCGGCGCTCGCGGCGGCCTGGGGCCTCACGCCCTCGGCGCAGTCCTGGCTGACGATGTCCGTCCAGCTGGGTTTCGTCGTTGGCGCACTCGGATCAGCCATTCTTAACCTGGCCGACAGGATCCCGGGGCGATGGCTGTTCGCCATGTCTTCCCTGCTCGCCGGAGGGGCGACGCTGCTCATCCCGGCAGCCGGAAGCAGCTTCCTGCCGGTGCTCATCCTCCGTTTTTTGACAGGCATATTCCTGGCGGGAGTCTACCCGGTCGGGATGAAGATCATGGCCACATGGACACGAGAAGACCGCGGCTTTGGCGTCGGGCT
>JBFYOD010000209.1:0-22304 GCA_041303965.1 Candidatus Aminicenantota bacterium
GCAGGGCCAGGACGAGGCCGATGAGGAGCGTTTCAACGATCATGAGGCGTCCCTTTCTCGTCCCAAAAGCGGACCAGCCGCTCGCCCGGACCGACGATGTTGCCGAGGCCGATGATGACGGGTTCGCCCGGAGCGGTCGAGACGACACGGTCCATAAGCCCATCGGGAAACGACCCGTCGTAAACGGAAAAAGCCGTGCAGCCCGGCGGCGGCGACTTCCGGATATTGCGCAGGGCCGCTCGGGCCGGCCGACCGAGAAGGACGACCCCGGCGAAGTCTCGAAAAAAGCCCTCCCCGGCCGCGCGGACCCACTGCAGCGTCCGATCGCCGCGGTCCTCGCGCAGGCTGAGGAGCCCGACCCACCGTCGCAACGCGCACGGAAATTCCCCGCCGATCTTCTGGAGCGCCGCGGCTGAGGATTCCGGGTCGTTGGCGGCGAAGGCGCTGACGCAGACCGCCGGCCGGGGCGGGGCGCCGAACGAACCGCGCCAGAACCGGAGGCCGCCGAAATCGGGCGAGGCGCCGGCCACGCCCCGCTCCGCCGTCTCTTTTTCGACGCCGAGGGACGCGAGGACGGCCAGCGCGAGCCGGACGTTCGGTTCGAACTCTCCAAACGATGGACGCGGGCCAGCCCCCGGTCCGGCGACCCCAGCCGGAGGGGCCACCGGATGGAGCTTCGACCCGGTCCGCGCGGCCGCTGCTTCGAAAACGGGATGGATCTCTTCCTTCGGAATGAAGATGTCCGCCCGTTCGGGGAACGCCGCCGCGAGGGAGCGGGCGATCTCATCTTTCCGCCGTCCCATCTCGTCCATGTGGTCGAGGCGGACGTTGGTCAGGGCCAGGGTGCCGGGGCGAAGGATCCGCCGGGATTCCACGGCCAGGCACTCCGCGCCGATGCTCATCATTTCGGAAACGAGGATGTCGGCACCCATCTTCTCGGCCAGCGAAACGAGCCGGACCTGTTCACGGACGGAGGGAACGCCCGGCCTCGGGAGCTCCCTTTCCGTACCGTCGGGCAGGATCAGGACGGGCTTCGAACCGGTGGTTTTGGCCAGGACCCGAACCCCTGACTCCCTCAACCCGGCCGCGACGAGCCGGGTGACGCCGGATTTGCCCCGCGTCCCGGTGACGGCGATACGGCGTGGGACCCGTCCGAGCGCCCGCTCGAGACGGATACGCTCAAGGGCAAGATAGAAAAGGAGAATGCCCAGACAGGCGATAAGGACGAGAAGCTCGCGCGTGGTCAGTCTCCCGGTACCGTCCGGTGTCGGCCCTTCACGTCTTCATTATCCGTTCTCAGTGCTCTTTTTTCAAGGACACGGACGGCAGGTCCGTCGCTCTTTCTCACAACCGCCAGAGATAGGAGGCCTTGAAGAACAGGCCCCGTTTCATTTCGAGGAAGCGGTCCGCCTCGCGGTACTCGCCTTCGACCCACTCGACCTTGTCGTAGATCGATCCGTAGCCCAGCTGGATGACCGTTCCGGGAATGTAGGTGAACGAGGCCAAAAGGTCCGTCAGCATCTCCCTGCGGAAGGCGTTGTATTCGACGATCGCGCGGAAGAAGAGGTACTTGTTCATTTGGTAGGTCAGCCGGCCGCGCCAGATGGCGTAACCGTACTCCTTCTCCTGCGTCGAGCGCCGGAAGAAATCGGAATAGTTTAGGCTGGCCGTAAGGTCGAATTTTTCCGAAGGCTTATAGGTCACGCCACCCATGATGCGATTCCCATAGCCCTGGTAAGGGTCGGAGACATAACGGATGGAGTTGCCCAGGAAATAGAGGCCGCGGACGTAGAGCTGCTTCGTGACCTGGCTAAGGAGCTGAAAAAGCCCGCCGCTCGTGTCGAACCGCCTGTCGAGGAAGACCTCCGTCGAGTACCGTCCCGAAAATTGGACGGTCGTGTTTCCGGGAAGAAGGGCGGTGATGCCCAGCGCGTCGTTCGTCTCGAAGAGCCCGCTCGGCAGGTCCTTGACGACGGACGCGGAGAGATTGGGCACGACCTTCCGGAAGAAGCGGCTCTTCGGATAGAACCGCGGTGAAACGGAAGCTTGGATCCCGGTCACGCCCTGGCGGATCAAGTAGCCCGTGTCGGTTTGGAAATCCCTGGAAATATCGTAGAACGCTAGACTCAGGCCGAGATTCCGGGTGTCGTAGAGATAGTCCAGGCCGAGGGCGACGCCATCGGCCGCGGCGACGTCCGTTCCGGTCCTCGTCCACGATCCGAAGCCGTGAAACCCGAGCTGGCTCGACTTGCTGAGCCGGAGCTGGCCGTCCGCTCCGGCCACCCGGTTCGATCGGCCGGCGTAATCGCGCCCGGTGTAGAACGCGCCGAGATAGCCGTCGCCGCCGACGGCCCTGCGGTAGCGCAGGACGGCGAATCCGGCGTATCTGTCGCCGCCCGGCTCGTAGCCCGGCTCGCCCGACGGGGATTCGTCCAGGGCGAAAATGGAGGCCACGGTGTCCTTTTTGCCGACCTTTCCGGAGAGCTTGAAGCCGACCCGCGGATCGACGATCATCCGGGTGTGGACGACGGCCAGCAGGGGGTCCGCTTCGGAAGCGCCAGCCAGCTGGAACATCTCGCTCCCCTCTAGAAAGAAGGGCCGTTTTTCGGGAAAGTAAAGATCGTAGCGGAGGTTGACGTCGACCTGGCCGGCGTCGGCCTCGATCTGGCTGAAGTCGGGGTTCCAGGTGCCGTCGAGGATGAGCTGGGAGGTTACGCCGTATTTGCCGGTCAGGTGGAAATTGTGGACCCCCTTTTCGCCAACGAGGTCGCCCTCGGAGCGTTCAGCCCCGTCCTTGTACGTGTAGGCCGGCAGGACCTCGAGCAAAGTGTACTGCTTGATGTCTTCGAGCACGAGAGGCATCATCTGGGTCAGGAAAAAATAGCCGCGGGCCGGGTCGAGGGCCGGGTAGGAGCCGTGCTCCGACAGCCGCGAGATGCGCCGCTCGAAGAAAATGGACATTTCCACGCGCTTTTTCCCGGCATACCGGATGCTCTTGAACGGCACGCGGAGCTCGACGGTGTAGCCGTCAGCGTCGATGCGGCCCGCGCTATCCCAAACGAAGTCCGCGCTGAAATCCTCCTTGCCGCTGGCCCACCGGCTGTCGGTCTGGATGCCCAGGGGGTTGACATAGAAGGCGGAGAGGGCCTGCTGATCGTTGAAAGTGTCGAGGTTGATGCAGATGAAGTCGTCCGCCCGGATCGTGTCCCGGTTGGCCATGGCGCCCTTGATCTTGTCCGGCTCCCGGTCGAAGCACTTGAAGGCGAAGTAAAGGTTCTCGGCATCGTAAGCCATATAGGCGGCCGTTTTTTCGCTGGGCTCCCGGCTGAAGTCGGGGATGAAGGTCTTGAAAGCGCTGAGCGCGGGCGCGTCGCGCCAGACGGCGTCGTCGAGCCGGCCGTCGATCGCCGGCGGGACGTTCGTGCGTATGGGCTTGAAGAACTCTCCGCCGGACTCTGCGGCGGACAGGACGCTTGCAAAGACCGCGAGGAACGCCAGGGCCGAGGTCGTGCGACGCATGTTCATCGTTATCCTTTCCTGAAAAGACCATCGCGCACAAGGGCCCCACTTTATGGAATTCCGGAACGTCTGTCAACCACGCTCGGCGGTCCCAAAATTCGCCGCGGCAAGCGGAAGAGGGCTATCCCGGTTATCCCGGATGTAGGTTTTGCCGCGCCTTTCTGCTAAGATCTTCCCTAAGAGAGGTGCCCATGAAGCGCAGATCCGAGATCGCCCCCTCCGTCGTCCTGGTCCTCATCGCCCTGGCGCTTTTCCCGTCCTCCTGTTCCCGCCGCCAGCCCGGCCCCTCCCCCGCCGCCCAACAAGCGGCCGACGATGCCCGGGCCAAGGAAACGACGGTCCGCAACGTCACCGAGGAGCCGGTCACCTACAAGATCGCCCCCTCCGGAAAGCCGGAGGCGAACGAGACGCGCGAGATCGCTCCCGGAGCCATCGACCGCTTCCGGACGGCCGTCCCGCTCGAGATCCAATTCAACACCGGCCAGAAGGACGCCATCTACTCCCTCGACCCGGGCAGTCCTTATTCCTTCCGCTACGACGAGGGCACGACGATCGAGCTTTTCCTCGGCTCCCATGGGCGGGCCGACGCCGTCGACCTCGCCCCCTGGGTGCCGACGCCCCAGCCCGTCGTCGACAGGATGCTCGAGATAGCCTCGGTTTCCGGCAAGGACGTCCTTTATGACATCGGCTGTGGCGACGGCCGCATCGTCATCACGGCGGCCCGGCGGTACGGGGCCCGCGGTGTCGGCATCGACATCGACAAAGCCATGATCGACGAGTCGGAGAGGGCCGCCGCGTCCGCCGGCGTCGAACGGCAGGTCAAGTTCCTCTGCATGGACGCCACCAAGGCCGACATTTCGGAGGCGACGGTCGTCAGCCTCTACCTCCTCCCCGAATCGAACGCCCTCGTCCGGCCCCTGCTCGACGCCCAGCTCCGGCCCAAGAGCCGGGTCGTTTGCCACAACTACACCATTCCCGGCTGGGAGGGGAAGCAGGTCCAGAGCGAAACGGTCAAGGACGAGAACGGCGAGGACCACTACATCTATCTGTATATCCGCTGAGGGTCCGCGCTTATCAGTGCTTGAAGCGGAGGGTGAAGACGGTCTCCAGCCCCGGCTTGGAGGCGGCCGTGATCGAGCCGCCGTGGAGCCGCATGATCTGCCGCGACAGGCTGAGGCCGATGCCCGATCCCCCCTCCTTGGTCGAGAAGAACGGCACGAACACCTTGTCCAGGTTCTCCGCGGCGATCCCCGATCCGTTGTCCCTGACCTGGATGACCGGCCGGCCGCGCTCGTCCAGGCCGGCGACGAGTTCGACGCGCGGATCGGCGCGCCCGGTGACGGCGTCGGCGGCGTTGAGCAAAAGATTGATGAGGACCTGCTCGAGAAGGTCGGGGTCGGCCAGGAGCTCCAGGTTGGCGGGATTGGCCGAGGCGCTCATCCGGATCCCCCCCTCGGCCAGGCGGACCTGGAGAAGTTGGGCGATGTCGGCGAAGAGGTCCGACGCCGGGAAGAGTTTGAGGTTGGGTTTGGACAGGCGGGCCAGGTTCCGGTACCCGTCGACGAAGTGGAGAAGGCCCTCGCTCCGCTTCTGGATGGTCCTCAGGGCCGCATGGATGTCCCCCAGCGCTTCCGATTCGCCCTCGCCCCCGCAGCTCTGGGTGACGAGGTCCTGGACCGTGGTGGCCAGGGAGGAGATCGGCGTCATGGAGTTCATGATCTCGTGGGTCAGGACCCTGATGAGCTTTTGCCAGGCCTCGATCTCCTTCTCCTCGAGCTCGCTCCGGATGTCCTGCACCGAGACGAGGGTGAATTCCCGGCCCCGCAGCTTGAACTCCGCGGCGTAAAGCGACAGCTGGAGCTGTTCGTCCCCGGCCTCGACCTTGACCAGGGCGTGTTCCCGGGGCTTCAGCCGCAGGAGCGTCCCGGCGAATTCCGGATGGGACGCCTCGAGGTTCCGGATGTTCTTGAGCTGGCGGACCTTGAGGAGGCGCCGGGCGGCGTCGTTGATGAGCTCGACCTCGCCGTCCGGCTGGAAGACGAGAAGGCCGATCCCGACGTGCTGGACGACCGTCTGGAGGTACAGGGTCTGTTCCTCCTTCTCGGCCCTGGCCGTGCGGAACGCCTCGATGACCCTGGCCAGGGCGGCGTGGAGCTCGGCGAACGAGCCGCCGGGGCCTTTTTCCCGGAATGTCTGGGAAAAATCGCCGAATCGCACCGAATCGAAAAAGCGGGCCAGGTCCCGGTTCGTCCGGTCGATCGTCCGGAAGATCCCCCAGACCTGGGCCACGATCAGCAGGCCCAGGAGGACCGCGGCGGCGGTGAGCTCGGTCCGGATGAGGACGTAGAAGAACAAGCCGACCCAGACGACGAGGAGGGCCAGCCGCAGGGAGACGGCGACCCGGAATTTCCTATAGACCATGCTTCTCCATGCGGCGGTAGAGCGCGGCCCGCGAGATCCCGAGCTCCCGCGCGGCCTTGCTCACGTTGCCGCCGTGCTTCTTGACGATGCGATTGATGAGGAGGCGTTCCATGTGCTCCAAGCTGAAGCCCTCCGGCAGACTGTCCTTCCCGCCGGTCTCGGGCGCGCTGAAGAAAAAGTCGTCGGGCTGGAGGATGGGGGCGTCGCACATGATGACGGCGCGTTCGATGGCATGCTGGAGCTCGCGGACGTTGCCCGGCCACTCGTAACCCTCGAGCTTGCGGAGGGCGGCCGGGCCTGTTTTCTTGAGCGGCTTGCCGTATTTCCGGCAGTAGGCCGCGAGGAAGTGCTCGACGAGGAGCGGGATGTCTCCGTCCCTTTCCCGGAGGGCCGGCAGCCTGACTTCGACGGTGTTGATCCGGTAGAGGAGGTCCTGGCGGAACCGGCTCTGCCCGACCATTTGGTGGATGGGCAGGTTCGTCGCACAGACCAGTCGGACATCGATCGGGACCGGCCGGCTCGAGCCGACCCGGATGATCTGACGGTTCTCGAGGACGGTCAGGATCTTGGCCTGCAGCGGAAGCGAGAGGTTCCCGATCTCGTCCAGGAACAGGGTGCCGCCCGTGGCCACCTCGAAGCGGCCGGCCCGGTCCTCCCGGGCGTCGGTAAAGGCGCCCTTGACATGGCCGAAGAGCTCGCTTTCGAAGAGCGTCTCCGGGATGGCGCTCATGTCCACGCCGACGAAGATCTCCCGGTGGCGGAGGGACTGGCGATGGATCTCGCGGGCGGCAAGCTCCTTGCCCGTCCCGTTCTCGCCGAGAATCAGGATATTGGCCTCGGTCCGGGCGACCTTCTCGATGGTCGTGAAGACCTCCCTCATCGCATCGCTGCGGCCCAGAAAATCCCTGAAGGGCCGGTCGAGGTCGGCGCTCAGGCGGTCCGTGCGCTGGCGCAAAGAGCTGGCCTCGTCGCGGGAAGCGCGGAGGCTGAGGGCGGCCGACAGGGTGGCCAGGAGCTTCTCGTTCTGCCAGGGCTTGAGGATGAAATCCGTGGCCCCCTCCTTGATGGCCCGGACGGCCATACCCACATCCCCGTAGGCCGTGATGAGGATGACCACGGCCTGGGGGTCGGCGGCCAGGATACGGGCCAGCCAGGTGAAGCCCTCCGCGCCGCTCGTGGCCCCCTTGGTGAAGTTCATGTCGAGGAGGATGACGTCATAGGTCTCGTTTTTCAGCAGGGCCGAGACCCGGTCCGGGTATTTCTCCGTGTGGACGAGGGCCACGTGCTGCTTGAGCAGCAGCCGCGCCGCGCTCAGGATGTCTTCGTTATCGTCGACGACCAGGATCTTGCCGCTTTTTCGGTCCATCCCCATCTCCTGTCGGGTCTTGCCTTCTCGTTCCTTCTTGATTTCTTGCAAGTTTTATGCCCTGACCTTGAAGCGCCCCTCGGCCGAGACTTCCCCCGGCTCCTCAGGTGAAGACGCCGATCCCATTATATCTCAGCTGTCCGGAAATGGACACCCCGTGTCATGCGTACGGACACTTTTCGGAGGCCTTCCTCCCCCGGGCCCTGCGTCACCCAGCCCGGGCACGTTGGCACGCTGCGTGCATATGAAAAGGCGACCGAAGTGATATGATGCGGATGACAAGCGCGGATCAGGGACCAACGAGCGGCATCGTCCGAGGAGATTGACCATGGGAATGGACCGGCAGATCGACAAGAAAAAATGGCCGCCGCGGAAGATCGCCGCCATCGCCTCCGCGGCCGCGTTCGTTCTGATCCTCCTCTACCTGTTCCTTTTCCAGTTCAGCAAATCGACGCTCAACGTCGAAGCCGAGCGGATCACCATCTCGACCGTGGCCAAGGGGCCGTTCCTCGAGTTCATCCCGATCCAGGGGATCGTGACGCCCATCTCCCGCTACACTCTCGAAACCCTGGAGGGCGGCCGGGTCGATAAGCGCTTTATGGAGGCCGGGACCATGGTCAAGGCGGGCGACCCGATCGCCGAGCTCGTCAACACGGACCTCCTCCTCAACATCATGTGGCGAGAGGCCGACTTCGTCCAGCAGAGCAACCAGCTCCGCCAGACCCGCCTCAACATGGAGCAGTACACCCAGCAGCTCCGGCAGATGATGAACGGGATCGAGAACGACCTGGCCAAGCAGAAGACGACCTATACTCGCTACGAGGCGCTCTACAAGGACCAGCTCATTTCCGAGCTCGACTTCGAGAAGATCAAGCTCGATTACGAATACATGGTCCGCAACAGGGACATCGTGGCCGAAAGCCAGAAGAAGGAGCTGGAATACCGGGAAGATCAGCTCAAGTCCCTCGAAGACCAGCTCCGCCGCATGGACGTCAACCTCCAGACTTCGAAAAAAAAGCTCGACGCCCTGATCATCCGCGCCCCGATCGCGGGGCAGCTGACCATGCTCGACGCGGAGATCGGCGCGTTCAAGGCCCCCGGGGCGAACATCGGACAGATCGACGTCCTCGACGCCTACAGCGTGCGGGCCCAGATCGACGAGCACTACATCACCCGGGTCGAGGCCGGGAAGGCGGGCAACTTCGACCTGGCCGGGAAGAACTACGGGCTCAAGGTCCGCCGGGTCTTCCCGGCGGTGCGCGACAACCGTTTCGAGGTCGACCTCGACTTTGTCGGGGCGGCGCCGCCGGACCTCCGCCGCGGCCAGACCCTCCACATCAAGCTCGAACTGGGGGACGTCGCCGAGGCCCTTCTCATCGCCCGTGGCGGCTTCTGGGACACGACGGGCGGCAACTGGATCTACCTTCTCGACGGATCAGGCAAGGTGGCCGTCAAGCACGCCATTCGCCTTGGCCGCTACAATCCCGAGGTTTACGAAGTCCTCGAAGGGCTCCAGCCCGGGGACCGTGTCATCACCTCGTCCTACGAGAGCTTCGGCGACATGGAACGCCTGGTCTTGAAATGACGATAAACGACAGAAAGGAAAGGAGGACGGGATGATCATCCAAACCAAGGACCTGAAGAAGCTCTACTCGACCGAGGAAGTCGAGACGACGGCCCTCAACAACATCAACCTGGAGATCCAGGAAGGCGAATACGTCGCCATCATGGGCCCCTCGGGTTGCGGCAAGTCGACTCTCCTCAACATCCTCGGGCTCATCGACAACCCGACGAGCGGGGAATACCAGTTCCTCGACAAGGACGTGGCCAAGTACTCGGAGCGCAAGCGCGCCGGACTGCGAAAATCGAACATCGGCTTCGTCTTCCAGAGCTTTAACCTCATCGACGAGCTGACCGTTTTCGAGAACGTCGAGCTGCCCCTCCTCTACCTGGGCTTCTCGGCGTCGGAAAGGAAAAAGCGCGTCAACGAGGTCCTCGAGCACATGGCCCTGATGCCCCGCAAGAACCATTTCCCCCAGCAGCTCTCGGGCGGCCAGCAGCAGCGCGTAGCCGTGGCCCGGGCGGTCGTGGCCAAGCCCAAGCTCATCCTGGCCGACGAGCCGACGGGAAACCTCGACTCGACGCATGGCGAAGAGGTCATGAACCTTCTCGCCGAGCTCCACGCCAACGGGACGACGATCGTCATGGTCACCCATTCCCAGGCCTACGCCGAGTACAGCCAGCGGATCATCTATCTCTTCGACGGCCAGGTCGTGTCCGAGAACATCCGGAAAAAGTTCAAGCTTTGATCAAACTCCGCGGCATCACCAAGTACTACTCGACGGGATACGTCAAAACGTTCGTCCTGCGGAACGTCAACCTCGAGATCGGCGAGGGCGAATTCGTCACCGTCATGGGCCCGTCCGGGGCGGGGAAATCGACGCTCCTCTACATCCTCGGGATGCTGGACGTGCCCTCGGAGGGCGAATACTACTTCGACGGCCAGCCCGTCCACACGTTCACGGACAAGAGGCTCACGGAACTCCACAAGCACGCCATCGGGTTCGTTTTCCAGAGCTACCACCTCATCGACGACCTGACCGTCTACGAAAACCTGGAAACGCCCCTCCTCTACAAGAAGATCAAGGGCTCGGAGCGTAAGAGCCTCGTCGCCGAGGCCCTCGACCGGTTCCACATCGTGGCCAAAAAGAAGCTCTTCCCCAACCAGCTCTCGGGCGGCCAGCAGCAACGGGTGGCCATCGCCCGGGCTCTCATCACCAAGCCCAAGCTCATCCTGGCCGACGAGCCGACCGGCAACCTCAACTCCAAGGAGGGGAAGGAGATCATGGAGATGTTCGCCGAGCTCAACGCCGGCGGCACGACCATCATCCAGGTCACCCACTCCGAGGCAAACGCCGCCTACGGGCGGCGGATGATCCACCTCCTCGACGGATGGGTCCAGCCCTAGGTCCGCGGCGGGCTTGGCAGTCCTCAGCTCTGGCTGAGGGCTGGCTTTGCTGGGATCTCCGGCTCGGCACGGGTTCGAGTTTCCAGGCCGGTGACGACGAAGCGACCCCCCATTACTGCCCAGGCAGCATCCGCGGGAGACGTCTCGGTGCGGGATCCGATCGTCGTCGGATGAGTTCCGAAAGCAAAAAAAAGGGCGCTTCCGCCGTGCGGAAGCGCCCGAGTCGGTTCAGACGGTAAACGAGTTAGAACGCGATGCCGATCGTCGCGGACCAGACGCCGTTCTTGACGTCGACCGGGGTTTCGCCCTCGATCGTGTCGATGACCTTCTGCATGCCCAGGCTGTAGCGGACGTCGAGCATGAAGTTGCGTCCCAGGTTCAGGCCGGCCCCGAAGATGGCGCCGTAGTCGTTGTTCTTGAGGAGCTTTTCCTCCAAGGGAATGTCCTCGCCGTTGATCTGGATCTTCTCGCTGAGCTTGAAGCCGACGGATGGCCCGGCGAAAACGAAGGGCTGGATGACGGGCGTGGGGATGGTGATTTTGAGAAGCAGGGGGATCTCGATGTAGTTGCCGTAGAGTTTCTCGGTGTAGGTATCCTCGAGGTCCGTGTACTCGAACGAGGCGCCCTTCATCGTGTATAGGGCCTCCCATTGGATGGTCACGACCCGGCCTAAATGGAAGGCCAGGAAAATGCCGCCCGTGAAGCCCACCTTGGATTTCAGCGTGCCCTCGATGTCCTGGGCGTCCGCCCCGGTCACCTTGGCCATGTTCCCGCCAAGCTTGAGGCCGAACTGGACGCCGGCGGCGGCCGGCTGGGGCAGAGCCATGAGGCCCGCGAAAGCCGCGATCACGAGAACCGTCATAAGTCTTTTCATGTTTCCTCCTGATAGAACGGTTGTCCGGACGCGTCTCTCGCGTCCACGTATCCAGTCTGCCAGGGCGCAGCTCCCCCGGCAATCCCCCTTGAGGAGGATTCGCCTGGGGATAATCGCCCCCCCGGGAGGTGAGGAGGGCACTTCTGCCATCATGAGGCGGATCATACGGGAGCCAAGGAAGAAAGAACCGAAACGAGGTCTTCGCGGGGCGCTTCCGCATGGCCGTCAACTACGGCCTCAATCGCGTCCGCTTCCCCCATCCCGTTCTGGCCGGCTCTCGAGTGCGCAACAGGGCCGTCCTGAGATCCATCGAGAAGCGGGGCTTCCGGAAGGTCTTGGTCACGGTCGAGAACACCATGGAGGTCGAAGGGGCGGACAAGCCGGCCATGGTCGCCGACGCTCTGGCCCTGATCGTCCTCTAGAGGCGCCGGGGCTTACAGGCCGATCAGCTTGAACCCCGCCTTGTCCTTGAGGCTTTTAATGTGGTCCTCGACGGCCGTCCCCTGTTTCCCGTCCTTGAGCCGCGTTTCTATCTCGGCCCGGACCTCTTCGAAGGGACGCGTTTCCTTTTTGCGGTCGACGACCTGGAGGATGTGGTAGCCGTAGTCGGTTTCGACGACGCCGCTGAACTGGCCTACCGGGACCGAGAAGGCGGCGTCCTCGAACGGCTTGACCATCTGGCCGCGGGGAAAGTCCGAATAGAGGCCGTTGTTTTCCTTGACCCCGGGGTCCTCGGAATACTGCTTGGCCAGGGCCTCGAAATCCTCTCCCGCCTTGGCCCGGGCCAGGAGGTCATCGATCTTCTTCCGCGCCTCGGCCTTTTCCGGGTCAGTTTTGCCCTGGGTCAGGAGAAGGATGTGGCGGACCGAGGCTGTCTTGTCGCCGGCCGTCTCTTCCTGATAGGCCTTGCGAACGTCAGCCTCGGAAATTTTGGCTCCAGCGTCGGCAATACCTTCGAGGTATTTGTTGATAAGGAGGGTCTCCTGGACGCTCTTCTTGACATGGTCGATCGAGATCCCCGCGCTTTTCAGGGCCTCCAGGAAGCCCGGCTCCCCGCCGGCCTGGGCATATTGGGCCTGCATGGCCTTGTCGAACTCCTCGGCCGGGACGGCCGTTTTGGCCGCGGCGGCGAGAAGGAGCTTGCGCTCGGCGAGCTGGGTCGCCCCCTGTTCGATGATGGTCTTCAGCTGTCCGGCGTCGACGCTTTTGAGCTGCGCGGTCCGGGTCCCCAGGTTGTCCTGGATGGCCTGGATGACCTCGGCGACCGTGATCGCCAGGCCCTTGCCCTCGACGAGGACGGTGACCTTGTCCGGATCGAGCGCGGGCATGACCGCCGCGAGGTCTTTGGCCAGGGTGTAGGCCGGGGTGCCCTCTTTGAGGGCGAATTTTTCGGCCTTCGGAGCACAGCCGGAAACGAGCAACGTCGAAAACAACGCTAAAACGAACATGTTCTTCATGCGATTCTCCTTGGGTTCTCGGGAAAACACCCCGACATTTAACCACATATGGGCGGGTAACGCAAAGGATTTGTCAGGCTTTTCAGCCGGCGACGACGCGGTGGAATTTCTTCTTGCCGGCCTTGAGAAGCATGCTGCCGTCGGCGCCGAGGTCCTTGACGGTCAGGAGACGCTCGGCCGCGTCGATGCGTTCGTCGTTGACGTAGAGTCCCCCTTGCTCAACGAGCCGCTTGGCTTCGCGGCGCGAAGGCGTCAGGCCGATCTCGGTGAAGAGCTCGGCCGGGCTTACGCCGGCTTCGAGCCTGGCCCGGGGGACGGCGGTCGTGGGAAGTACGGTCGCATCGCCCGTAGCATTGGCCTCGGCTTCGGCGCCGGTTTTTCCGAAAGCTGCGGCCGTCGCTTTCCGAGCGTTTTCGGCGTCCACTTCGCCGTGGGTGATCTTCGTCGCCTCATAGGCCAATATCCGCTTGGCCTCGTTGATACCGCTGTCCTTGAGCGCTTCGAGGCGCCGGACCTCGTCGAGCGGAAGGAGGGTGAAGATCCTCAGAAAACGGCCGACGTCCCGATCGTCGCAGTTGACCCAGTACTGGTAGAAATCGTAGGGGCTGAAGAGCGTCGCGTCGAGCCAGACGGCCCCCTGGGCGGTCTTGCCCATCTTGGCCCCCGACGCGGTGGTCAGGAGAGGGAAAGTCAGGGCTTCGGCCGCCCCGCCGTCGACCCTGCGGATGAGATCGACCCCGGCCAGGATGTTGCCCCACTGGTCGTCGCCGCCCATTTGCAGAGTGCAGCCATATTTCCGGAAAAGGGTAAGATAGTCGTAGGCCTGGAGGAGCTGGTAGTTGAACTCGATGAAGGACAGCCCTTTCTCGAGGCGGAGCTTGTAGGCCTCGGCGGCCAGCATCCGGTTGACGCTGAAGTGACGGCCGATGTCGCGGAGGAAGGCGACATAGTTCAGGGGCAGGAGCCAGTCGGCGTTGTCCACCGCGATCGCGTTTTTCCCGTCGAAGCGCAGGTAACGGGCCAGCTGGATATGGATGGCCTGGCCCTGGGCCCGAATGGTGGCCTCGTCGAGCATCTGGCGCATCTCGGTCTTGCCGCTCGGGTCGCCGACCATGGTCGTCCCGCTGCCGACGACGGCGATGGCCCGGTGTCCCGCCCGCTGGATATGGACCATGGCCATGATCGGCACGAGGCTCCCGGCGTGAAGGCTCGTGGCTGTGCTGTCGAAGCCGACATAGAACGTGACCTGCCCTTCTCCGAGCATCTTCCGAACGGCGTCCTCGTCGGACACTTGAGCGACGAAGCCGCGTTCCTTGAGTTCGTCGTACACGTTGCCGTTCATGATCTTCCCTGGGAGTTATATAGCACAGGAGGGCCGGCCCCGTCCATCCGGGACGGATCCGGGTTGCCTCAGGTGGAAGGGCGGAGGTCGAAAGACGGCCTCAGTAGAGGACGGCGGCCTCGCCGTGCTCGGCGATGAGCCTGTCGATCTCCTTGAGGATGAGCTCCTTGCGGGCGAGAATAGCTCCTATTTCCTTGCCGCTCAGTGTTTTCCCGACCGCCTCCCGGATCGATCGTTCATCGAGGGCCTTGACCTTTTCGACCAGGGCGCGCGGCAGCTCCCGCATCACGGCCACCCCGGGGAACTTTTCCCCGGAGAAAGGCAGGATCTCCTTGAACTCCTTCGTCGTCCGGAAGGTCCGCGAGTGGTCGATCAGGAACGACCGTTCGTCCGGGGTTATCAGGACATTGCCCTGGTGACGGTCCTCGTTCCCGATCAGGTTGTCGAATAGCTGCTGGATGTAAGCCAGGCGCAGCCATTGCGGCTTGTCAAGGACCTTGGACGACAAGCCTTCCTGAAGCCTTTTTTTGAGTACGGCGCTGTCCTCGATCCAGAGTTGGCAGGACCCGGCCATCCCCCGGAACCTCTTCTGGACCGTCGGCGGCACCATGCCCAGGCCGAGCAGCTTATCCAGGTTGTAGGCGGCGATCTCATAGAGCCAGCTGTCGACGATCCCCCGCGGACTGCCGCTCACGTTTTTCCAGAGGCCGTGCCGGACGACGCCGTCCTTTTGGAGGGTCAGCTTCCACGGGGTGGTCACGGCCTCCTCTTCCCCGAGTTGCACGGCCCCGACGATATTCGCGTTCCGCAGAAAATCTTCCCAGCGGGATCTCTCGGCGATCTCCGCGGGCGAGAATTGAGCGGCCGTCGCGATGGCCGATAGAAGGAGAATAAGGGCCCCTGTCAGGCTCCAAGATCTTTGAAATACCGAGATGCGGCTCATGGCTGGCCCCCACACAAAAGGTAAGCCAACAGGCCCCCTCATGTCAACCCTCCTTCTGATGGGATGGTTGACACGACGAGGCCGGAACGGAGACGGCAAAGAGGCTATTTCTTCAGCGTCAGTTCGATCAGATCCGAATTTCCTTCGGGATCGAACCAGGCCCCTTTGAGGGTCTCGTTTTCCAGCGTCAGATCGATCTTGATAAGCTGGGAATCCATTCCCTCGGCCATGTCGAACTCGAAGGTGAGCTTGTTGTCCTTGAAGACCATGTTCTTGAGAGGCGATTCGGGGATCATGCCGGTCGTGTCGAATAGCTTCCCCGTATATCCGGTTTGGCCCTTCTCGACGACGACGGTGAAATCCACTCGGCTGCCGTCTCCGACGATGGCGTAGCCGACCCACGTGCCGACGACGTCGGGCTTCTTCTGGGCGAACCCGCCGCCGACCAGGACGAGCAGGATCAGAGTCACGATAGACAGGATGAGCAAAGTCTTTTTCATGATCAGGCTCCTTTTAGAGATTCGGAATGTCAGAAACTGCAAATTTCGTGCCAGCGGGCCGGCTCCAAGTCGTCTTTGATTGACCCGTTCCAAGCTGGCGGACTGTTCGAAAACGGACATCGGCTGTCCACGATAGAATAGACGCGGTCCTCCGCCGTTAGGTTCCCCTGGCGTGGGCCCTTTTTGAGATTAATTCCGGAAATCGGGGATGCAACTCGGAAGTCAAACCTCTGATATGGCGGTTTGATCCGGCTGCTTGACGGCAGGCATCGGCTCGGTTAGATTAGCGAGGCCGGGAGGACCTTCCATGAGCCGAGAGCCGCAGGACCGAAGAACATTCATCAGGACGATGGCCGGCGGCGCTGTGGCCTTGGGGTCCTCGCTGGCCGGACTCGCCGGCAAAGGCCGGAAGGCCCCGGCAAGCATCGAGAAGAACGGCATGTTCTACCGCCGCCTCGGCCGGACCGATCTCCAGGTCTCCGAGATCTCGCTCGGCGGCAGTCCCCTGCCCGACCCCAACCTCCTTAGGGCCCTCGTCGACCGAGGCATCAATTACATCGACACGTCCCACAACTACGACAACGGGAACAGCGAACGCCAGATCGGCCGGCTCCTTAAGGAAGTCGGCCGCGGCAAGGTCCGCATCAGCACGAAATTCCACGTCACGGACAGGGATACCGCCGCCTCCATCGTCGCTTCGGTCCACGGCAGCCTGCGCCGCCTGGCGACGGAGACGATCGACGTCCTGTGCATCCACGGCGCGGAATCGGCGGGCGTCCTCGTCGACGAGCGCGTCCTGGCCGCTTTTGAACAGCTCAAAAAGGAAGGTGCCTGTCGGTTCAGGGGGCTGTCCTGCCACGCCAATCACGAGGAAGTCGTCAGGAAGGCCGTCGACTGCGGGCTCTACGACATGGTCCAGGTCGGCTACAACGTCTTCGACATCCAGGAGACGTCCGGAGAGGTCGAGACCTACCCCGACTATCTCGGCGCGAGCGGCATCCGGGGACTCCTCGCGCTGGCCCATTCCCGCGACGTGGGGATCATCGCCATGAAGACGCTCAAGGTCGGCGGCCGGCGGCAAGAACTGGAGAGATATAGGACCGGGTCGGCGTCCATCTTCCAGGCCATGCTGAAATGGGTCCTCGAGGACTCCCGGGTCGCCTCGGCCGTGACCGAGATCCTCAACGAGCGGCAGATGGAGGAGGACCTCGGCGCCGCCGGGACGCGACTGACCGGAGCCGAAGAGAGGACCCTGACCCGATTCGTCCGGGAGAACGGAAAGGATTACTGTCACGGCTGCGCCCGCTGCCGACGCGCCTGCCCCTCGGGCGTGGACACGACGGCGATCCTCCACGCGCTGGCCTACGAGCAAAGCTACGGCAAGAGCGGGAGGGCCCGGGCGGCTTACGCGGCGCTCAGCCCCAATGAGACCGCATCGGCCTGCCGCGATTGCGGCGCGTGTGAAAAGGCGTGCCCCTACGGCGTCGCCGTCCGGTCCAGGATCCGGGAAGCCGGGCGGCTCCTCAAGCGGGCTTTTTCTTGATCCTGTAGAGGACCTCGCCCAGACACATGGATTCGCTGACGGCCGCGATGTAGAAGCCCGGCATGTATTGAACCCGTTGCCCGAGTTTGCGTTCGGGAAGACATTCCAGAAGGACCGTTGCTTCCCAATCCACTCCCGCGGTGTTGAGCAGGATGGGCTCCCCGCCGTGGATGATCACCGCCAGGGCGTCTTTCAGGCTCATGAACGTGTTCATGCTCGGTGCTCCTCGTCCGTGGCCGGACGCGGCTTGCGCTTCGGATTTATGAAATGAAACATCCGGGCCACATCAGTAATACGTTTGGAGCCCGGAAAAAGATGCCCTACGGACGGCCGGCGGCTCATTCGTACCTCAAGCTGTCGACGGGATTGGACAGGGCGGATCTCATGGCCTTCGTGCTCACTGTCGCCAGGGCCAGCAGGAACGATAGGCCTGCGGCCAGGATGAACGTCCAGGCGCCTGGGCCCGTCCTGTAGGCGAAAGACTGGAGCCAGCGCGTCATGAGGACGTAAGCGACGGGGGCCGCGAGGACATTCGCGGCCAGGACGAGGGCCGCGAATTCCCGCGAGAGGAGGACGACGATCGATTCGGCCGAGGCCCCGAGGACCTTGCGGATGCCGATCTCCCGGGTCCTTTGGGCCGTACTGAAAGAGGCCAGCCCGAAAAGACCCAATCCGGCGATGAGGATGCTGAAAGCCGTCGCGTAACCGAAAACCCGGCCCGTCCGCCGGTCCTCCCGGTACAGACGGTCGATGTCCTCGTCCAAAAAGGAGAACTCGAAAGGACGCTCGGGGAAGAGCTGCTTCCAGCTCGCGGCCAGGAAATCGAGCCCGGTCCGGACCTGCCCCGGGGAGAGCCGGGCCGCGACGTGGGTGAATTCGGTTTTCCGGATCTTGAGGACGAGAGGGTCGATCCTCTCGTGAAGGGAGCGGAAGTGGAAATCACGGACGACCCCGATGACCTCTCCCGGCTCGAACTCCGCCCTCATAAGATCGCGGTTGGAGAGTTGGATCTTCTTGCCGAGCGGCTCCGCCCAGCCGAACGACCGGGCCGCCGTCTCGTTGATGATATAGGCGCGCTTGTCGTCCGATCCGAATTCCCTGGAAAAATCGCGGCCCGAGCGAAGCTCCATCTTATAGGTCGAGAGGAAGTCGAAATCCACGAAGCAGACCGGGACCAGGACCTCTTCCCCGGCCGGGGCGCCTTCGCGCTGGACGGCGTGGCCGCCGCGGATCCGGGAAGGAACGCCCCAGGACCCCGAAACGCCCAGGACCGCCGGGCTGCGGAGAAAGGCCGTCTTGAGGGCGTCGTAGCCGGCCATGGTCTCGGCGTCCTTGATCGGAAGGATCACAACCTGATCCCGGTCGAATCCCAGGTCTTTGGACTGGATGAAACGGAGTTGCGTCGCCACCACGGCGGCCCCGGTCATGAGGACGATCGAGGCGGCGTACTGGATGACGACCAGGAAGCGCCGGACGAAGGCCCCCCGGGAGCCGAGGGAGAACTTCCCTTTGAGGACCTCGACCGGCCGGAACCCGGAGAGCACGAAGGCAGGAAATAGGCCGGCGAGAAGTCCGGTGAGAACGGTCAGCAGGGCCGCTCCGGCGAAAAGCCGGCCGTTACCCTTGAAGTTCATGGTCAGGGAAGCGTCGAGTGCGCCGTTGAAGAGGGGCAGGAGCGCCTGGGCCAAGGCCAGGGCGACGGGCAGGGCCAGGAGAGCGAACAGCACGGCTTCGGCCAGGAACTGGCGGATGAGCGCGCCGCGCCCGGCACCGGAGACTTTTTTAAGCCCGATCTCCCGGGCCCGGCCGATGGACCGGGCCGTGGTCAGGTTGACGAAGTTGATGACGGCCACGGCCAGGACGATGAACGCCAGGAGCCCGAAAAGCCGGACCGTCCCGAGGTCGCCGTTGGGCTCGATCTCGTCGGAAAAATGCGAGTGGAGATGGATCGACGTCAAGGGCTGGAGGCGCAAGGAGACGTTCCGGGAATTATCTCCGAGGTGCCCGGCCAGGAAAGAGGGGAATTTGGACTCGAGCCCGACCGGGGTCGCCCCCCGGGCCAAAAGTAGATAGACGTAAGAGCTGTTTCTTTTTGCGAAATCGGGCCAGAAAAGCGTATCGCCGGCGGCGAATGGGGCAATGAAATCACAGCGGACATGGGAGTTCCGCGGCATATCCTTGATGACCCCGGTGACCTTCATGTCGGCCTGGCCGAGATTCTTGACGGCCAGGATTTTCCCCAGCGGGTCCTCCCGGCCGAAGTATTTCGCAGCCATGGATTCGCTGATGACCAGGCCCGAGGTTCCGGCCAAGGCCGTCTTGGGATCGCCCCGGACGAAATCGAAGGAAAAAATGTCGAATATGGACGGATCGGCGAGGAAGAACCGCTCCTCGAAGAACGATCTTTCGTTGCCGGCGACGAGCGCTTTTTCTTTCCACGAATAGGTGAATAGGCGGGCCGTCTTCTCGACCTCGGGGAACTGCCGGTCAAGCCGCAGGTCCCCGGAAACGGCGGCCGATTCCCCCGCCCGGGCCCCGCTCCAGGCCGAAGTGACCCGGTACACCCGGGTGGCGTTCTCATGGTACCGGTCATAGCTCGTCTCGAAGGTGATGAAGAGGAGCATCAGGAAGGCGCAGGTCAGGGCCAGGGCCAGCCCGGCGATGCTGATCAGCGTGTATCCCCGGTGCTTGGCCATCGTCCGGAGCACGAGTTTCAGGTGGGCACGGAACATCTCATTTCCTTCTCGACATGCTCTATTTGCAAAGGGCATGCCATGTTAGGGGACACCCCCTATCCTGCGCGAGAGAAAAAACGAGACGAGAGTGTCCGTTACCGGGGCGAAGATCGTCCGATAACGGACACCTGCCCGGAGGCCGAGGCCTCCGGCCCCGGTTCAGATCTGCCAGGCGTAGCCGATCTTCAGAAAGAAGGTCCGGTCGGTCCGGGTGATGCCGACGCGGCCCGATCCCAGCCAATTGTCGAACACGCCGCCCAGCCCGTTGTCCGCGTATCCGAGGAAGAGGACCGTCCGCGGGTTGAGCTTGTAGGAGAACAGGAACTGGGTGAAAAGCCCTTTAGTCCGCGAATCAACGGGAAAAGCATACATAGCCGGGTTTTGCTGAAGATCGCGGTACTGGACGACGGCCCGGACGAAGGACCGGACGCTGAAATTCCAGACGATCTTCGTCTGGACCAGGTTGGCCGTGTAGATCGTGTCGCCGCTTTCGGAAAGCCGCTCATAGCTTTGAGAGAGTACGAGATTGAGATGACGGAAGAGATTGAAGGAGGCGTTCGGCCCGACGGCTAAGACGTCGGCCAGCCGAGAGTTCTCGTAATCTATGGCCTGGCCGGCCAATCCCTGGAGGCCGACCACGGAACCGTTGAAGGGACGGAAGCTCAACGCGAGCTGGCCGAAGGCCGTGTCGAAATACCTGCCGTCGTAATAGGTCCTGACGAAATTCCAGTGAACGTTGGCCTGGCTTTCGAGGTTCCCTTGGTACCTCAGCCCCAAGGTCAGCCCGCGGTCCGTAAGCGTACCGTCGTGGTCGTAGACGACATCGCCCGCAACGCCAATGCGGATGGCGTTGAACCAGCTCTTCGGTTTGCCCCAGATCTGACGAAAAACCATGGTCTGGCCGTGCCGGATGTCGACGCGGGGTACGAACCCGTAGTCCGAGCGAAAGCCCGGCGACATGTCCTCGTAGAGTGCCAGGACGATCCAGTTCCGGGAAAAGTGCTGGAACTGGAGATTGAGGGCGTTGCCGCCGAACCGGGCTTCGTTCTGACCGAAATCGACGGCGACCGGCGTCGGGTAGTCGGTCTCCGAATGGAGGAACTGGAAGATGATCGAGTTCTTCTGGTCGAGACGAATGAAGCCGTCCGCCCCGGCCACGTGGTTGTAATAATCGCTTCCGGCCCGGCCGGTATAGAGAACGCCCAGGGTCGACATCCGGCCGACATCCTGGCGGAGCCGGAAGACGCCGCCATACGTATCCTGGCTTAAAGAGGTCTGCATCGTGCCCTGGTTGGACGGGAAGACGAGGTTGGTGATCTCATCCTGGGCGCCGAAAAAGCCCATGGCCGTGCGCCCGGACTTTCCGGTCAATTTCGTCCCCCAGACAGGGTCGGCCACGGTCCGGGTGAAGACGGCCTGGATCGGGGTCAGGAACAGGTCGGCGCCCTCGAGGAAGAAAGGCCGCTTCTCGGGATAGAACAGGGCGAAGCGGCGGTTGATCTCGAGCTGGGCCACGTCCGCTTCGACCTGCGAAAAATCGGGATTGGCCGTGGCGTTGAGGATGAGGTTCGGCGTGATGCCCCATTTAGCGGTCAGCCCGGCTTCTGCGGCCGCTTTTCCGCGCTCGAGCGACCCCTCCGGGTATTCGACGGGGTCCATGGCATCGGTCCGGCTGGCCGTGAAGGTCGGGTTGAGCTCGATATTCTGCCCGGGGATGATCCCTTCGAAACCGGTCAACTTGTTGAATTGGCAGAGGACGCAATTGACGTTCCTGGAGCGGGGGTGTGAGATCACGCGGTGTCGCGTGTCACGCGGCCAGGACCGTTCAGCCTCGAAGCCCCAGGTCTGAGGCCCGTCGGACTTGCGGAAGCGGAGCTGGCCGAGAGGGATGGCCACCTCGACGGCGTAACCCCAGTCCGTGATCTTCGCGGCCGCGCTCCAGATGGCGTCCCAGGAGAAATCCTCGTAGCCCTCGAGCTCGCTGAAGTTGGCGTCGGCTTGGACGCCCATGGGATTGACGCGGAACTGGAACGCGCGGCGCTCGTCGTTGAAGGCATCGACCATGAAGCTGACATGGTCGTCGAGGATCAAGGTGTCCGTGTCGTCGCGGTCCATGAGATGGGCCCGGATCTTTTTCGGCTCGGGATCGAAACAGCGGAAGCCGACATAGAGGTTATGGATGTCATAGGTGACCAGGCACTCCGTCTTGACGGGCGCGGGGGTGTTGTCCCCCGGTTGCCATTCGGAAGGCAAAGGGATGACGGGAGCGGCCGCCCAGGCCTCTTCGTCGAGGACGCCGTTCACATCGATCTTCGAAGGGGCTTGGATCACCTGGAATCGGGCGGATTCGACGCGTTCCGGCTTAGCCGGAGTCTGGGAGGGCACGGCGAAACCAGATAGGGCAATGCCAAGAAGGGCAAACGCGAGCGGGATCAAGGCGGGGCGGCGAACTTTGTTCATTTCAGCTCCTTAATCTTTACTAACAAGACCTTTTCCCTCGCTCGATTCGTTCATTATCACCGAATTCACACGACTTTTTTATATACGCCGGGAAGGCAGGCTTGGTTGTTACAGCGAGCCGGGAATTCCGCCCGGCCGAAGGCTCCTCGCCGGCTTCAAACCCGGGTCCGGGTGAT
>JBFYOD010000210.1:0-30780 GCA_041303965.1 Candidatus Aminicenantota bacterium
CCGCGCTGAACGCGCCGCCGATAAGCCCACCTGCCGCTACTCCGATGAGCGCGCCGCAGAGGATATATATCTCACTAAAGTCCAATCCGTGCTTGGGGTATACCAACTTCCCCGTGGCCCCACCTGCTAGGCCGCCGACCAGGATCCCCGGAACCGCAGCCGATCTGCGCAGGATCCGGATCTTCAAAATATCGTTGATCGCCAGGGGGCGGGCCGCCCCATCATCCGTCCCGATGACGACGGCATCGCTTCTGACCCCGATCAGCTCTCCTTTGATCCCCTCTGAAGCCTTTTTTAGGGTGATGATCACTTTGGCCCCCTGGGCCTTGCCGCCGGCTTTCACCTGACAGGGCATGAAGACCAACCAGGCGAGGCATGTGACAACGAACGCACCGATCGACCTGCCGACTCTCTTCTTACTGAACATTTGAGCCTCCTGTTGCATACTGAACTGCGTACAGTATCGGCCGCCTGCCGGGACAAGTTGTCAAGATAATGACAAGAGTCCGTTAATCTTCCCTCAATCTCGGCTTGCACCGAGACAAGCGCGTGCGACTGCTCGGAGGGGATAATCCCAGAGAGACGAACCGGGGCCGCTATATCAATGAGGAAGTCAGCCGGGAGATCTTAAGCAAGGGACTGAAAGGATTGGCCATTTACGGGGCGGGTCATTGATCTTATTCCGTTTTTTCCAAGGCCTCGACGGCCCGCGCCGGATTTCCCCCGATCAAGCAATTCGCGGGCATCGATCGCTGAACGACCGAACCCGCAGATACGACGCTCCCAGCCCCTATCGTAACGCCCGCGGTGATCGTGACCCGGGCACAGATCCAACAGCCCTCTTCGATGCAGATCCTTTTAGACACCACGTCGCCCAATCTCAGGCGCGGTTTGCCTATCTCGTGGCTCCCCGCCATAAGCAGGGCCTGAGGGCCGAATTTCACGTTGTCACCGATGATCATTCCGGCGCTCGCGTCAAAATAAGATTGCCTGTTGAGGGCGACATGATCCCCCAGAACGATCTTCCGGTGCCCTTCAAAATAGATGTTTTTTCTTATTTCGCAACCCCTGCCGCACTTCATCCCTAAGATCCTGGCCAGAAAGGGGCGGAAGTGAAAACTGATCAATTTATTGTCAGGCAGAAGATTCATGAGGAAATTGAACATGACATCGTCAAGATCGAGCCCTAAGGCTAGCCGCCGCGGCTTATGAGCCATTTCCAAATTCCTCTCAATAGTTTACTGAAAAGTCACAGCGCAGTGCCAAGCCCCATTCTCGGCCGCTCTTTGGTAGGGGGCAATCACCCGTAAAGGCTATTCCATGGGTGATTTCTCAGCCCCTTATCGCCACTAAAATTGACTCCTGCCTTTGATACCGATATAGTCAGCGCATTGAATGGTCCGCCGGGTCCGAGCCATCGGGATCGGGCGCCGGCCGGCACAAGACAGGCAAGCGAATTCTCGAACAAGGAGGGCGTGAGGATGAGACGTAAGGTCGAAATGGTTCTCCGGCTCGCGGTCGCGCTCGGCCTAACGGCTTGGGCGTGGGGACAAGGAGGCGGTCAAGCCGGCCGCGGCGCCCCGCCGCAAGCCACCGGGGCCGGCCTGTACAACTTCGATGCGGCCGCGAATGCGGGCATGCCGGCCCCCGACGCCAAGCCGGCCGAGACGCGCCAGAAGATCACGGTCAACGGGGAAATCCTGGCCTACACCGCCCGCGCCGGCTTCCTGCCGCTGCGCAACGCGACCTCGGGTCAGGCGGAAGCCTATGTGTTCTTCACATCCTATGCCAAGGACGCCGCCGGCGACCCTTCCGCGCGCCCGGTGATGTTCTTCTTCGGCGGAGCGCCGGGAGTCTCGGCCGCCTGGCAGGAGCTCGGCGGATTCGGTCCGAAGCGCGTGATAGGGACGGGCGACGGGACCCCGAGGAATGCCTCCTACGGCTGGTCGGACAATCCTGATACCCTCCTCGGCTCGGCCGACCTTGTGTTCGTCAATCCGGTGGGAACGGGATTCAGCCGTCCGAGTGCGCCCGGCAGGGGGCCATCCTTCTGGACCACGGCCGGCGATACCACGTCCATGGGGGAATTCGTCCGGGCCTATTTGAACACCTACGATCGCCGCACTTCCCCTCTCTTCCTCGCCGGCGAGGACCTCGGAACGGGGCGCGCCGCGGGAGTGGCCGCGTATCTCCAGGACCACCAGATCCCTGTCACGGGCGTGATCCTGCTCTCGATGACGATGGCGGCCGATGCCGTCGCCGGCGACGGGCAATACATCACGCTCCTGCCCAGCCTCGTCCTGGCCGCCTGGTCCCACAAGAAGCTCTCGCCGGACCTGCTGGCGCTCGGCCCCGCCGAGCTCGCCGAGCAAGCGCGGCAATTCGCTTCACGCGCGTACCTGCACGCCCTTTATGAGGGCGACCGGATGCCCCCCGGGGAGCGGGCCAAGGTCGCGGCGGAACTGGCGCGCCTCACCGGGCTCCCGACGGCGTTCATCATCAACAACAACCTGCGCATCCCGCTCGACCGCTTCAGCGCCGAACTGCTGCGGAAAGAGCACCAAGCCCTGTCCCCCTCGGACGCCCGCGTCACCGGTTTCGTGCCGGCAGCCGGCGGCCGGGGCAGAGGCTTCGGCGGATTCGGCGGCGGAGCCCCGGCCACGGCCCTCGATCATCGCCAGAACTTCCTCTCCGGCCCGTTTCTCGCCGCGTACGAATCCTACCTCCGGCGCGAGCTGGCCTTCTCGAACGGTCTCGGGATGTTCTACCTGGTGGGCGGAGGCGTCGGGACCTATACCTCGACCGGGAGCGACGACGCCAGCCTCTCGAGCGCGTTCGTCCGCAATCCGCGGCTCCGCCTCTTTATCGGCGTGTGCTTCTTCGACCTCGGCGCCCCGTTCTACGCGACCGAGTTCACGCTCGCCCAGCTGGCCGTTTCGCCGGACGTCCGGGCCCGCAACATCACTGTAAGCCATTTCGAGGCCGGACAGATGCCCTACTTCGACGTTGGGGCCCGGTCCAAGCTGAAGTCCGACCTGACGCGGTTCATCGCCGACGCCCTGCCGCCGGCACGGCCGGCGGCCGGCGAGCCCAAGGAGAACTGACATGCGCAAGAACGGACGATACGCCAAGATAGGCTTCGGACTCCTTCTCTTCATCGCCTTCGCCAGCGTCGCCGCCCTGGCCCAGTTCCCCGGCGGCGCCGTAACCCCCAATAACTTCTTCCGTTTCAATTACAACCTGGCGGAGATGCAGCCGATCGACTACCCCGCCCAGCCGATCACGACGAAACACCAGATCAAGCTCCAGGGGGAGACGATCCCCTACACCGCCCACGTCGGATTCATGCCCATCCGCAACGCCACCAGCGGCGTGAGCGAGGGGCACCTCTTCTACGTTCATTACGCCAAGGACGGCGTCACCGACAAGTCCAAGCGGCCGGTCTGGTTCCTGTTCAACGGAGGGCCGGGCGCGGCCACGATCTGGCTGCACATGGGCGCCTTCGGCCCCAAGGTCGTGAAGATGCAGGCGAACGGCCTGGCCTATCCCCCGCCCTACACCTATGTCGACAATCCCCATTGCCTGCTCGACACCGGCGACCTCGTCTTTATCGACGCCATGGGCACCGGCTACAGCCGGCCGGACAAGCCCGGCTACGGCCCGAATTTCGGGGGCGTGGACAACGATCTGGCGGCGTTCGGCGAGTTCATCCGCAGCTTCTTGAACGAATACAACCGCTGGGGCTCGCCGCTCTTCGTCGGCGGGGAAAGCTACGGCACGGTCCGCGCCTCGGGCCTGGCCGGCTATCTCACCGACCGGGGCTGCCCGCTGAGCGGCGTGATGCTGCTCTCCGCCGTCTTCGACAGCAACGCAAGCGCCGGCGTCCAGCGCCATCTCGGCATCCTCCCGACCGAGATCATGACGGCGCATTTTCACAAGAAGCTGGCCCCGGAGCTGCAGAAGCTCAGCGCCGACGAGATCGCCGAAGTGGCGCGGCGGTTCACGGCGGGCGAGTACCTGGACTACGTATTCGACGGCGCGCGCGCGTCCCAAGCGCAGCGTGACAAGGTGCTGGCGACGATGGCCGGCCTCACCGGCCTCCCGGCGAGTTTTGTCGACGGACTCGACTTGCGCGTTCCCCTCGGGCCGTTCAGCACCGAACTGCTGCGCGACCGGCACCTGATGACCTCGCGGCTCGACTCCCGTTTCGCCGGCTACCAGATCGACGCCGGCTCCACCGCGACGAGCTTCGACTTCAGCAACGCCAATATCGAGAACTGCTTCCTGACGGCTTTCCAGGCGTACATCCGCAACGAGCTGAACTACAAGAACAACAGCCTTTACTACGTCTCGGGGAACGCGCCGCCCTGGTCCGGGGAATACAACACCGTGGTCAATCTGGAGAATGCCTTCGCCAAGAATCCGCACATGCGCCTGTTCGTCGGCATGGGGTACTACGATTTCGCGACGCCGTTCTTCCCCGTGGAGTGGACCATCGCCCACATGAAGGTCTCCGACGAGGTCAAGAAGAACAACATCTTCCGGGGCTATTACGAATCCGGGCATATGGTCTATATCGACCTGCCGACAGCGGCGAAGTACCACGCCGACCTGGTGGCGTTCGTCAAATCCGCGTTTCCGAAGTGAGACGCGGCGAGGCCGGCCGAACGTAGATCGGGAATTCGAAAGGGCGGCGGGCCGGATCGAAGCCCTCGGTCCGCTGGTTTTTTTCCGCGGACATGAGTCTGCCACGACAAAATCCATAGAAATGCCAACGCAGCGGACGGCCCTCTTCTTGATTTGTACTGAGGCACATGGTATTTTGGATACTAAGCCCTCGCGCGAACCATGAAAAGCAAAGTCTTGGTTGTGTTCATCCTTGCCTCACTGGCCGCTTTCCGGCCGGCCGGGGTCTTGTTCGCCCAAGAGCAGGTCAAAGACCAGGCCGCCCACGAATACGTCGTCCGGGCCATCACCATCGCCGTCACCGTCCAGGATGGCAAGGGCCGGTTCGTCAACAACCTCTCGGAAAAGGACTTCGCGGTCTACGAGAGCAACAAGAAAAGGCCCCTGACCTATTTCATGCACGATTTCGGGGCGCCGCTCAGCCTGACCATCCTCCTCGACGTCAGCGGCAGCATGGCCCTCGAGGGCAAGCTGGCCGAGTGCAAAGCGGCCCTCAAGAACCTGGCCACGAACCTGCTCCGGCCCAGGGACGAGATCGCCTTGCTCATCTTCGCCGACGGCCAGGTCGAGGTCGCCGCCAAGCACGCGACCGACAAGGCCGAGTTCCTTCGGGTCCTCGACAAGACCGAGGCCTACGGTCAGACAGCCCTCAACGACGCCGTCGGGGTCTCACCGGAGTTCGCGACCCGGGCCAGGAACGAGAAGCGGGCCCTTCTCCTCCTCACCGACGGCATCGACAACGACAGCGCGTCCACCCCGGAGCAGGCCCTCGAGATCGCCAGGCGCGTCGACGTGCCTATCTACACCATCGGCTATAAGATCCCCCGCAGCGAGCAGCTCCTCAAGAGCCACAAGCGTTCGGTTTCCCTAACCTCGGCCGGAATTATTGAAACCCTCGACCGCTTCTCCCGGGCCACGGGCGGCAAGGCCTATTTCCTGAACGAGCCCGCCGATCTGGCCTCGGTCGTTCAGGAGATCAAGAACGAACAGAGCCACCAGTACATCATCGGCTACACCTCCTACCAGGACACGGCCGAGCTCTACCGCTGGATCCGGGTGTCGACGCCCAATCCCAAGCACAAGATCCGCACCCGCCAGGGGTACTGAAGCCTCCCCCGCCGGCCCTCAATAATCGGCCCGAAAAGATCGCCCCTATAGGGAGTTCCAGGGGAAAAGAGGGATCCCCAAGTCCCCTCTTTGGGGTATTTTTAGGCCGCGAACTATATTTTCGCCGAAAAAAGGATTATCATGGTTGCATACGGGGCTAAGGTATGACGGTGGCGGATAGCCGCCCGCCAAGAATCACAAAATGGAGGTTCTCATGAAGAACAGGCAACTCGTCTTTTTCGCCGGTTTTGTCGTCCTCGTCGCGCTCGTCGTCGGACCGGCCTGCGCCACTAAAAAGTTCGTCAGGACGGAGTCGGCCACTCTCGATCAGAAGATCGCCGAAGTTTCGACCGAGGTCGAGGCCAGTCAGAAGCGGATCAAGGAGCACGACGACCAGCTGGCGACGATCGGCTCGCTCATCACCCAGCATGACGGCCAGTTCAAGGCGGTCGACGGAAAGATCGAAGAGGTCAAGACCCTCATCAAGGGCAACCTGGTCCTGACGGCCACCTTGAAGAACAGCGACGCCAAGTTCGGGTTCGACAGCGCTGCGCTCAGCCCGGAGGCCAAGAGCATCCTCGACGGATTCGTCCAGAAGCTTATCACGGAGAACAAGGGCGTCTATATCGAGGTCCAGGGCCACACCGACAATACCGGCACGGACGAGATCAACATGGCCCTCGGCCAAAAGCGGGCCGAAGCCGTGATGATGTACCTCTACAAGCAACACCGCATCCCGCTCCATCGCATGTCCGTCGTCAGCCTGGGCAGCTCCATGCCCGTGGCCGACAACTCCAGCCGGGACGGCCGGAGCCAGAACCGGCGGGTCGAGATCCTCGTCTACGAATAAACCTGCGCTAGAAGAGTCATGTTCCGGCGGGAAGGGCCGCCACGGCCCTCCCGCCGAACGATCAGCGGACGGTGGCTGTCGCCGCCGTGCTCTCGCGGTCGAGATCGCCTACACCGACGACCTCATAAGTATAGGTTTCCTGACTGTTGATCTTCCTGTGAAGGAAACGGTAGGTCGTATCCGTCGAGGCCTTATCGATCTCGGCGACCAGGGCCCGGCCCAACCCCGTGACCCGGTAGACCCGGAACATTGAAACGCTCAAGTTCCGGGGGTCATCCCGCCAGGTCAGGACGTTGACGTATTCCCTCAGAAGAAGACTCCGGTTGACCGCCCTCTCGGCCTTCAGGTTGAGCGGCGGGAAGATGTTGTCCACGTTCACGGAAACGGTGGCTGTGCTCGATTGGAGTATCGTGTCGTAGACGACGGCCCGGAGCGAGCGCGTCCCGTTCGAAAGCGTCGTTGTATCGAGAAGGAAGGAAAAGGGCGGCGCCGCGAGGCTCTGTTTCAGACTCGTGTCGACGAAGAGATCCACCCGGGTAATGCCGCCGTCGTCGCTGGCCGTGACTTCGACCGGGATCGTCCCGTAGACCGTCTGGCCGTCGGCGATGTTGGCGATGTCGGCGACCGGCGGCGAATCGCTCGAAATGACCGTCACGCTCATGGGAGTCGTCGTCCCAACGATGTTCATCAACCCCGTCCCCGTGGCCATGCCGTCGTAACGCGCCGAGTTCGGGACAGAGTACGGCCCGAATGTCATGTTCACCCTATAGTAATCCCCGGCGTCTGCAGAGGCGCTAAATGTCTCGATCTCCTCGAGGCCGTCGGCTTCCATGAGCTTCAGGAGCTTGTGCTCCGTATAGGAGTTGTCGTAGAGGAAATCGTAGTTCCAGGAGTCGAGCCGGGAATCCACATGCCAGAGGATGAGCCCGTCGGACCCGGTGAACAGATTCGTGTCGTTCCCCGACCGGTAGCGGTTCTGGACCATGAAGAATTCATCGAAGATCCGGCCGGGGACCGCTCCGGGCATAAAGAGGAGCGCGTCGGGATAAAGGCCTGACGCCCGCAGCGAGACCGTCTGCGATCCCGCGGAAACGACCGTGGGCGTGATCCAGCCCAGCATGAACTTGGAGAAACAATTGTGGTCGCCCGTGCCGTCCATGATGTCGAGGTTGCCGACGCCGCCACGCGGCCCGATCGCGTCGTCGTAATCGTAATAGTCCGGCACGCCGAGAGCGTGGCCCGTTTCGTGGACGATGGTGCCCGGGCTGAAGCCGCCGCTCGGATAGTTGGGGAGCTCCCACTGCCAGGAGTAGTTCGTCAGCCTCTTGCCGTCGAGGCGGAACGTCGAGTCGGAGAACCAGGTGTAGTAACCCCACCAGAACGAGCTCCATTCACCGTGGGGGCCCGTCCAGAAGACGCAGAAATAATCGACCGCCCCGTCCCCGTCGTTATCGTACTGGGAAAAATCGTGGCCCTGCTGTTCGTAATAATTCAGGGCCTCCTTGATGAGGGTTTGTCGGCCCTGGTCCGTTTCGGCAACCGTGCTCCGGGCGTATGGCGCCTGGTACCAGCCGAGGACGTTGCCCTCGATATTGAGCTGGTTGTATGACGAGCGCCGGTAGAAATTCCTCAGGCTGTCGAAGGGCGGGCTGCCCTGGCCGTCTCCAAAGAGCCGGGAGGTGAAGGTCTCCGGGGTCGTCACGCCCGGATAATCATTGAAGGAAATGAGCAAGGCCAGCACCTTGACGGTCCCGATCGTCGGCATCCCTTCCCAGGCCGGAGGCGGGGCGAGAATCCGGCTGACGGAGCTCCCGATCCGCACCTCGCGCTCGAGCGACAGGCGTCTCAGATTAGAGACGAGCCTGTCCTTGCTGCGCGGTGGGATCTTGTGATTGCCGATGGCCTTGGCCTGAGCTATGCGCATAGCCAGCGTGCCGTCGAGCCTATAGCGTTCGATCTGCTCCCGGGTCGGCGGTTCCAGCGCGAGCGCGGCTCCAAGGCCGACGAAAAGGACCGAGATGACGATACCGGAGGCTAACCCGGACCGGATGATACGGCTCATTGTTCCGCTCCCTTATACGCCGCTACTATAATCCCGGCCTGAAGCCTAGTCAAATCCGCCTCTTGATTTATGTCGGTCAGCGGACGCCGTAATTGAACACGGTCGTCCTTTCTCACGGGAGACGTTTCTTCAATACGATGCCGTGTCCGACCGGATAGAGATCCGGGATCGACACGGGCAGCTTGCCCCCAAGGTCCATCTCTCCGGCGAGGGCCCGGGCCGCGATGTCCTGTGTTTCCGGTGTGTTCCTGTACAGGCAGAGGTAGACATCCACTTCGGGAATATTCCGTAGGAAATAGGGGCTGCCGAAGGACACGACGACGACCGCCGGATCGTTCTCCAGGGCGGCGAACTTCTTAATGAGGTCGACGTGCCTGGGCTCGAGGCCGACGCTCCCCTTGCCCGCGCTGACTTTCGAAAAAAGGGCGAAAATGACGGTCTCCGCCCCGACGGCTTTGGCGAAGGCGTCGTCCAGGTCTTCCCTGCCGGTGTCGGCGTCGGCATAAAAGGAGGCGGCATCCGGGAACCTCTTTCTCAACGCCGTCACGAACGCCCGGCCGGCGAAATAGTCGCCGAGGTCGCTGCTCAGCGAGAAGACGGCGACCTTGCCGCCCACGGCGGCGAGAGGGAGCACCCCCCGCTCATTTTTCACCAGGGTCGCCGAGCTCTCGAACGTCTTCAGGGCCTGCTCGAGAAAGGGGCGGGAGGCGATCTTGCGGTCGAGCTCGTCAATGCGGACGAAACGGTCCCTGTGGAGGCCGAGGGCGGCCTTGGCTTCGAGGATGCGGCGCACCGACTCGTCGATTCGTTGAAGTGAGATCCTCCCGTCCCGGACCGCCCCGGCGAGATAGGCGATGACCTTGGCCGGCTCGGGCGGCAGGAGGAGTTGGTCGACGCCCGCCAGGACAGCCAGGAGCGAGGCTTCCTCGGTCGAAAAGGCGTTGGTCACCCCGCTCATTTCGAGGGCGTCGGTAACGATGAGCCCCCGGAAACCGAGCTTCCCGCGCAGGACGCCCGTCAGGATCGGGGCCGAAAGGGTCGCCGGCAAGCCGGGCGTCGGGTCGAGCGCCGGGACAGAGAGGTGGGCCGTCATGACCGCCCGAACGCCGGCATCGACGGCGGCCTTGAACGGGACGAGCTCGACTTTCTCCAGGCGTTCGAGCCCGGCTTCGATCGTCGGCAGGAGGTTGTGGGAGTCCTGGGACGTGTCGCCGTGGCCGGGAAAATGCTTGGCCGTGGCGATCATGCCATTGTCCTGCGCGCCGCGGATGAAGGCGTTGGCGATGCGGCTGACGAGCCCGGGATCGGCGCCGACGGCCCGGGTGTTGATGATGGGGTTATCGGGGTTGATGTTGACGTCGACGACCGGGGCGTAGGTCATGTGGATGCCCATGGCCCGGCCTTCGAGGGCGGTGACCCGGCCCATGCCGTAAGCCAGATCCTCGGATCCGGCCGCGCCCAGGGACATGAGCGGCGGGAAGAGGGTAGCTCCGGTGACCTGGTTGCCCGTACCCCGTTCGAAGTCCGAGGCCATGAGGAGCGGGACCTTGGCCAGCTTCTGGAAGGCGTTCGTGAGTTCCGCCGTCTCGTAGACTTCGCCGCCGAAGAGGATCAGCCCGCCGATCCCGGACTTGACGACGAGATCGTCGAGCTCCCGGAGATAGGCGCTGTCGGCGTTGCGGAAGGAGCCCGCGAAGCGGCAGGCGACCATCTGACCGATCTTCTCCTCGACGGTCATCTTCCTCAGGGTCCTGGCGACCCAGCCGCCGTCCGGCGCCGCGAGGCGCGGGGACGTTCCGGGCGCGGGCACCCGGGCGCAACCCGCGAACGACAGGACCAGGAAGGCGGCCACAACCATCGCTTTCTGGATGGTCATGGTCTTCTTTCAGTACCGGACCAGGGCATGGACCTCGACCCCCGGATGGGCCCGCCGGATGTTCTCGACGCCCTTGAGGAACGAAAGCTCGACGACGGCCGCGAAACCCGCGACGTCGCCCTTGAGCAGCTTGACGAGATCGATGGCGCTCACCGAGGAGGAGCCGGTGGCGATGAGATCGTCGACGATGATGACGCGCTGGCCCGGGGCGACGCCGTCCTCGTGCATCTCGAAGTATTCGACGGCGTACTCGTTGGGGGCCCGGACGCAAACCGACTTGCGCGGCAGCTTGCCTTTCTTGCGGATGACGGTCAGGCCGAGCCGGAGCTCCCGGGCCAGGGCCGCGGCGAAGAGGAAGCCCCGGGATTCGATCCCGGCGATGAGCTCCGGCCGCTTGGGCCGGGCCCAGGCCGCGAGCTCGTCTATCGCGTAATGGAAGGCCTGGGCGTTCTGGACGATGGGCGTGATGTCCTTGAACACGATCCCCGGCTTGGGGAAGTCGGGGACGTCGAGGATGAAGGATTTGAGATCGATGGTCATCGTCACGTCCTTTCCGGCGAAACGCCCGAACTCGAACGGCCCTCATTTTTATTCAAACGCGGGGGGAAGTCAATTCCGCCAGGTACGTTCTTTTTGGGGTATACTAAGGCGAGAGGACCGCATGCCCATCGATTTTTCCGTTTACCTCGTCGCCGACGCGGAGTTCGCCGCGGGCCGGGACCTCCTCGGCCTGATCGGTGAAGCGGTCCGCGGCGGCGTGACCGTCGTCCAGTTGCGGGGAAAGAACCTCTCCTCCCGGGATCTTCTCGAGCTCGGCCTCAGGGCCGCGGACCTGCTGGCGCGAGTGGGCGTTCCCCTCCTCATCAACGACCGGGTGGATATCGCCCTCGCCTGCGGCGCAACCGGCGTCCACCTCGGCCAGGAGGACATGCCCGTTCAAGAGGCCCGGAGGATCCTGGGACCGGACAGGCTCATCGGTGTTTCGGTCAACACCGTCCAGGAATCGCTTCGCGCGGAGCAGGAGGGCGCCGATTACGTTGGCGCCGGCCCGGTCCATGTCACCGCGACCAAAGCAACCGCTTTGGCCGTGCTCGGGCCGGAGGGGATTGGCCGGATCAAGCGAGCCGTCCGGATCCCTGTCGTGGCCATCGGCGGGATCGGCACGGCGAACGCCGCCGCGCTCGCCGCCGCCGGCGCGGACGGTATCGCCGTCGTCTCGGCCATCCTCGGCGCGCCGGACGCGAGACGCGCGGCCGAGGATCTGAAACAGGCCTTTCAACGATAGCTCCAATGACGTCGCGGTGAAACTCAAGAGCGCGCTGGCGGAATTAATTAAGAAATAAAGAGGGACTGCCCTATGTGATCGTGATGCGGCGTTCGCCGTCGTCGGCGGCGACGACGACCTCGATCCGGACCCGGATGCCGTCCAAGGACAGGCTCAACTTCTCGGCCCACTCGACGAGGACGATCCCCTCCCCCAGGAAATCCTCCCAGCCGAGGTCGAGGATCTCGGCCTCGCTATCGAGGCGGTAAAGGTCGATGTGGGTGACGCGGTATTTCCCCTCGTAGGTGTTGACCAGCGTGAAGGAAGGGCTCGACACCCGGTCGGTGTTCATGACCCCCGCGCCCGCGGCGATGCCTTTGGCGAAGACGGTTTTCCCCGCGCCGAGCTCGCCGGTCATCAGGACGACTTCCTTTCCCTTGAACCCCGAGGCCATCTCCCTGGCCAGGCGGAACGTCTCCTCCTCGGAGCGCGTCGTGAAGACTCCGGCCCCGATCCGGAGTTTGGCCTTGGTGCCGGTCATCTCGCTCCCTCTTCCTCCAGCGCCCTCAGGGCCGGCGGGAGATAGCGGACGATGTCGCTCGCTGTGACCGCTCTTTCACCGAGTTTTTCGGCGGCGATGTCGCCGGCCAGGCCGTGGACGAAAACAGCCGAAAGGACGGCCCCGAGGAAGTCCTTTTCCTGGACGACCTGAGAGGCGATGAGGCCGCCGAGGACGTCCCCCGTTCCGCCGGTAGCCATGCCGGGGTTTCCCGTCGGGTTGACGAAGACCCGGCCGTCGGGCGTTGCGACGAGCGTACGATACCCCTTGAGGACGACGGAGACGCCGTATTTCGCGGCGAATTCGGGAACGAGCTCGAGGCGGTGCTTGAGCGCCTCGGCCGTGGAGCGTCCGACAAGCCGGGCGAACTCCCCGGGATGCGGGGTGAGGACGGCGGGCGCCGATAGGCGGCGCAGGATATCCGGGTCCGCGGCGATGATGTTGAGCCCGTCGGCGTCGAGGACGGCCGGGATCTTGATCTTAGGAAGAAGGCCGAGGACGAACCCGGCGGTCGACGGATGGGTGGAAAGCCCGGGCCCCAGGAGCACGGCGTTTTTCCCCTTGAGAAGAACAAGGGCGCGGGGCAAGGCCTCTTTGGCTATCGTTTTCTCGGGTGTTTCCGCGAGGGGCTCGGTCATGAGCTCGGCCATGGACCGGGCGACGACCGGAAGGGCGCTCTCGGCCGTGGCCACCGTGACCAGGCCGGCCCCCATCCGGAGAGCGGCCTTGCCGGCGAGCGCGGCCGCGCCCGTCTTCCCGACCGACCCTGCGACGACGAGGACGTGACCGTAGGAACCCTTGTGAGTGTCCCGGTTTCGCTTGCCAAAGAACGGCAGGATGGTTCTTCCCTCGACGAGCTCGAGCTTCAACTCGGCATTCGCGAAAAGAAAAGGCGGGATGCCGATCGGGGCGACGACGAGGTCGCCGACGCATCCGGCGGCGGGCGGAAAAACGTGGGCGATCTTGGGAGCTGCGAGGGCGACCGTCAGATCCGCTTTGACGCAAGGCCCGATCAACTCGAAGGTGTCCGAGGAGAGCCCCGACGGGATATCGACGGCGACCTTGAACGCCGCGGACGCGTTGATATCCTCGACGGCCAGGGCGAAGAGCCCGTCGAGCGGTTTGAGGAGGCCGGTCCCGAACAGCGCGTCGACGATGACGGTCGCATGAAAGACCTTGACCCTCGCTTTCTTCCATTCGGCGGGAGTGCGGACCTCGGCGACCGGGATGCCGAGTTTGAGGACGACGGCCAGGTTAACGGCGGCGTCGCCCTTGACCTCGTCCTTCGCCGCGAGGAGAAGGACCTCGGGCCTGGCCCCGGAATTGAAAAGGTGACGGGCGACGACGAATCCGTCTCCCCCATTGTTGCCTTTGCCAGCCACGATGACGACGCGTTCGTCCTCGGGCTTCGGGACCCGCCCTTTGAGAGCCCCAAGGATCCGCAGGCCGGCGTTCTCCATGAGGACCACGCCGGGGATGCCGATGTCCTCGATCGCGGTCCTGTCGATCTCCTTCATTTCCCGCGCGGTCAATATCTTCATGGGCGCTCCACCGGCAGCCCCTATTAGAATTCGACGGGCCTCCGGATTTCGAAGCAATTTTAACATACTTCAAAAGATATCCAATGAGACTTGATAGCCGACCCCTACAAATAGTGCCTCCCCAGTTAGCCCTCCTCAATATATTGACATTCGCTCGGGCCTTATGTTAGGAAATACAGTGAATCAGCTTTTCAAAGCGGCTAAAAGGCAGAACGGAGAATTTCGATTTGACCGACCCCAATAATCCTCGCCCCTTGTCTCGGAAGATCCCCTGGCAGCTCATCGTCGTTTTCGTCCTTCTCGCCGCTGGATTGTTCTCTCTTTCCCGGTTCTTTTACGGTCTACAGATAAAGCACGCTCGCGTTTATAAAGAGGACGAGCTGGCCTCCCTGGCCGATCTGGGCGCTCTTCGGATCGCGAACTGGAGAGACGAACTCCTGACCCTGGCAAACGCATATTCTGAGTATCCCGTTCACGCGGCGCTCATGCAAGACCTCATCGAAGGCCGGAATGCGGGCCAGGCCAGCCGGGAGATCACCGACGGCCTCACCGGCATCAGGAAAAATTTCCCGTTCGAATGGGCGACGCTCGACCTCGCGGGAGGGGAGGTCGTACTTAAGGTCCCCGCATCGGCCAACGTCCAGTCGACGCCCGAATCGATAAGATTGGGCCACGAAGTCTGGCGGACCAAAAAAGCCGGGCTCGGGACCGTCGGTTTCGGCGAAGCGATCGGACACCGCTCGATCGACCTGATCGTCCCCGTCTTGGTGCCGAAGGGGCAGGATCTGGAGCCGATCGCCCTCCTGCATCTAAATTTCGACCCCTCCGAATCCCTCGACGCGATCTTCAAGACCCTTTCCGTCCGGAGCCCGACATCCGAGGTGCTTCTCCTCGAAAGAGCCGGGGATGACTTCCTCGCCCTGGCCGCGCCCCGTCTTCAGGAATCCGCGGAGCTCCCGCTCCATCTTCCCGTTCACGATTTCCGGCGCCCGGCTTCGATGGATTTCCTCGGCGAAGAGGGAATCGTCGAGGGAAAAGACTACCGCGGCGCTAAGGTCCTCGGCTTCATCAAGGCCGTCCCGGGCTCGACCTGGTTCGTCATGGCCAAATTCGACCTGGAGGAACTGACGACGGAGATGACCTCGCGGTACCGGATCATGCTCGTGATCGCCGGCGCATTCGTCCTCATCTGCGGCGCTCTCCTCTGCATGTTCTGGCGTAAGACCCTGGTCGCCCAAGACGCCGCCGAGCGGGCCAAGTGGGACCAGGCGAACGGTAACATGGATGAGTTCATCCAGCTCATGATCGACATCATGCCCAACCCGGCCTTCTTCAAGGACACCCAGGGGCTTTACCGGGGCACCAATTCGGCTTTCGAGAAACTGCTCGGCTTGTCCAAGAACGATATTGTCGGAAAAGCCATCGGCGACGTCGCCCCACCGGAGATCGTCATCAAGCACCAGGAGCACGACCAGAGCCTCCTCGAGAAGCCCGGCCACCAGGTCTATGAGGCCCCTCTCCAAGCATGGGATGGCGAGCATCACGTCATCTTCATCAAAACGACATATCAGCGGCCCGACGGGACGATCGGCGGCATCATCGGCATCCTCAAGGACATCACCCAGAGGCTGCGCTCGGAGGAGGAGATCGAGCAGCTCCGCAAATTCAGCGACAGCACCGTCCAGACCATGACCGAAGGCCTCGTCCTGACCGACTCCGAAGGCCGGTTCACGTTCGCCAACCAGGCCGCGGCGCGCATGTTGGGTGTCACGCCATCGGAAATGGTGGACAGGGACGTCCTTTCGTTCGTCCCCAAGGACCAGCATGCCGTCGTCCGCCGGGCGGACGAGAAGCGCTCCAAGGGCATGTCCGACCGCTACGAACTCGTCTTCCTGCACAAGGACGGCACCCGCCGCACGTTCCTCGTCAGCGGCGGACCGCGTGTCCAGGGCACCCAATTCGGCGGTACGATGGCCGTTCTGACGGATATCACGGACCGGAAACACATGGAGGAGGAGATCCTGGCCCTGTCCCTGCGGGACGAGCTGACGACGCTTTACAACCGCCGTGGCTTCATGACCCTGGCCGAGCAGCAGCTCAAGACCGCCAGCCGCCTGAAGAAAAAGATCGCCCTCCTCTACCTCGACATGGACGACCTCAAGAAGATCAACGATGCGAGCGGGCACAAAATGGGCGACCGGGCCCTCGCCGAGGTCGCCTTCATCCTCAAGAAGAGCTTCCGCGAAGCCGACATCATCGGCCGGCTGGGAGGGGACGAGTTCTCCGTCCTAGCCATGGAATCGACCAAGATGGACGTCGAGATCCTCATCCAGCGGCTCCAGGAAAAGCTGACCCTTTTCAATTCGCGGTCCTCGGCCGAGGCCGGCTTCAGCCTGTCGGTCAGCATAGGCGTCTGCGTCCGCGAGCCGGAAGAGCCGGCGACGGTCGAGGAGATGCTGAGCCGGGCCGACCACCTCATGTACGAACAAAAGCGAAGCAAGAAGAAGGGAGAACCGGGCAAGCCGCCCGGGCCCTCGAAATAGTCCGCGGTACGGCCCTTCGGCGCGGCCTTGAAAAAAGGCTCCGTTTGTGCTATTTTCGGGGTCACTTTCTCCCTAAAAACATGAGGAGGTTTTCATGGCCATCAGGATAGGCATCAACGGTTTCGGAAGGATAGGCCGGAACATGCTCCGGGCGTCCTGGAACGATCCGGACATCGAATACGTGGCGGTCAACGACATCACCGACGCCAAGACCCTGGCCCATCTGCTGAAGTATGACTCGGTCCTGGGCACATTCAAGGCCGACGTCCAGGCGACCGAGGACACCATCATCGTCAACGGCAAGAGGATCCGGGTGCTGGCCGAGAAAGAGGTCGGAAAGCTCCCCTGGAAGGACCTCGGCGTCTCCGTCGTCATCGAGTCGACCGGAAAGTACACCAAGCGCCCCGACGTCGTTCAGCACATCGAAAAGGGCGGGGCCGCGAAGGTCATCGTTTCCGCGCCGGCCACCGACCCGGACGTCACGCTCGTCCTGGGCGTCAACGACAAGACCTACGACCGGGCGAAGCACCACGTCATCTCCAACGCCTCGTGCACGACGAACTGCCTGGCCCCCGTCGTCAAGGTCCTCCATGAAGGGTTCGGCGTCGAGAAGGGCTTTATGACGACCATCCACTCCTATACCAACGACCAGAAGATCCTCGACGCACCCCACAAGGACCTGCGCCGGGCCCGGGCCGCGGCCGTTTCCCAGATCCCGACGACGACCGGCGCGGCCAAGGCCGTGGGTTTGGTCATGCCCGAGCTCAAGGGTCGGATCGACGGCTTCTCCGTCCGCGTGCCGACCCCCAACGTGTCCCTCGTCGACTTCGTCGCCGTTCTCAAGAAGACGGCGGCGGCCGAGGAGATCAACGCCGCGTTTAAAAGCGCCGCCGAAGGCCCTCTCAAGGGCATCCTCGGCGTTACGGACGAGCCCCTCGTTTCCGTGGACTTCATGGGCGACCCCCGCTCGGGGATCGTCGACCTGCTCTCGACCAAGGTCATCGACGGCAACCTGGCCAATGTCATCGCCTGGTACGACAACGAGTGGGGCTACTCCTGCCGCCTCGTCGATCTGGCCAAGTTCATCTCCCGCTGAGATAAGCATGAATTTGATCACCGATCTGAACGTCAAGGGAAAGCGCGTTTTCCTGCGCGTCGACTTCAACGTCCCCCTGGACGAAACCGGCGCCATCCGGGACGACACCCGGATCAAGGCCTCTTTGCCCACCATACGCTATCTGCTGGACCACGGGGCACGGCTCGTCGTGGCGTCCCACATGGGGCGGCCGAAGGGCAAGTTCGACCCGAAGATGAGCCTCAAGCCGGCGGCGGAACGGCTGGCCGAGCTCATCCCCAACAAGGTGGTCCTGGCCCCCGACGTCATCGGCGACGAGGTCGCCCGCCTCAAGCGCGGCCTCGGCGAAGGCGAGGTCCTCCTGCTCGAGAACGTCCGTTTCTACAAGGAAGAAGAGAAGAACGATCCCGGATTCGCCGGGAAACTCGCCGAGGACATCGACATCTTCGTCAACGACGCTTTCGGCTCGAGCCACCGGGCCCACGCCTCCGTCGTCGCCATCGCCGGGTTCGTCCCGGCCAAGGCCGCCGGATACCTGATGAAGAAAGAGGTCGACTACTTGAAAAAGGCGGTCCACACCCCCGAGAAACCCTACGTCGCCATCCTCGGAGGAGCCAAGGTCTCGGACAAGATCGAGATCATCGAAAGCCTGCTCGGCAAGGCCGACCACATCCTCATCGGCGGGGCCATGGCCTACACCTTCCTGAAGGCCCAGGGCCTGGGCGTGGGGAGATCCCTGGTCGAGGAAGACCAGGGGGAGATCGCCCTCATGATCCTGGAGAAGGCCCGGACGAAGAGCGTCAGTTTCCATCTTCCGCTCGACCACGTCCTGGCCATGTCCGCCGAGGCCGGGGCCGTGACCCGGATCGTGGAATCCCTCCCCTTCCCCGAAGACATGATGGGCGTCGACATCGGCCCCAAGACGGTCGCCGCCTATGCCGCCGTCATCGCCGGGGCCAGGACGATCTTCTGGAACGGCCCCATGGGCATCTTCGAGATCGAGGAGTTCGCCCACGGCACGATCGGCATCGCCAAGGCCATCGCCGGATCCGGAGCCATTTCCATCGTCGGCGGCGGCGATTCCGTCGCGGCGGTGAAAAAGGCCGGCGTCACGGACAGGATCAGTCACATCTCGACAGGCGGCGGCGCCTCCCTCGAGTACATCGCCTACGAGACCCTCCCCGGGATAACCGCCCTGGAAAACTAGATGGCCGGCAGCGGACAAGGTCCTTTCGTCGCGGGCAACTGGAAGATGCATCTGACGCGCCCCGAGGCCCGGGCGCTCGCCCAAAAAGTGGCCGCGGCCGTGCCCGGCCTGCAGGGAAGCCGCCTCGTGCTCATCCCGCCGTTCACGGCCCTCGGCGATGTCGGGGCCGCCCTCGCCGGATCGGACGTCCGGCTCGGTGCCCAGGACCTCTTCTGGGAGGACAAGGGGGCCTACACGGGCGAGATCTCGGCCCCCATGCTCAAGGAGACCGGCTGCGCCTACGTCCTCGTCGGCCATTCCGAGAGACGGCAGCATTTCGGGGAGACCGACGGGTCGGTCAACCGGAAGATCCGCGCCGCCTTGCGTTCGGGCCTCTCCCCCATCGTCTGCGTCGGGGAAGTCCTCGAAGAGCGGGAAAGCGGCCGGACGACCGAGCGGATCGACGCCCAGCTTTCGGCCGGCCTTCGGGGCCTCTCCCCCGCCGAAATGGGAGAGATCGTCCTCGCTTACGAGCCCGTCTGGGCCATCGGCACGGGAAAAACCGCCTCCCCCGCCCAGGCGGAGGAGGTCCACGCCCATATCCGGGACCGTCTCCGTGAAAACTATGGAAATGACAGGGCCACCTGTGCTATAATCCTCTACGGCGGCTCCGTCAAGCCGGCCAATTCTTATCCGTTGTTCAAAGAAAAGAACATAGACGGATTTTTGGTCGGAGGAGCGTCCCTCGATGCCGTCGATTTCGTCGGCATCGCCGGGGAGGCCCTCCGTGCCTACAGGGAAGAGAAGTGAGCGCTTTAATCATCATCCTGCACATCATCGTTTGTATGATCCTGATCTTCGCGGTCCTCCTGCAGTCGGGCAAGGCCGCGGACCTGGCCGGGGCCTTCGGCGGAGGCGGAAGTCAGACCGCTTTCGGGGGCCGCGGGTCCGCTTCCCTGCTCTCGAAAGTGACGACGGCCGCGGCGATCCTCTTCATGCTGACGTCGCTCGGGCTCTGGATCCTCTCCGGCCGGCAGGGATCCTCCGTCGTCGGCGGAGAGAAGCCCCCCGCGACGGCTCCCGAAAAGGCCGTTCCGCCTGCGGCCCAGCCCACGGACAAGACCGGGACCGAGCAGAAGGCGGCCCAGCCCGCCGAGAAGACCGATCCGCAGAAGCCCCCCGCTACGGGTGGGCCGGCCGAGAAGAAGTAAGTGCCGAAGTGGTGGAATTGGCAGACACGCTAGCTTGAGGGGTTAGTTCCCGCAAGGGATTGGGGGTTCGAGTCCCCCCTTCGGCATTCCCGAGATCTCCCACCGAAAAAATTCCCCCGTTAGGCCCGGCTGGCCGCCCAGAGGGCGAAGCTGTTCTCGTCCATCGCCCCGGCCGTGCGTCCGCGCTCGGCTCCCTTGAGAATAACGATGAACGTCGGGACGCCCTGGACATGAAACTCTCGGGCGACTTCCGGGTGCTGCTCCACGTTGACCTTGACGACGGCGATGTCGCCTGCCCTGCGGCCGGCCAGCCTCTCGAGGATCGGGTGCATCATATGGCAGGGGCCGCATGTCGGCGAATAGAAATCGACCAGCACGGGAAGGCTCGAATTCTGAAAAAGGCTGTAGAGGCCATCGACGGCCGGTTCGAGGATCTCCCCCGGCTCCGGCAGGCGGGCCTTGCAGCGGCCGCACTGGACGGTCTTGCCGCGCGCCTCGACCGGAAAAAAGTTGGTCGTCCCACACGCCCCGCAACTGACCTTCAATTTTTCGCCGGTCATCGCCAACCTCCCCTGCCTTCTACTTCTTGATGGGGTATGGCGGGATGGGCGGGATCGCCCGTCCCTTCGTCTTCAGCTCTTCCAGAATGACCTCGATGCCCTTGTTGAGCTGGTCGTCGATGCCCGCGAATTCCCGGGCCGGGTCGTTCTCGACGACGATGTCCGGCTCGACGCCGACGCCCTCGATGATCCAGCCCTTCCCATCCTTGTCACAAGGCGCGAACTCCGGCTTATTGAGGAAGCCGCCGTCGAGAAGAGGCAACGATCCCCGGATCCCGACGACGCCGCCCCAGGTCCGCTTTCCGATGACCTTGCCAACGCCGAGGGCCTTGAACCGGTAGGGGAAGATGTCGCCGTCGGAAGCCGAGAACTCGTCGCAGAGGGCGACCTTGGGGCCCAGGACCGCGGCCACCGGGTCCGGAGTCGGGGTCGCGTTCCGGGCGACTTCGATCATGACCAGCTCCCGGACGAGCCGGTCGATGATCATCGGCGAGACGTTCCCGCCGCCGTTGCCCCGGACGTCGATGATCAGGCCCTTCTTGCCGAGCTGGGGATAGAAATGCTTGACGAACTCATTAAGCCCTTCGACGCCCATGTTGGGGATGTGGATGTAGCCGACCTGGCCATTGGTGGCCTTGGCGACCTTGTCGATATTCCCCTCGACCCAATTGTAGTAATAAAGCTGGTTTTCCGTGGCCACGGGGATGACCACGACTTCGCGGCTCCCCTTTTCATCGGGCGCGCCGTTGACCTTGAGGGTCACTTGCTTCCCGGCCGTGTTGTTCAGCGCCTCGAACATGTCGGCGAATTTGTCGAGGGATCTTCCGTTGATGGCGATGATATACTCCCCTTCCTTGACGTTCACGCCGACGTCGGTCAGGGGCGACCGGAGGGACGGGTCCCAATTCTGGCCCTTCAAGATCTTGGCGATCCGGTAAAAGCCGGTCTTGGCGTCACGTTCGAACTGAGCGCCCAACATGCCGACGTTGAGCCGCCTGGGCCTGGGCACATCGCCGCCGCCGACATAGGTGTGTCCTGTGCTGAGCTCGCCGATCATCTCGCCGATGACATAGGTCAGGTCCGCCCGGCTCCCGACGGAAGCGGCCAGGGGACGGTAGCGCTCCCGGACGGCCGCCCAGTCGACGCCGTGCATGTTCGGCGCGTAAAAGAAGTACTTCATCTGGCGCCAGCATTCCTCGAAGATCTGGTTCCACTCCTGGCGGGGGTCCACCGTACATTCCATGCCGGCCAGGTCGAGTTTCGTCTCCGGGTTGATCGGTCCCTTGGGCAGGTCGATGATGGCGAAGGAACGGTCCTTCGCGATGAGCATCTTTTTAAGGTCGGCCGAGACCTCGTAGCCGCCGACCTTGCCGAGGTCCTTTTCCTTGAGTTCGCCCAGGTCGTAAAGCATGAGGGAGGGCTGATTCTCCATCTCTTTCTGCTTGAAATAATAGACGGAACTGCCGACGACGTTGATCCCGCCGTAGTTGGACGTTTCGATGGGCAGGGCGACGATCCTCGCCTTGAGGCCGTCGAGGTCCACCTTGACACCGGATGACTCCTTTTTAGCTGATGTTTTCGGAGCATCCGGTGCTGCCGCCGATGCGGCGGCTGCCGTCTTTTGGGCCGGCGCAGGCGGGACCGGTTCCGCCTCCTCTTTCTTCACGGCCACCTCGTCGCTTTTGGGCGCGAATGGCGATCTGGTGTCCTTGGCCAGCGTCACGAAATAGACCCTGGACATGGCCAAGTAAGCGTGGTTCCACTCCGTCTGGCTGTACACGGGATTGAAGTCCCTGTCCGAGACGAAAAAGAGGTACTTCCCGTCCGAGCTGAAGGTCGGGTAACCGGACTGGTACCAGCCGTCGGTCACCTCGGAGGTCTTTTTCGTGTCCAGGGAATAAAGGTAGACCTTGGACATGACGTCGACTTCGGGCTTCGTGTAGGAGATCCAACGGCTGTCGGTCGACCAGACATAGTGCGGGACCTCAAAGCGCTCGGCCTTGACGACCTCGACGACCGCTTTGGTCGCGACATCCACGTAGAGGAGGCGTTGGAGCCGGTCACTCCACATGATCTTTTTGGAGTCCGGAGACCAGAAGATCTGGTATTTGTAGGTGTCGGCGTTTTTCGTCAGCTGCTGCGGTTCGCCGGTCCCGTCCTGGGCCAAGAGGTAGATCTCGTCCTCACCGCTCCGGTCCGAGATATAGGCGACCCATTTCCCGTCGGGCGACCATTTGGGCGCCCGCTCGTGGACGCCGGGCGTCCCCGTGAGGTTGCGGACGTTCCCGAACTGGGCGGGAACAGTGAAGATCTCGCCATGGGCGCCGAACAGGGCGCGCTTCCCGTCCGGCGAGATCTCGTAGTTGGTGATCTGGTCGCCGACCTTGGCCAGCCGGCTTCGGGCGCCGATCGCGTCGTCGGAAATGATCACGGGCACTTTGTCTGTCTTCTCCGTGGCCAGATCGAACTTGTAGATATACCCTCCATTTTCAAAAACGATGGCGTTAGGGCCGAGGGAGGGAAATTTGATGTCGTAATCCGTGAAGGTCGTCAGCTTCCGCGTTTCTTTCGACCGGAGGTCATAGACGTAGAGGTTCACCCGCTTGTGCTCATCGCGGTCGGAGACGAAATAAACCCGGTCGCCGCTCCACATGGGGATGAGGTCCAAGGCGGGATTATTGGTGATGTTCTCGACCTTCTTCGAAACGAAATCGTAGATCCAGATGTCGTCGGCCATGCCGCCCCGGTATCGCTTCCAGGTGCGGAACTCGCGGAAGATGCGGTTATAGGCGAGCTTTGTGCCGTCGGGCGAGAAGGAGCAGAATCCGCCCCGGGGCAGTGGCAGTTCGGCGGACGCGCCCCCGGTCGAAGGAACGAGGTAGAGCTGGCCGTTGAAATCGTTCCATTCCCGCATGCGAGACCGGAAAACGACGTTCTTGCCGTCGGGGGTCCAGCCCATGACCAGGTTATTCGGCCCCATCCGGTCCGAGATATCGTCGCGGCCGAGAGAGGGCGTGTAGGTCAGCCGTTTCGGGGCGCCGCCTTCGGCCGGAATGAGATAGACCTCCCGGTTCCCGTCGTGCTCGCCCGTGAAGGCGATGGACTTGCCGTCCGGCGAAAAGCGGGCGAAGGCCTCGTAGCCCTCATAATACGAGGTCAGCTTGCGGGCCACGCCCCCGGCGAGGGTCACCGTGTAGAGATCTCCCGCATAGCTGAAAACGATCTGGTCCGCCGAGACCGCCGGGAAGCGGAGGACGCGGCCTTCCTGGGGCCCGAAGGACAGGCTCGTCAGGGCCAGCAGAAAGGTCACGAGGTTGGCCAGCTTTTTGGTTTTCATCAGGACTCCTTCACGTCGGGATGGAAACCTGATTTTATGACGTCCCCGGACGAAAAGCAATTCTTCCGGAAACTTAGAGAAACCTCGAAAAGGTCGCGTTCGAGGTCAGAAATCCATCGCGGGGGATCTTGATGCGGTCCGCCTCGCGGACAAGGAGCCCCTCGTCGGCGAGCTGCCCGATCTCCCGGCCGAAAAGGGCCCCGGCATCGACCTGGAACCGTTCCGAGAGGGCGGCCAGATCGATCCCTTCGACGAGCCTCAGCCCGAAGATCAGGGCTTCGCGGACGGCGGCCGCGGGATCGAGTTCGACCGCGTCCTCCCGGGCCGACTCCCCGCGTATCAGGGCGGCCGACCAATCTTCGAGGGACGGCGTGTTCGACCAGCGCCTGCCGGGGGTATGCGAGCCGGCCGAGGGTCCGAGGCCGAGGAATGGCTCATAACGCCAGTACTTGAGGTTGTGTCGGCATTCCCGCCCCGGCCGGGCGAAGTTCGAGATCTCATACTGGCGCAGACCGGCCGCCTCGAGCGCGTCCCGGGTCCTTTCGTAGGCCTCGACGACCTCGTCCTCGTCGACGGGATGACGCATGAGGACCTCCTCGAAAGGCAGCCCCTCGACGTTCTCGAGGATATAGAGGGAAACATGGTCCGGTTCAAGGTCGAGCGCGGCATCGAGGGAGCGCTCGACGGCCGCTGGCGTTTCGCCGGGGATGCCGATCATCAGGTCGATCGAGAGGGCGTCGAAGCCGGCCAGGCGGCCGGCCCGGCAGAATCGCAAGGCCTCCTCGGCCGTGTAAGGCCGCCCGAGCGTACGCAGGACGGCTTCGTCGAAAGATTGGACGCCGACGCTCAGCCGGGTCACACCCGCCTCGCGCCAGCCGCGCACACGGTCGGCTCCGCCGCCGCCGGGATTCGCTTCGAGAGTGAATTCGCGGACCTGCAGAGAAAAACGGGACCGGGCGAGGTCGAGGAGCCAGGTGATATCGCCGGGTTCGAGGAGGGACGGCGTCCCTCCCCCGAGATAGATCGTGTCGAAGACGAGGCCGGGCGCCAACTGCAGAGCGGCCTCCCGTTCCAAGCCCTCTCGCCAGGTCCGGAAGGCGGACGGCGTCCAGGGCTGGCTCGAAAAATGGCAGTAAGGGCACTTGGCCGCACAGAACGGAAAGTGGATGTAGAGGCCGGCCCGCTCCCTCAATCTCTCTCTTCGTACCCCACGGCGGCGTAGTAGATCGCCCGGTCGAAGAACACGATGACCCTGTGGTAGAGATCCATGGCCTGGTACAGGTCGAGGGCGGTTTCCAGCAGGCCGGCGGCCTGGATCTTCCCCCAGAGAAGACGCCGGATGTGACAGAGCGACAGGGCGATCTCCGAGAACGGGAATCCCTCCCGCCGGCGCTGACGGCCCAGGGCCGTCCAATAGCTCCGCACTTCGTCCTTGGTCGTCTCGTGGGAGATCCACTTGCCGAGCTGGCTGTAGACGCGGAAAGCCCTTCTGTAGATCTCTTTCTGGTCGAACCCCTGATAGCTGGGCATCCTCGGGTCGCGGCGGATGTCCTCGACGTAGCCCGTGGTCAGCTCTCCGGCGCTGCGCTCGATGAGGTCGACCAGCTTGCGCGATGCGGTGGTCTCAAAAAAGCGGTCCTCACCTGACTCTTGCACGGTTCCCCTTCCTCTCGTCCGGAATGTAGCACGAGGCCGGGGCCATGTCAAATCAAAAGCCCCCTTCCCCGCCGGCGGTAGACAAGAAGAACCTGCTCGAGATATGGGGCTTATTTCCCCTTGATAATGGCGATGAGGGTTTCCAGGGCCCGCGGGTCGTCGCATTCGCCAAGCCAGAAAACGGCCTTCTTCCGTACGCGCGGGTCGGGATGGGTCTTGGCCAGCTTGATGAGAGCGTCGACGCCCTGGTTATCGGGCAGTTGCGACAGGGCGAACACGGCCTGCTCCTGGATCTCGATATCGCCGTCCTTGCGGGCGAACTCTTCCAACGCTTTCCCGGATCTTTCCGACGCGATCTGACCGAGCCAGAAGACCGCCTGCTTCCGGGAGTCCCGGAACTCCGTGTTCCGGGCGAGGGCGATGAGCTCGTCGGCGGCCTCGGGAAGCTCGACCTGACTGATGGAGAAGACGGCCCCCTCGCGGACCTCCTCCGACTTGTCGCCGCGAGCCGCTTTGACCAGGAGCCGCAGGCCGGCTGCGTCGTTCTGTTGGCCGATCCAGAAGGCCGCGTCCTTCCTGAGTCTATCGGACGCCTTCCCGTTCAGGATCCCCTCGAGGAAAGGCACGACGAGCCGCGGTGAACCGTGACACCCCGCCGCCGCGACGAGCCCTTCGCGGACCTTGTCCCCGCGATCCGGGCCGTCAAGCGCCCTGATTAGGGCCAGGCTCTGTTCTTCCGGCGTTTTGCCCAGCCAGAAGAGCGGCGCTCCCTCGAAATCAAAGGCCAGGTCGAGGTTGCTCATGCAGATATCGGTAAGCACCGGCGGCTTACCCGTTTCGTATTTGAGGAAGAAACCGAGCTCCTTGAGGGCCTTTTTCTCCGGCTTCCCTTGGCGCTCGATGTCGTCGAGGGCGGCCCTGGCCGCGGCACGCAGGTCTTCACCCGCGGCGGAGGGTTTCGCCGTGACTTTGAGACCGGCGAGGACCTCGGCAATGGTCAGGTCCCGTCCGCTTCCGCCATTCGTGATGTAACCGATGTGGGAATTTTCCCCCATGAGCCGTTCGATGCTGTAACCGACCCAGAACCCCCGGCCCGTCCCGTATTTCGCGGACGCTTGGAGGGCCCAGTCCGACTTCGCGTCCAGAGTCGCTGACTCCGCCGGGGGGCGGAGGATCTCAGCCGGAGGAAGGTTGGCCCTCCCGCCGTCGCCCGCAGCCGGGCCGGCCGCGAGCGCGATAACCACGAGAAGGAATAAGATCCGGCGCATGACCCGCCTCCTCCCTCAGTTCCCGGGATCCTCGAGCTTCCTCTCGAGGATCTCGAGCAGAGCCGCCTTGGCCTTGGGGGTGCCGATCTCGCCCAGCGCCGATACCGCGGCGCGGGCCAGGCGGGCGTCCCTGCCCTTGGCGATCTCGAGGAGGATGGCCACGGCTTCGTCGCTCTTGGTCTGGCCGATGGCGTAAAGGGCATGTTCCTTGAGCTCCCGGTCCGTTTCCGTCTTGATGATCTCGACCAGGACCTTGACCGGAGCGCCCCCCTCTTCGTCCGTCAGGGCCATGAGGACCGCCCGGCGGGCTCGGCCGGATTTGGCGTTCTTCATCACGTCGAGGAGGACGTCGGAGCCGACATCCTCTTTGATCTCGGCGAGAGCGAAGACGGCCATCTCGGCCATCTCGTCGTCGACGCTCGTCAGGGCGACCTTGAGAAGGGCGTCCTTCGCTTCGGCTCCGCCGTGTTCCCCCATGGCCATAAGGGCATCCCGCTTCAACTCGACGTCCGGGGACGAAGCCAGGACCTGCTGCAGGATGGCCAGGGATTCCTTGCCTTCGATCTCGGCGATCTGGAAAAGGGCGGCGCGGGCCATCTCCTTATCGGTCCCGGCAAGCAGGACCTCCTTGAGAAGGGGCAGCGAGTCCACGTCCTTGCGTTCGGCGAGCGAGAAAAGGGCGGCCTGCCGGATCTCCGTGTCCTTGGCCTCTTTGAGTATCCGGCGCAGGGCGTCGGTCGCTTCCTTGCCCTTGATCTCCTGGAGGGCGAAGGCGGCAGTGCGGGCCATCTCTTGATCGGGATCGGTCATGGCGACCTGCGTTAGAAGGGCGACCATGCCGGGGTCCTCCGTTTCGGCCAGGGCGAACAGGGCGTTGCGGCGGATATCCTCCGGTGCTTTCGAGGCCACGATCTCTTTCAGGAGCTGAACGGCTTCCGGGCCGCCCCGGGAACCGACGGCGAAGAGGGCGCCGCGGCGGACCTCCTCGTCCTTCTCGTTCAGGGCGATGTCGCGGAGCTTGGCGAAGGCCACGGGAGATTCCATCTCCTCGAGCATGAAGACGAGCTGGCTCTTGAGCTTGGAGCTCGTCGACTTGTCGTAGAGGTCGACCATCGTCTTGAGGGCGTCCACATCGCCGATGTTCTGAAGAGCGTAGAGGGCCGTCATCTTGATGTCGTCCTCCTCCGCGTCCTGGTAGGACTCGATGATCGTCTGGTATTCGGGCTTGCCGGACTTAGCCAGGCCCTGGGCGATCCGGATCATGTTCGACTTGGCGTCGTCGGTCCACTCGCTCTCGGGGAAAGCGTCGACGAATTTCTGGTAGCACTTGAACACGGTTTCCGGGGACTGGTTGGTCTTTTCGAGCGCGTAGCAGGACCAGAAGCGGGCGTCGTCGACCCAGGCGCTTTTCGGGTGCTGGCGGACGATATCGTCCATGGCGGTCTTCGCGGCCGGCCACTTCTCTTCGAGGACGAGCGAATAGGCCTGCTTGTAGGCCACGGCGTCCTTCTCCTGGCCGGGGACGTCCTCGGCCGGAATGATGGCCGAGGCGGCGAGGCCCGCGGCCAGGGCCAGGACGAGGACCGCTCCGAGGAACAGTGCTTTAGGGTTTCTCATGGGGAATCTCCTTATATCTTGTTTTTCTTGGGGAGTTTCGTCTCCCCCGCGGGAGGGGCCGGGTCGACGGGGCCCCGGGCGTCCCTTCCCATGCGGTCGAGGTCGATCTTGAGGAAGATCCCTCTCCGGTCGACGCCCTGTTTGATGAGCTCGACGCCCTCGACGTCCTGCCCGGACCCGAGGTTGGCGATCTGCATCATGATGACCTCGAGGTCGGAGACGAGGTCGCGCAGTCTCTTCTGGCCGCGGGCGTTGAGGGCGCCGCGGATCGCCGGCGCCTGGGCCGCCAGTTCCCGGGACATCGTCTTTTTACCGCCGAGGTCGAAGGCGTAGGCGTCTTCAGTGGCGGCGTCGTAATTGACCAGGCCCAGGAGGAGGACCTTGGAGCGTTCGATGTAATTTTCCGCTTGAACCACAGCCCCGGAAGGAGTAATGGAGCCGGCGGCCGTATCCACCCTACCTGTTCCGCCGGGCGTGTTGATCAGGCGGCTTCCGATCAGGACCCCGACCAAGAGCAGGGCGGCCGCTCCAGCGGCCTGATAGGACCACCGGGGTATCTTCGAAAGGACCCGGGCAAGGCGAGCCCCGAGGGACGTCCGGGTCGATTCGCCGGCCTCTTCCCAGACCTTCCGCCGGGAGAGCCTGTCCCAATAACCGTCCCAGAAAGCCGGCCCGGGGTCGGGTCTTTCGCGCCGGTCCATCACCCTGAGGGTCGCCCCAAGGACCGAATATTCGGAGGCGCAATCCAGGCAGGAGCGCAGATGTTCGTCGAAACGCTCCTTCTCCGATGGACCGAGCTCTCCGTAGAGGGCCTCGATCATGCGGTCCTTGGACGTTCGGCAGCTAATCATGGGAAGCCTCCACGCCGGAGATCAGGGGGGAACCGCCCAGCTCTTTCTGGAGCTTGCGGACGGCCCGGAAGAGATAGCTTTTAACCGACCCGATGGAAAGCCCGAGGGACGAGGCGATGTCCTTGAGCATGAGGTCGTCGTAGTGGCGGAGAAGAAAGACCGCCTTTTCCTGGGGCGAAACCTTTTCCAGAGCGCGGGCGATCCGGGCTTGGAGCTGGTTCGATTCCACGGCCGCGGCCGGGTCCACCGCGCCGCCGTGGGGCAGGCCCGCGTTGTCGTCCCGGCTCCGCGACTCGAGGATATCGTCCCCGACCGGTTCGGGCACGAATTCCTTCCTCCGGAGGTGGTCGATCGACGCGTTGTAGGTCACCCGGTAGAGCCACGAGCCGAGCTTGGCGTCCTTTCGGAACGTCGCGAAGGACCGGAAGACCTTGAGGAAAACCTCCTGGGAGATGTCCTCGGCGTCGACGGCATTGCCGACCATGTCCAGGGCTAGGTAGAAGACCTTCTTCTTGTACTGTTCGACGAATTCGCGGAAGGCCGCCCGGTCGCCCCGGGCCATTCCTTCGATAAGCGCTCGTTCATCCATAAGGGTCATTCTCCGGCTTTCAACCCATTAGACGGACGGCAGGCCCACCGGGTTGGCAGGATCTTAAAGTCCGCGGCCGGCCGCTTTCCGGCCCCCCCCGAACAACAGGTCAGACGAGAGGCCGGCGCGGGCTCATTTCCATGCGCCCTTGACGTACTTATTGTAGCGCTCGCCGACACGGCCGCCGGCGTCATCGCCGTTATGGACAAGGACGCCGACACGCTGGGTGATCGACTCGCCCTTTTTAAGAGTGAACGGTTTTCCGCTACGGTCATCGGGCCGCCGCGGTCCGAAGGTCCCGTATTCCCGTGTCAGCCAGCGATGTTCCCGGCCGTCCGGCCATTGGAAAACGGCCACGCCTTCCGGGACCCCCTCCACGGAGTTCGAATAGTCGATCCAGAGCGCGGGCTTCAGGTTCGTGTCTTCCTGTCCCGATGCCCCCGTGTCGGAGGTGATCTTGCCGCCCTTCTCGCCGCTGAAGACCGGATCGAGCCTGAGGAAAGGCCAGGCGTAGTGCACGTCGTCGCTCGCGAAGAGAACTTCGCCTCGTGAGGCCGTGAGGACCCAGGTCAGGTCGAGGAGGTACTCCCCCGCTCCCAGACTGCGGACGACGAGCCGCCGCCTTTCGTCGAGGACCGGACGTCCTCCGTCCATCTCCCAGACAAGCCGGGCTTCGATGTCGGCCCGGCCGCCGCGCGCCTCGAGCCGGTCAAAAGACAGGTGACGTATCCTGTCGCGGAACGGGGGGACGTATTCCCCAGCCTCGGTCTTGACCCCGCTGTACAGGGCGTTGTAGAAGCTGACGTCCCTTTCGCCTCCGTCCGGACGGACGGTATCGGCGAACCAGAACGAGCGGTGGTGGGGGTAGGGTTCCGTTTTCTGGACGAGCATGTTCTTCCCGCTCGGGCTTCGCATCGGCCAGTAGTGGGGCAGATCGAGCGT
>JBFYOD010000211.1:0-7243 GCA_041303965.1 Candidatus Aminicenantota bacterium
CCTCCGAAGAATGTCCTGCGAAGTGACGAGATCGTCTGGGGGAGGGCACCGGCCAGGCTCGACCTGGGCGGGGGCTGGACCGACACTCCCCCCTACTCTCTCGAGCGGGGCGGGTGTGTCATCAACGCGGCTGTCAACCTCAATGGCCAGGCCCCTATTCAGGCCTATGCCCGGGTCATCGAAAAGCGCGAGATCCGCATCAACTCCATCGACCACAGCACTAGGGTTGTCGTCAGGACCCTGGAGGAGCTCCAGGATTATCGGAAGCCGGGGAGCCAGTTTGCCCTGGCCAAGGCAGCGCTGGCGCTTGCCGGGTTCGCGCCTGAGGCGGCGGGATGGCCGGCCGGGACGCGGACGCTCGACGGGATGCTTCGGTATTTCGGGGGCGGGATCGAGCTGACGACGCTCGCGGCAATCCCGAGCGGAAGCGGGCTCGGGACGTCGAGCATCATGGGGACCGTCCTCATGTCGATCATCGGCAGGGTCGTCGGGCGGCCGCTCGCCGCGCGCGAACTTTTCCACGCCGTTCTGAAACTCGAACAGGAGCTGACGACGGGCGGCGGTTGGCAGGACCAGATCGGAGGGGCTGTCGAGGGTGTGAAGATGATCACCGCTGAAAAGGGCCTCGTGCCGGACCCGCGCATCCACTTCGTGCCCGCGGACCTTCTTGACCCGGCGGCGAACGGCGGCCGGACGCTCCTCTACTACACGGGGCTGAGGCGGTTGGCCAAGAACATTTTGCACGAGGTCGTCGGACGTTACCTCGACAGGGACAGGGGCGCGATGGGGACGTTGAGGCTGCTCCACGCGTTTCCGCCATTGATGGCCGAGGCCATGGGGATGAGGGATATGGAGAGGTTCGGCGAGCTGATCGATGTCGCCTGGAAGCTCAACGTGGACCTCGATCCGGACCACGCGACCCCGGTCATCGAAGAGCTGAGGGCACGGATCAGGCCGCATGTGTTGGGCTCAAAGCTCCTGGGCGCGGGCGGCGGCGGTTTCTTGCTCATGGCGTGCAAGTCGCCGGAGGACGCGGCGGCGGTCAGACGGATGCTGGAGAAAGAGCCGCCTAACGACAACGCACGTTTCTTCGATTACTCCATCAGCAGAACGGGCCTCGTGGTGACGGTCTGCTGATCGAGCTTGCGAGCTTTAATTCTGCTGATCGAGCTTGGCTGCGTTATCTTATTGATAAATAATCAAATAAGACAATTTAAAGAGGTAATAGGATTGGTCTTGACTTGATATCATTATGTGATATATATATGTCATATATTTGGGAGGTGCGCATGGCCCGTATGACAAGGACGATCATCTCCATCCCGGTCGACGAAAAGAAATGGCTCGACGGCTTCGGCAAGCGCCACAGGATATCAAGCGCCGAGGTCGTCCGCCGGGCGATCCGGGAATTCCGTCGGAAAGAGCCTGAGAAGAGCCTCGCCGGAGCGCTCCGGGAAACGGCGGGGACTTGGACCTCGATCGAGGGGGACAGCCGGGAATATATCGACACAATGCGTGCCGAGTGGGACAGGTCCGCTTGGGCCGACACCGGGGGGAAGTCGGTGAGAGAATCCCGGGTTGTTTACGGGTCGCCCGGCCCGTCGGTGATCACCGACGCGAAGGAATTGAGGCAAAGAGCGATCGAGGCGGCGGGGCGGTTCGAATCCGGAGTGCCGGACCTATCGGTAGGCCACGACCGTTATCTCGCGGACGAGCAGGCGGTGGACGGCGCCGGCAAGGATCCTGGAGCTTCGGACCTCTCGAAAAAGGCCGGAGGCTCGCGATGAACGTCCTCGTCGACACGAGCGCCCTCCTGGCAGTCCTTGACAGGGGCGACGAGCGGCACGCCCCGGCCAAGCGGATTTGGGAAGATATGCTGAAAGGCGATAACACCCTCGTTTGCCACAACTATGTCCTCGTGGAGACGTCGGCTGTTTTAACTAGGCGGATCGGCATGGAGGCGGTGCGTGTCTTCGAGCGCGATGTCGTGCCTGTTCTACGCATTGTCTGGGTGACGAGGGACGTCCACGAAGCCGCGGTAGGGGCTCACCTAGCGGCGGGGCGGCGCGCCTTGAGCCTCGTCGATTGCGCGAGTTTCGAAGTCATGCGGCGGACCGGCGTCCGCACGGCCTTCGCTTTCGACCCGCACTTCCAGGAATTCGGATACAAGCTGGTTGGCGGCGATTAGGCCGCGTTGACGTCGTTGACGAGAAGGCGCAGGGTGCCGACGTTCTTGCGGTTGAAGGCGAGCGCGAGGCGCGGCAGGCCCGGGTATTCGGCGTCCTCGCCCTCGCCCTCGACCGGGCCGGAGTGCTGTTCGATGCGGCCTTCGGTGAGGATCGAGGCGTAGGTGTCGTTGAGACGCTCGAGCGCGGCCGTAGGAAGGGGCGAGGAGAGCCGCAGGACGAGGAGCGGGCCGACGTAGCGCATCGAGTGGTAACGCCGGTAGAAGTTGGTGATCTCGGCGACGGCTTCGTCGACGTCGTCGGTCAGCTTGAACAGGTTCATGTCCTCTTCGTTGATCATGCCGTTGTGGAGGAGCTCGGCCTTGATGTAGGTCCGCCAGTGCTGCCAGTAGGTGCCGCCGGGGGCGTCGACCATGACGAGAGGCATGAGGTTGGTCTTGCCCGTCTGGATCATGGTCATGGACTCGAAGCCCTCGTCTTGGGTGCCGAAGCCGCCGGGAAAGAGGGCGATGGCCGAGGCCTCCTTGAGGAAGAGGATCTTGCGGGTGAAGAAGTATTTAAAGTTGATGAGCTTGGGGTCTTCGGCGATGGTGACGTTCGTCGTCTGCTCGTGGGGCAGGCGGATGGCGACGCCGAAACTGGCGGCGCGCCCGGCGCCCTGTTGACCGGCGCCCATGATGCCGTCGCCCGCGCCGGTGATGACCATCCAGCGGCGCTCGCGCATGCGGCGGGCGAAGGCGTCGGCTTGGATGTAATCGGGGTGGTCGGCGGGCGTGCGGCTCGAGCCGAAGATGCTGACCTTGCGGACGTCGCGATAAGGGGCGAAGACCTTGAAGGCGTAGCGCAGCTCCTTGAAGGACGTGGTCAGCATCTTGAGCTCGCCGCGGCCGGCGCCGTCGCGGGCGAGGCGGGTGATGGCGACCATCAGGTCGGCCAGGACGTCGCGGTCGGGGCAGTCGGCGAAGCGGTCGAGGAAATCGGCGATAGCGGCGTCGCGGGAGGCGACCCAGGAAGAAGGGGTGGTTTCTTGTTTCACGATTTGATTCTACCATAGATCTTGAGGGATGAGACCTGGGCGATCCGATCGAAATCGGAATCGTTGTGCAGCAGGAGCAGTCCGTGTTCGATGGCCGTCTGGGCGATCAGGCAATCCACCGAGCTCCGGACGGACTTCCCTTTTCTGCGCAGATCGAAGAATATCTTCGCGGCCCCAGCGTAGGATTCGAGGCCCCCTTCAAGGCCGTAAACGGTCTGGCTCCCGAGATAATCACGCATTGTCGAGAAATCCTTCTCCGTCGCGGCGCCTTGAAGGACTTCGAGGATCGTGACAGGGCTGATGCCGAAGGGAATGCCGCGGTCCAGGACCTCGATAAACCGGCTCACGGGAGAGCTCTCTCGTCCTTCCAGGTAATCGATCAGGACGGAGGAATCGACGAGGATCACCGCGCCCTCAGCTTCTTGTAGTCGTAGCCATCCGCAAGCCGGATCTTGCCCCTGAGTTCACGAAGGTCCTTTTTCTTGAGGACGCGGACGTACTCCTCGAGGGCCTTGTGGACGACGTCCCTCTTCGTTTTCAGCTTCGAAAGAGCCATGGCTTCTTCCACGAGACCATCGTCGATCACGATGTTCGTCCTCATAATATACACCTCATAATGTGTATTATAAGGTGTATTGCGGGGTTTGTCAATCCCGGCCTTCATAAGAGAGGACGCCGCACGGATGCGGGAATTCTCACCTATCTGGCGATGCCTTAGCCTGCGGGGAGTTTCCAGCCTTTGGCCTTCGCCCGGGCGGCATAGACGGCTTCAATCATCTCGTCGATGTCGGCATCGAAGTCGGCGAGTGCTCCGGCCGCGGCTGCCAGGCCTTCCTCCTCCGAGACCTCCTTTTCCATCCATACTTTATGGGGCTTAATCAGGGCTGCGGGTTGACGCTTCCTTGTGAACAGAGCGGCCTCCTTTTTAGACTGCGATCTTTGTATCTCAGACCTGGAGAACGCGAAGACCCGATTTGGCTGCGGCGGCGAGTTGGCGCCTGTCGGAGGAAACGAAAAGGTCGGCCTGCCACTCGAGGGCACAAGCCACGTGCAAGGCGTCCATGGTGCGGAGAGGCTGGCGCTCGATGAGGTCGATGGCCCCATGGACGACGGGGATCGTGATGGCGCAAACCGACATATCCTCGATGTCTTCGAAGAGGGCCTTTTTTGCGGTGTCGTATTGGGCGGCCGAGATCGAGCTCTGCCTGCGAAGGCGCGAAAGGGCCGATATAATTTCCGGCGGACAGATGAGGCTGACGGCGGCCTCGGTCGCTTCGGCGAGGAGGGCCTCGACCTTGTCGCTCCCCTCCTCCTTGATGTACCTTTTGGCGAGGCCGGAAGAATCGAAAAACGTCTTCATGAGCGCGAGCTTCTTCTCTCCCGGAGGATCTCCCCGCTCAGGGAGCCGCGGCGGGATCCGGGCACGAGCGCCGGGCCCGGCCGCTTCCAGGAGAGCGTTGCGCGGGGCGCCGGGAGAGGCACGATCTCGGCGATCGGCTTGCCGTGGCGCAGAATACGGACGGTTTCTCCCCGCTCGACCGAGTTGAAAAGCGCGGCGGCGTTGCGGCGGAACTCCGTGAACGTCACTTGTTTCATGTTGGGCTCGCTATTATGTACATTATTGTACATTTTCCGCCTCCGCTAGTCAAGACGCCGCGTGCCGTGCAGTCCGTTCCTTGATAGAGACGCACCGGGGGCCGACGAATTCTCAGACAAGCGTGTCGATCTCGCGGATCTTCCTGGCCAGGCGGACCGCGGAGATGGGGAAGGCGGTCTTAATCTCCGGGGCGAAGAGGGCCAGCTTGAACTCCTCGATCATCCAACGGAGCTCCTCGACGGCGAGGCGCTTCTCCGGATTCGGGGACGCTATACCCTGTCCCTGTTTTAAAGACGCGGCCGCCGGACCCGCCCGGGAATTCGGAATTGGGTATTGTGTCCCCGATCTAAGCGCCGCATCTAGGCGCATGAGCTCGAAAACATACGGCTCGACTTGAGCCGCCTTAGCCTTGTCCTTGTCCGGTCCGATCCTGGCCCGCTCGAGCCGGATCTTGAGCCCCTCGATATAGCGGGATATGCGGACGAGCCGGGCCACGGAGTAGATCTGGAGGAAGTTCTTGGGGACGAGGCGGTCGAGATCGGCGCCGATCGCGTCGAGGTATTCCGGGACGACGCGTTCTTTGAGCCGGCTGAGCTCGTAGAGGCTGAGCGTTTTCGCGCTCTTGCCGCCTCCCGGGCCTCCGGTGCCCGCACCTCCCCCGCTCCCCTTCCCGAGCTCGGCGCGGAGGACCGCGTTCAGCTCGATGACCTTGACGGCCGTTTGGGTCAGGGCATGCCCTTTTTCGAAGAGGGTGCGTCCGGCCTCGGCTTCGTAGGCCGCGTATTCGGCCTGGGTGCGGATGTCGCGCTCTAGGACCTCGCGGGCCAGGGCTTCCTCGATGGCTTTCTCCACGGCTTCGCGCCCGCCGAAATAGAGCGCGGCCCGGTCGAACTCGGCCGGGATCTTGTGATAGCGCCGGACGAAGGCCAGCTCTTTTCCGAACTTCCGCAGCAGCAGCCAGCGGACACCGGCCGGGTGAGCGGCGGCGGCCTCGGCGCGCGTCGCGAAAAGGCGGATGCCGACTGTTTCATTTTCAATGACGAGCGCCGGGTAGGCGGTGAGCGACGTTCCGACGGGGACGCGCTCTGGCAGGTCGCCGAATGTCCACGCCGTGAGGCCCGTCTTTTCCCAGGCGCTGACCGCCTCGCGCCAGGCCGGCGATTCGACCTTAGACGGGGCCTGGTCGGCGGCGCCGAGCTTTTTGCGGAGGAGCTCGACGTCGCGGCCGGCGTCGATAACGCGCCCCGTGGCCGGGTCAGTCACAGCCACGCGCATGCGGAGGTATCTCGGCACGTCGGCCAGGGCCCACTCGCGCGGCGGGATGTCGGCCCCGAAGCGGCGCTTGACGAACTCGGCCACGGCCTTGAAGAGCGGGATCTCCTCTGGCGCTTGGGTCATCTCCCGGGCGACCGTCTCGGCCTTCTCCCCCACCGGGACAAGGAGCTTCCGGTAGCGCTTGGGCAGGCCCTTGATGAGCGCGGCGATCTTGTCCTGGTATTGGCCGGGGACGCCCCACTCGAGGCGGTCCGCCGGAATGGCGCTGAGCAGCTCGGGCGGGACGGTGAGCGTGACCCCGTCGTCCTCCTCTCCCGGCGCGAACTTGTAGACGGCCCGGAAGGGGTGTCCGGCCACCTCGACGCTGTCGGGGAACGCGGAGACCGCGGCGTCCTCGGGGCGGTAGTTGAGGAGCGTGTCCTCCGCGAGGCGGAGGAAGGCATCGTCTCCGCCGCGGTCCTTGAGGAGCTTGCGCAGGGTGCGGACGTCGTGGATGCCCGGGAGCCGTTCCGAGTAGAACTTGGCGATCTTGGCCTCGGCGATCAGAATATCGCGGCGGCGGAGCTTCTCCTCTATGGCCTCGACCTTGTGCTGGAGGGCGATGTTGTGGACGAGGAAGGAAGGCGGGTCGTCGACCTCGCCCTCGACGAGGCCGTTCATGACGAAGATCTCGTGGGCCTCGGCCGGGTTGACGCGGCCATACGAGATGCGACGCTCGCGCACGACTTCGAGGCCGAAGAGGGTGACGCGTTCTTTGGCGACGACCTCCCCGCGGGCCCGGTCCCAGGCGGCATCGGAGTAGGACCGCTTGCAGAGCGGCCCGCCCAGGGCCTCGAGCCAGGCCGGGTCGATGCGGGCGGCGGTGCGGGCGAAAAGGCGCGACGTCCTGACGACCTCGGTCGAGACGATCCAGCCGGCCGACTTGCCGAAGAGGACGGAACCGGGCCAGAGCATGACGTCGCGGTTCTTGGCCCCGGAATACATGTGCTTCTCTTTGTGGACGGCGATGTTGGAGAGGTAGCCGCTGAGGATCGACCTGTGGATCGCGCCGTAGAGCGCCGGCGAAATATCGGTGTGCAAATGCGGCTCGCCGGTTGCCGGCGGCGTTAAGAGGGGGTCAAACCTACCTTTTGCAGCAAAAGGTAGGTT
>JBFYOD010000212.1:0-2533 GCA_041303965.1 Candidatus Aminicenantota bacterium
TGGAGCGCGGTCATGGCCTCGGCGCTGCCGCGGACCGTCGACAGGCCGGCCCAACCGGCCAAGGCCCAGCCCCTGTCTTTATCGAGAAACGTCCAGCCGTCGACGCCCAGGGACAGGGCGCTTCGGGATAGGGATGTCTCGAGCTGCCCCTCCCGGAGGTCCCTCAGGAGCGACGTGGCAATGAAGCCGATGCCGCTCCTCCCCTCTCCGAATTCCTTCAGGCCGCGGGCGACGCCGTAATGGCTAAAGGGTTCGACTTCGGTCTGCGAGCGGACTCCGTCGTCGTCGATCCGAGCATATTCGCGTTCGGTCAGCGCGCTGATGACACCGAGGTTGAAATCACGGCCGACCTTGCCGGTCACTTTGGCCGCGGACAGGATGGTCGTCCAATCGGGCATGTCGGAGAACCCGGGGCCCGCCGGGTTTCCCTGGGGCGTGCGCCCGATGCGGCGGCTGTAGAAAAAGTCGGGGTCGTCCCAGCCGAGCGACCGGTAGACGTTGGGTCCGCCCCGGCCGAAATTGAATATGCTCGAGCCCTCGATGAAAAAAGGCCGCTTCTCCTTGTAATAGGTCTCCTGGTCGCTGATGTTGATGACGGCCGGATCGACCTCGACCTGGCCGAAATCGGGATTGACGGAGAGGTCGAGGGTCAGGTTGCTGCTCAGGCCGCCCTTGAGGTCGAAGCCGGCGTTCGCCGCGAGCTCGTGGCCGGGGCGGAACGGGTTGCCGGGTTCTTCGGGGCTGAACTTCGCCTGGGACACGGCGAAAGGCGAGATCTCGAGGCGTCGCCCCGCGGCGATGCCGGCGAGTCCGGTGAGGTCGGCGAACCGCGAGACGAGGCCGCTCTCCTCCTTCGGCACCCAGGCGAAATGACTCTCTTCGTTCTTGCGCTTGATAATCCGCATGAAGTTGACGCCCCAGACGTAGACGTCCTGCTTCTTGAACCGGAGCTGGTCGAAGGGGATGCGGATCTCGACCGCCCAACCGCCGTCATCGATCCGTGCGGCGCTCTCCCAAATACCGTCCCAGGTCGAGTCGGTCTGTTCATCATTAGAAAGGGTGCCGTCCTCGATCGATCCTGAGGGATTGACGCCGAAATAATACCCGCTCCGCCGGTCGTAATAAGGATCGACGCCGATATCGAACCAATCCGACTCGACCTCCTCGTCGCGGCGGCCGAGACGGCCGACGATCTTGGAGGGCTCGGAGTCGGATAGCCGAGCGGCGACGTAGAGATACTTATTGTCGAAGGCGACCCAGACGGTCGTCGGCTCGGTTGCAGGTTGGCCGTCCAGGGGGTCGCGCTGGGTGAAGCCGCCGAACCCGAGCGTTTTCCAAACGCTTTCGGAGAGGACGCCGTCGATCGTCACCGGCTCGGACGAGGGCACGGCCGCGATCGTCCGGGTAGTCCTCGGGTCAACCTGTTTGGCCTGGGAAACGGACCCTTCCGGAACGACCGGATCTTCACCGACCGCCCAGAGGGCTAAGGACGGCGCGAGGAACAGGGCTATGAAGATAAGCTGGATCGTGCGTCGCATGTTGGACAAGAAAGCTGATATATCAGCACGGCAACCCCCCTGTCAAGGCAATCGACGCCATTATCTTCTTGAAAACGGCAGGGCTTGAGCATAGCCCGCGGTCCACCTGTAAAGAAATTTTTAAGAACGGTTACCGGTTCCTCTCCGCGCGGGCCTTGGAGACCATGTCCTTGACGTCCTGCATCAATGTCGGCGTGTTGTAGACGATGCCGTCCTTGATGGTCCATTTGATGCCGCCGCGGATGACGTCTTTTCCGTCCTTGATATCGAGGACGCCTGTCGGGTAGAGATATTTGAGATTGGCCAGCGGATTCTCGTCTAGGAGGATCAGGTCGGCCAGGAAACCCTGGCGCACCCGTCCCAGCTCGTTCTCGAGGCCCATCAACTTGGCGTTGTTGCCCGTGGCGCATTGGATGACGTCGATGGGGTGGAAGCCGGCCTCCTGCAGGAGCTCGAGCTCGCTCAGGAAAGTGAAGCCATAGAGGGTGTAGATGAAGCCCGCGTCGTCGGCCGCCCCGACCAGTCCGCCCTTGTCGGCGAAATCGCGCACGGCTTTCATCCAGATCTTGTAGTTTTCCTTCCAGGCGATCTCGTCCTCGGTCGACCAGCCCCAGGAGAAGGCGCCGTGGCGGGCGGGGCTGGGCTTGAAATACTCCTCGAGGGCCGGGTGCAGGTACTCCTTGAACCAGGGCAGGTTGCGCGCCCGGGTCATGTCGCGGCAGGCCTCGTAGGTGCTGAAAGTCGGGACCCAGGCGACGCCCTTCGCGATCATCTCGGCCAGGATGGCGTCGAGCTTGACGGGGTCGGCCTCGCGCCAGAGGCGGCCGGCCCAGCGGAAGCGGTCGCTCTCGTTGTTATAGTTATAGGACGGCGGGAAATTCTGGGAGCCCTTGAGCGCGGCGTCGGGTATGCCGTACCAGTGCTCGATCGTAGAAACGCCGAAGGCGGCGACGTCCCGGGCGTCGGTTTCCTCGATCGCGACGTGGTGAGCCACC
>JBFYOD010000213.1:0-4385 GCA_041303965.1 Candidatus Aminicenantota bacterium
CCGGAACGGGCCAAACGCGGGATCGTTGAAGCGGCCCACCGCAGGCTCGTTGGTCTGATGCGCGCCGCCCGCAAGGTCCCCGGCGTCAAGAAAGTCTTCGTCCGGAGCGGAATCCGTTACGACCTGGCCGTCGAGAGCCCGGAATACATCTGGGAGCTTGCCCGCCACCATGTCTCGGGCCTGTTGAAGATAGCGCCCGAGCACGTCTCGGAAAACGTCCTGCGGCTGATGAATAAAAGCGGCGGCCGTCGTCGCCTGGAGGAGTTCCGGAAGATGTTCGCCGAGGTGACGGCAGAGCGGGGCCCGGCGGGTTCGGGGAGGCGGGGGAGCGCGCGGAAACGTGGACGCCTGGCCGGCCGGCCCCAGCACCTCAAGTATTACTTTATGGTCGCCCATCCGGGGACGACCGATAAAGAAGCCCGCGAGCTCGCCGCCTTCCTCCGGGAGCTCGAAGAAAGCGGGGAGAAACCGGTCGAGGGCGTCCAGATCTTCACCCCGACGCCGATGACCCGTTCGACCTGCATGTACCACACGGGCAAGGACCCGCAGACGGGCGAGAGCGTCTACGTCCCGCGTCCCTACGCTGAGAAGAAGGCCCAGAAACGGATGCTCGGATCGCCCGGCGACGATTAAGAAGGGGTCAAACCTACTTTTTTACGAAAAAAGTAGGTTTGACCCCTTCTTACTAAAAAACGAGGTTGAACAGGAATCCGACGATCATGATCCCTGTCCCGACGATGCCGACGAAGATGAAGATCAGGGGCAGCCTCAAGACCTTTTTCAGGATGATCGTCTCCGGAAGCGACAGGCCGATGACCGACATCATGAAGGCTAGCGCGGTCCCGAGCGAGGCGCCCTTTTCGAGCAGGGCCTGGACGATGGGGATGATGCCGGCGGCGTTCGAATAGAGCGGGATGCCGATCAGGACGGAGACCGGGACGGACCACCAGGCCGACTTGCCCATGATCGCGGCCATGAAATTCTGAGGCACGTAACCGTGGACGGCGGAGCCGACGGCGATCCCGCCGACGATGAACGGCCAGACGCGGCCGACGACGTCTTTGACGGCGGCAAGCCCGGCCGCGACCCGCTCCCGGAACGGCGTCCGGCCATTCTCGGAGGTCGTGTTTTGGGCCTTGATCTCGTAGACCCAGGGCTCGACGAAACGTTCGAGCTTCAAGCGGCCGATCACCCAGCCGGCCGTGATGGCGATAAGAAGCCCCGTTGAAACGTAAAGCAGGGCGGTCTTCCAACCGAATAGTCCGAAGAGGAGGACGACGGCGACTTCGTTGATCATCGGCGCGGCGATCAGGAACGAGAACGTAACGCCAAGGGGAATGCCGGCTTCGACGAAACCCAGGAAGAGGGGAATGGCCGAACACGAGCAGAATGGCGTTACGATGCCCAGGGCGCCAGCCATGATGTTGCCGACGAAGAGGGATTTGCCCTGGAGGAGCCGCCGCGTCCTTTCGGGCGAGAAATAGGTCCGGATGATGCCGACCCCGAAGACGATCAGAACGAGGAGCATGAGGACCTTGGGGACCTCGTAAATAAAAAAGCGCAGCGTCTCAGCAAGGCGCGATCCGGCGGGCATTCTCAAGAACCCGGATACAATGAGGTCCGCGATATTCCTCAGGTTCAGATACAGGACGACCCAGGCAGGGAGCGATAATGATATCCACCATTTCCTACCCATCGGGCTTTTCTTACCAGCGGGAATAGAGCAGTTTTCCATCATCATTTCCAGATATTTCAAATACATGAAAATATTAACATATATGGTCATAATAATCAAACCAGATCAAGTGGGTCGCCCCCTTGAAATAGCCTTAAATTAGGCTAAAAATTGACAAAATATCGTATATATGAAAATATATTCATTTGAGGCAATAAAATGAGAGAAATCATCAAAGCTTTCAAGGCCCTTTCCGAGCCCACCCGCCTGAGGATCTTCCTTCTCCTCATGGAGCGGGATCTCTGCGTCTGCGAGCTGACGTTTGTCCTGGACATGTCACAGTCGCGTGTTTCGCACCAACTCAGGCTTCTTAGGGACGCCGACCTGGTCGAGGATAAACGGGAAGGCCGGTGGATCATCTACACCATTCCCCGCGGCGTCAAGGAGAACCTCGCCCCGTTCGTCCGGCGGTACGCCGGCCCCGATCTGACCGCTTCGGAATCTGTCCTTCGGGATATCGAACGTCTCGCTTTATGCGTCAGGGAGAACGTCCGGAAGCGGCACAGTGCTGAGGCGCATCAATCCTCGGTCTGAAGGTCCAGAATTGAAAAAAGAGACATCATTGGACATCAAAATACTTGGCCCTGGCTGCCCGCGCTGCGAAGACCTTATGAAACGGACGATCAACGTCCTGGCCGAGCTGAATATTGCCGCGAATGTCGAAAAAGTAGCTGACATCAAGCAAATGATGACTTTCGGGATCCTATTGACACCCGCCCTGGTCATCAACGGCAAAGTCAGGTGTACCGGCCGCATCCCCCGCCCGGAGGAGATCAAGAGTTGGATCTTGGAGGAACAGCCATGAGAATCCCCGCGAAAAAGAAAACGATCCTCTTCATCTGCGTTCATAATTCCGCCCGGTCCCAGATCGCCGAGGGCCTGGTCAACGCCCTTTACAACGAGCGGTTCGAGGCCGTGAGCGGCGGGACCATGGCGACAAGGGTCCATCCCGGGGCGATCAAGGTCATGGCCGAGATCGGTATCGATATTTCCGGCCATCGTTCGAAGAGCATCGACGTGTTCGAAGGCCAGCGCTTCGATCATGTGGTCATGGTCTGCGACGATAAGCAGTCGGATTGTCCGTTCTTCCCCGGCGGCAAGGACTACATCCACCACGCGTTCGACGACCCGGCGGCCTGCACGGGAACGGACGAGGAAATCCTGGCCTGTTTCCGCCGCTGCCGCAACGAAGTCCACGCTTGGATCGAGGAGGCTTTCGGCAAGGAGAAACCATGACCCCAGGAAATATGCGCCTCAAGTTCTTCGACAGATACCTGACCCTGTGGATCTTCCTGGCCATGGCCATCGGCGTCGGTTTGGGCTACTTCGTCCCGGCTGTCGTCGGCTTCATCAACACGTTCCAGTCGGGGACGACCAACGTCCCCATCGCCATCGGGCTCATCCTGATGATGTATCCGCCCCTGGCCAAGGTCAAATACGAGGAGCTCGGAGACGTCTTCAAGAACGTCAAGGTCCTGACCCTGTCCCTCGTCCAGAACTGGGTCATCGGGCCGCTCCTAATGTTCGCCCTGGCCGTCATCTTCCTCCGCGACAAGCCTGAATACATGTACGGCCTGATCTTGATCGGCCTGGCCCGCTGTATCGCCATGGTCATCGTCTGGAACGACCTGGCCCAGGGGGACAGGGAATACGCGGCCGGGCTAGTCGCCTTCAACTCGATCTTCCAGGTGCTGTTCTTCTCCGTTTACGCCTATATCTTCATCACCGTCTTCCCGACCTGGCTCGGCCTCAAGGGGACGGCGGTCAATATCACCATGCGCCAGATCGCCGAGAGCGTCTTCATTTATCTCGGCATCCCGTTCCTGGCCGGGCTCATCACGCGCTTCAGCCTGCTCAAGCTCAAGGGCCGGACGTGGTACGAGACGAAGTTCATCCCACGCATCAGCCCCATCACCCTCATCGCCCTGCTCTTCACCATCGTCGTCATGTTCTCGCTCAAGGGCGAGTTCATCGTCAAGATACCGCTCGACGTCCTGCGCATTGCCGCCCCGCTCCTTATTTATTTCGTGGTCATGTTCCTCGTCTCGTTCTTCCTCAGCCGTAAAGCGGGAGCGGACTACCCCAAGGCGGCGACGCTGTCGTTCACCGCGGCCAGCAATAATTTCGAGCTGGCCATCGCCGTGGCCGTGGCCGTCTTCGGCATCAACTCGGGCGAAGCTTTCGCGGCGGTCATCGGCCCGCTCGTCGAGGTCCCGGTCATGATCGCTCTCGTCAACGTGGCGCTCTATTTCAAGCGGAGGTATTTCGCGAGGCCGGCCTGACAGCGGAACCGGAGGCGGAGGCGTTCCCCTCGCCGCGGGGTTTCAGTTGGCCATCTTGATGGCGGCCAGGGTCTTCATCGTCGGGCGGTTTGGTCTTGTCGTCGAAACTCATGGGTCCCATTATAGCCCTTGATATAGCCGTCGCAAATATCGAATAATGACCTGAGCATGGAAGATATCGCCAAGGGCGTCCGCTCTTTCACCGCCGGCACGGCGGTGAGCCGGGTCCTGGGGCTTGTCCGCGAGTCCGTCTTCGCCCATCTCTTCGGCGTCGGGGCGGCGACCGACGCCTTCAACGTGGCCTTCCGCGTCCCCAACCTCCTGCGCGACCTCTTCGCCGAGACCGCCCTCTCGGCGGCTTTCGTCCC